>JAVEQP010000089.1:0-14705 GCA_034007585.1 Lentimicrobium sp. | reverse complement strand
TATGGGTAGAAATAGAGCATACGAATTATTTTTAGAGCCCTGTAAGGGCGCAATATGATTTTTAACATGATTTTTTCTGTGTTAAAAGGCAATGAATACCTAATCCATTGCGTTTGTATCCATTGAACACTATTACATGCATATACTATTTCCGTTTTTCTCCGCTTTCACCTTTATTGTTATTTTTGCACAAATTGATCCGCCCAATTGAAAAAGCTATATAAACTGATACTACGCTCTTACCTGGGGCCTTTGGTACTTACCTTTTTCATCGCCCTCTTTATCCTGGTGATGCAATTTTTATGGAAATATATTGATGATCTTGTTGGCAAAGGACTTCAATGGCAGGTGGTGGCTGAGCTCTTGTTTTATGCTTCAACCACTTTTGTTCCCCTGGCCCTCCCGCTTGCCATATTGTTGTCTTCGCTGATGACCTTTGGCAATCTGGGCGAGCGTTATGAACTGGTGGCCATCAAATCGGCCGGAATTTCTCTGCGCACGGTAATGAAGCCGCTGATTGTTTTGTCTCTATTCATAAGCATTTTTGCCTTTTTCTTTTCAAACAATGTGCTGCCGCTAACCAACCTTAAATTTAAAGCCATATTGTATGATGTGAGGCAGCAGAAACTGGCCGTCAACATACGTGAAGGTGTCTTTTATAATGGTATTGAGGGTTATGTAATGCGTATCGGTAAAAAAGAAGACGATGGTATTACCATTCGGGATGTAATGATATATGATCATTCCAGCCGGATGGGAAACAGTAACGTAACCCATGCTGATTGGGGTATCATGAAACAGAGTAAGGGTGGAGAATTGCTTGAACTTACGTTGTATGATGGGTATAATTATGATGAAAAGATGGATAGCCGCAATGCGCTGGGCCGACCTTTTCAGCGGACTTTCTTTGCCGAGCAATATCGTAAGTTCGATTTGAGTGATTTTAAGATGTTGCGGACCAACGAGGAGCTTTTCAGAAATCATTACCAGATGCTCAATCTGGAGCAGTTGCGGTTAGCCAGTGACTCACTCCGGATCAACCTTAAAGATCATTACCGGGGAATAAGGCAAACGGTTGCACAGAGTTTTTCCTTTAACCAAAGCCTTGACAGTGCTTCCATCGTATTGAGTGGGGTGGTGCGTAAGCCCAAACTTCATTTGCCTGCGCTCGATTCCCTTGACCAGCTTCAACGTGCTCAGGCTTATGAAATGGCCCTTACAACAACCCGCAATACCAGAAGCAATGTGGAATTTAGCAAGGCTGACATCGAAGCCCGGTTGCTGCTTATCCGAAAGCATGAAGTGGAATATCACCGCAAATTTACGCTGAGTATTGCTTGTCTGGTGTTGTTTTTTATCGGTGCTCCCCTTGGTGCCATCATCCGCAAGGGAGGATTGGGGTTGCCGCTGGTAATTTCAGTGGTATTCTTTGTTATTTATCATGTAATTTCAATGACAGGTGAAAAGTCAGTGCGGGCCGGGCAGATGGATGCCTTCCCAGGTATGTGGTTGTCGTCCATCATCTTATTGCCCCTGGGCATGCTGCTCACCGTGAAAGCCACCTCTGATTCACCGATTTTTGATCCTGATGTATGGAAGCGAATAGTTACGGGTAGATTTTTACGTAAAAAACAACGATAAACCTTAATGCATTATGAAGATATTAATGCTATGCAATAAATCGCCCTGGCCACCTGTTGAGGGGGGACCTATGGCTATGGAGGCTATGGCAAGTGGATTGATGGAAGCCAGACATCAGGTGAAAATACTGGCCATCAACAGTAATAAATATCACACCGATTTAAAGGATATTCCGGAAACATTCAGGGAGCAAACCGGCATTGAATTCGTTGAGATTGATTTGAGTATTAAGCCTTTCCCTGCTCTTTTTAGCCTGATAAAGGGCACTTCCTACCATGTAGAACGCTTCATTACTCCTGATTTTGCCAGGGCGCTGGAGCAAATCCTGATTAAAGATAATTATGATATTATACAGTTTGAAACGCTTTTTACTTCACCTTATATAGAACTGATTCGTAAATATTCACAGGCGAAACTGATTTTAAGGGCGCATAATATTGAACACCTCATCTGGGAGCGCATTTCAAAGGGAACCCGCAATCCCTTGAAGCGTTTTTATCTAAGGAGATTGGCCAAAGCTTTGGGCGATTATGAAAAACAAACCCTTAGGAAACTGGATGGTGTAGTGGCCATAACCGATGTGGATGCCAAATGGTTCAGGCAGGCATTTCCTCAACTTCCGGTGGTGTCTATTCCATTTGGTATTGATGCCGGTGATGGTGAAGAAGATCTGACCACGATTGAGCCAAAAGTAAAAGGCTTGTTTCATCTGGGTTCCATGAACTGGATGCCCAACCAGGAAGGTATACGATGGTTTCTTAATGAAGTGTGGCCAGGCTTACGCAAACAATTTCCGGATCTGACTTTTTCACTTGCCGGTCGCTCCATGCCCCAGTGGCTTTTGCAAAACAAACAGCCCGGCGTCATTGTCGATGGTGAAGTAGCCGATGCCCGCAGCTATATGTTGGATCATCAGATTATGGTAGTGCCACTGTTTTCGGGCAGTGGAATACGTATTAAAATTATTGAAGGTATGTTGATGGGTAAAACGGTGATTACCACTCCTGTCGGGGCAGAAGGTATTCACTATGTTGATGGTGAACACTTACTTATTGCCCGTGATACCGCCGGATTTATGGATGCGGTCACCTTTTGCATCAACCATCCACTGGCGGCCAGACAAATGGGTATAGCCGGGCGCAAACTGGTACTTTATAAACATGATAACCAAATGCTCATGCAGATACTTACAGAGTTTTATCAGGGTAAACCCGGATAGTTCCGCAGAGGAGGCTTTTGTATAGCTGCCAGATTAACAAATTTATTACTTTTGCATCGTATGAATGGAATTGTCCCGGGCAGGAAGATGCATAGCTTCTTATCCTGCGTTGAGGTGGATAATCCTTAATATTGCTGCGGCCTACATGAAACTAATCGTTATACTTCCCCGATTTCCATTTCCCACCGAGAAAGGGGATAAATTGCGGGCATTTCATCAGTTAAAAATACTTTCCTGTCACCACGAGATATTTCTGTTTGCCCTCAGCCACCAACCGGTAAGCCAGGCTCAGCGCGAAAAGGTAGCCCCACACTGTAGCGAAATGTTCGTGTTCAGACTCAATTGGTTTACCACGTTTCTAAATCTCATACGGGCAATTTTTAAGAGATGGCCTTTGCAGGTAGGCTATTATTTTTCGGGCTCCGTTTATCGAAAAATCAGGAACGAAATCAACCGCATACAACCCGATCATATTTATTGTCAGTTGTTGCGTACTGCTCCTTACGCAATAAATCTTCACATTAATAAAACCCTTGACTATCAGGACGTTTTTTCGAAAGGGGTGGAGCGACGTATTCCACAATCAGGTTTTTTTATGAAACCCTTGCTTCGCATTGAAATGAAAAGACTGCGCGCCTTTGAGGCCTATGTTTTTGACCACTTCAATCACAAAACCATTATTTCTGTGCCCGACCGTGACTTTATTCCGCATGCGGGAAAAGATCAGATAGTGGTAGTTCCCAATGGGGTGGATCACACCTTTTTCAGACCAATGAAGCAGCCGATAACGCACGATTTGGTATTTACCGGCAATATGGGCTATCCTCCCAACGTAAATTGTGCCGAATACCTCGTTAAGCAAGTATTGCCGCTGCTTCGCAAATCATACCCTGAACTTACCCTGATGTTGGCAGGGGCCACCCCCCATGCCCGGGTAAAAGCCCTTGCAGGAGAAAAGGTGATTGTTACCGGTTGGGTGGACGATATCCGCGAATGTTATGCCGGTGCCCGTATTTTTTTGGCGCCCATGCAAATTGGCACAGGCCTGCAAAATAAATTGCTTGAAGCCATGTCAATGCAACTCCCCTGCATCACTTCCTCTCTCTGTAATGCTGCACTTAAAGCTATTCCCGGCAAGGATATCCTGATTGGAGATACCCCGGAAGAAGTAGCCGCACAAGTCATCAGATTGCTTGGCGATGAGATGCTTCAACAATCCATTGCAAAGTCAGGACTCAATTTCGTACACCGTAATTACAGTTGGCAAGGCGCTACCAATCAATTGCTGAAACTGATAGATTAATGTTTCCGCCATTTTTATGCCGGCACATGCTTTACGCACAATAGGAATTTTAAATATAGCTTTTCATTGAAATTCCAATTACTTTTACCTTTGAAAATGTAATTTTTAAATGCCGCTGATTTTGTACCTTTGTAATTGAATACCTGTTTGTGAAATATATTTGTAAAAATGGATTGCTTCCGGTCATCTTGAAAGTTACATTTGCGTTAAAGTCACATAAATAACAGTAGCATATACCCTATGAATTTTAATAAGCTTGTTTGTAAGATATTATTATTGGTCACATTTGTGCTCTTGTTTGGTGGATTTAGTGCAGGTGCCAGGCCAGATGATAATGAAATCGATCAGAAATTGAAGCAGGCTGAAGTTATCGTTAACGAGTCGCCCGATGAGGTGATTGTTAACATCAGTGCCTTGCTAAAGCAGCTTAACTCCGATGATAAACCTCGTCGCGCCTTAGCTATGAAATTGCTGGGTAAGGCACATTATTTCCTCAATAATCATCGGCAGGCGCTGGAATATTATCAACAATCCTATACGCTATACATGGACCTGGATGATAAAAGTGCTGCCGGAGGTTTACTCAATAATATTGGCCTTATCCGACAGTCGCAGGGCGATTTCAGTACAGCATTGAAAAACTATCAGGATGGAGCGGGCCTGCTGGCACAAAGCAATAATGAGTACCACCTGTCATTAGCTTACACCAATATAGGAAATGTTTTTTATGTGCTTGGACGGTATGACAAGGCCATCGAATACCTGAGCATGGCTTTGCGCATAGCTGAAAAACTGAATGACAGCACTGGTCTGGCTCGTGGTTACAATAATATTGGTAATGTATATCTTGGACTTAAGGATTATACAATAGCCGAAGAATATTATTTGAGGGCACTTGCCATAAATAAGAGTGGAGGCAGGGACAATAGTCTGGCCACCAGTTATAATAATCTGGGTCTTGTAAACAGCAGTATCAAAAACTATGAGATGGCCCTTGAGTACAACAAGCTTGCACTCGAAATCTCCCGCCGCATCAATAATCATCTCGGTATTATTCACAGTCTGGTGAATTCGGGCAACATAAAGCTCGAAGAAGGTCACATTGATCAGGCACGAATATTTTTTAAGGAAGCTTTGCGGGTGGTGATGGTCAATAAAGATGCCTATGCATATGCGACTGTGCTGATTGGTATGGGTAGCCTTGAATTGCAGGCCTCCGCTCCGGATGCTTCCATAGCTAACTTTAATGAAGCCATGCTGTGGGCAGATAAAACTGGTTCGCTCACCCTTAAAAATCTGGGATATGAAGGATTGGCGGAGGCCTGGGAATTAAAAGGCGAATTCGAACGTGCGCTGCATTTTCTGAAGCTGAACAAAAGTCTAACCGATAGCACTTACACCAGCGAATATGCCGACAAACTCAGCCGACTAAAGGTAAGTTTTGAGTCTGAACAAACCGAACGCGATAATCAATTGCTACGCCAGCAAAATATTTATAGTCAGCTTGCCCTCAAGCGGCAGCAAACCATTCGTAACCTGCTCATCATCATTTCCATCATCATCGTTGTTTTCTCTGCGTTCATTTTTTGGTTATACCAATCCAAGAAAATTAAAAATGTGTTGCTGGCCGAACGCAACGACCAGGTTTTTCAGCAAAAGGAAGAGCTCACGCTACTTTATAAGGAACAATATAAGCTTAACGAGACCAAAAATAAGTTTTTCAGTATAGTTGCGCACGATCTAAAATCACCATTTCAGTCTATCCTGGGGTTTTCAGAATTGCTCAGCAGTGAATATGAGCAGCTTACCGAAAGTCAGCGTATAGATGCCGCCAATAATATATTAAAGGTATCTATTGATACTTTCAGGCTGATTGAAAATCTGCTTGAATGGGGCCGATCGCAAACGGGTACTACTAAGGCAGCCAAGCAGGTTTTTAACGTTAAAGAGATGGTCATGAATACACTGCCGGTATTTGAGCCCATGATGAAAACCAAGGAAATAAGTCTCACTTATGAACTGCCCACCTTGTTGCACGCCTGGGCCGACGTTGACATGATTATGACCGTATTGCGCAACTTACTTTCAAATGCAGTAAAGTTTACACCTCCCGGTGGAAACATTCATCTGAGTGCGGTTTTAACCAACGATCAGGTCAGACTATCTGTGCTCAACAGCGGCAATGGCATTTCACCGGAAGTCGAAAAAAGGCTCTTCTCTCTTGATCCTAAAGTGCAGCGCGCCGGAACCAGGGGCGAGAGGGGAACCGGTCTGGGCCTGGCATTGTGCCGGGAGTTTATGGAGCTCAATAGTGGAAGTATTGTGGCTTCTACGGTGGTGGGCGAAAGCAGCACTTTTACCATAGTAATGCAGCCCCGGCATCTGGCCTTCGACGAATAAATCAATCGGTTTTCTGTAATTTTGACTGATGGAATTGCGCATTTTTTCTTAAGTTTGCGCAAAACCTAAAATATTTATGGCAGACGATAAAAAGATCATTTTTTCGATGGTGGGCGTGGGCAAAGTCATTCCACCCAACCGTCAGATATTAAAAGACATTTACCTTTCCTTTTATTATGGTGCCAAAATCGGTATCATCGGTTTAAACGGTTCCGGAAAATCAACCCTGCTCAAAATTATTGCCGGACTGGATAAGTCTTACAAGGGAGAAGTGGTTTTTTCGCCGGGTTATTCGGTGGGTATACTGCAACAGGAACCTGAGCTTGACGATACCAAAACGGTGAAGGAAGTGGTGGAAGAAGGGGTAGCCGAAACGGTTGACTTACTCAAAGCATACGAAGCGGTGAATAACCGTTTTGCCGAACCCTTGAGCGACGACGAAATGAATGCGCTGATCGAAGAGCAGGGTCGCCTTACCGAGTTACTTGACCAACACAATGCCTGGGAACTTGATACCAAACTTGAACGCGCCATGGACGCTCTGCGCTGCCCCGATCCGGATCAGAATGTAAAAAACCTCTCTGGCGGCGAGCGCCGCAGGGTAGCCCTCTGCCGATTGCTTTTGCAGGAACCAGATATTTTGCTGCTCGATGAACCTACAAACCACCTGGATGCCGAAAGCATCGACTGGCTGGAGCAACACCTGAAACAATATCAGGGAACGGTAATTGCCGTTACCCACGACCGTTACTTCCTGGACAATGTAGCCGGTTGGATACTTGAACTCGACAGGGGGGAAGGTATTCCCTGGAAAGGCAATTACACTTCGTGGCTGGAACAAAAGAGCAACCGCCTGGCTTTGGAAGAAAAAACCGAGAGCAAGCGACGCAAAACACTGGAACGTGAGCTGGAATGGGTGCGTATGGCTCCCAAGGCCCGGCATGCCAAATCAAAGGCAAGGCTGGCTTCTTATGAACGCCTGATGAGCGAGGACACCAAACAGAAAGAAGAAAAACTTGAAATTTTTATCCCCAACGGTCCAAGGCTCGGAAATAAAGTAATTGAGGCACACGATATTTCAAAGGCTTACGGTGATAAATTACTTTTTGAAAATCTGAGCTTTAGTCTGCCTCCGGCTGGTATTGTGGGTATTATAGGCCCCAATGGCGCGGGAAAAACTACCCTTTTCCGACTGATTATGGGTTTGGAAACAACCGATAGCGGTACCTTTTCGGTGGGTGAGACCGTGAAACTGGGCTATGTAGATCAGGCTCATACCGAAATTGACCCCGAAAAAAACGTATGGGAAGTCATTTCCGAAGGGAATGAAAATCTGCAGTTGGGCGGAAAGTTGTTTAATTCCAGAGCATATGTAGCCCGGTTCAACTTCAGCGGGGCCGATCAGGGCAAAAAGGCAGGAGTACTTTCCGGGGGCGAACGCAACCGTATGCATCTGGCGCTAACCCTGCGTTCAGAAGCCAATGTGCTGCTGCTCGACGAGCCTACCAATGATATTGACGTGAATACCCTGCGCGCACTGGAGGAAGGTCTGGAGAATTTTGCCGGTTGTGCCGTAATCATCTCGCATGACCGCTGGTTCCTCGACCGGGTAGCCACACATATTCTCGCTTTTGAAGGCGATTCGCAAGTAGTGTTTTTTGAAGGAGGCTACTCAGAATATGAGGAAAATCGTAAAAAACGCACCGGAAACGATACGCCTCACCGCATCCGGTATAAGAAACTTAAGGTGTAATAAATGCAAACTCCACTCTACGCGGTACTCACCGGCGATATCGTGAAATCGTCACGTATGTCGCCTGCCGACCTCAAACGCTTGCCAGACGTGTTGACCACAATCTTTGAATCCATTGACACTATATGCAAACCGGCAGATTTCGTTACACAATTCAGCATTTTCAGAGGCGATGGTTTTCAGGTGATTTGCAAACCGGCCTGTGCCATTAAAGCATGGTTGCTGATCCGGGCAGGCTTACGCTCTGCCTATCCTGCCCCATTGAGCAAAACAGTGGATTCGCGCACCGGCATTGCCGTGGGAAAGGTGAACCATCTGGCCAAAAACATTACCGAAAGCAGTGGAGAGGCATTTAACCTTTCAGGCCGCCTGCTCGAAGAACTAAAGGCCCCCCGGCTCACCGGTTTTGCCTCAGCAAATGAGCAGGTTAACCGCGAATTTAACATTCACCTCTTGCTTGCCGATGATATTATCCGCCGCTGGACAACGGCCCAATCGCTGCTGGTACCCTTGTTGCTTCAATCCATGAGTCAGGATAGAATTGCTCAGGCAACCCACACCCGACAGCCCACAGTTACTGCAAAGGTAAATGCTATGGGTTGGAACGCCATTGAAGCCTGGACGAATTATTTTATGGAAATTATTGAAAAGGGTTCAAAGTTTTCATCTGACTGAATGTTTAAAATTAAATATGACCCGGACTTAGCTAAGAATTTTATTCCTGGGCGTAAAATAGTTTAAATATATTATAGCCCTGTAAGGCTATAATATATAAATATAGCCCTATAAGGCTATAAAGTGTTAATATAGCCATGCAAGGCTATAATGTGATAATCTTTTGGTGCTAAAAAAGTGTAAAAAGTATGGAAACGGTTTACTTTTTTGATTCCGAAATCATCTCGCTGTTTGTCAGGCTTTTGATTGCTCACATGGCGGGCGATTTTGTATTTCAGAAAAAGCCATGGATAGTGAATCGTCATAAAAATAAATGGCGATCGCCATTTTTATACCTGAACGCGGGAATAGTGGCACTTTTGTCGTGGGTTTTATCGGGATACCATTATATATGGGTAATTCCACTGTTTATTTTTATTGCTCACCTGCTCACCGACCTGTTTAAATCCTATGCCCCGGATACCATTAGGGTGTTTTTTGCAGATCAGGCCTTGCATCTGGCGGCCACTGTGGTAGCCCTGGTTCTTTATCTGCCTTTTATCCAGCCGGGTTACAGTTGCTGTGGGGCACTCTTCGCAAATGTAGCCTTGTGGATCTATATAGGCGCATATCTTGCTGTACTTTGGCCTATGGGAATCGTTATAGCACAACTAACCCGGCAATGGCAGTCCGAAAGCAATCAGCCCGAGGGATTGAAAGATGCAGGCCGCTATATTGGCATGTTGGAACGGCTATTGATCCTGACCTTTATCTTTGTCAATCAATTTTCAGCCATTGGTTTTCTGATAGCGGCCAAATCTATACTTCGTTTCGGTGATATCCGCGAAAGCAATAATCGCAAAGGTGCCGAATACATTTTACTTGGTACCATGATCAGCTTTGCGGCCGCCATTTTTACAGGAATAGTGGCGCAATGGTTGATGGGGCTTTAATAAAGGTTAGGGATTTGGGGAGGTGGACTTGTATTCCCGAGGTTTTAAGAACAAATAAGGTTGATCTCAGTATTTTTCGGTTCAAAATTCACTGCGTATCTTTGCGTCTCTGCGTCTTTGCGTGGGATTTGTGATGTTAAAGGAAAGCCATGATAAAAATAGACCATATTTTAATTGAAAGCATCAGCCTGCAGGCGAAGCAGTCCCCCCGCAGACGGATGAACTATAATTTTCATTCAGGGCCGGAAGATACTCTTCAACGCATGTTAAATGCCATGGAGCCGGGCACCTATATCCAGCCACACAAACATGAAGACCCGGATAAGCGCGAAGTTTTCTTTGCTTTAAAGGGCACACTTTGTATTGTGGAGTTTGAAGAGAATGGTCAAATCCGGGATTATACCATACTAAAAGCGGGGGGTGATTGCAGCGGTGCGGAGATCCCGGAGCGTACTTTCCATACCGTTATTTCGCTGGAAGCAGGATCGGTGGCCTATGAAATTAAGGATGGTCCCTATGTGCCTATTGAAGACAAAAACTTCGCTGCATGGGCGCCTGCTGAAAATTCACCGGATGCCGGACCCTGGCTTAAGCAACTACTTCAAAAGCTTAACCTTTTAATAATGTAAAAATTGGTTACTTTTGACCCGGATTTCCTTATTCATAATTTACCTGAGTCCCGCTTTTAATGAGCAGCAATAAACCATCTATTCCAAAGGGTACCCGCGACTTTTCACCCATTGAAATGAACCGCCGGAACTATATTTTCTTCGCCATTAAAAAGGTTTTTGAGCAATTTGGTTATCAGCCTATCGAAACTCCTGCCATGGAAACGCTCGGCACTTTGCTGGGTAAGTATGGCGAAGAGGGGGATAAGCTGTTGTTCAAGGTGTTAAATTCCGGCGATTTTTTGAGTGCGGTGTCCCCTGACGATTTGCGTGAAGGCAATGCCACCTGCTTATCCACACAAATCAGCGAAAAGGGATTGCGTTACGATCTGACCGTGCCCTTTGCCCGTTATGTGGTGCAGCATCGTAATGAAATTACCTTCCCCTTTCGCCGTTATCAGATTCAACCGGTATGGCGCGCCGATCGTCCGCAAAAGGGACGTTACCGCGAATTTTTTCAATGTGATGCCGATGTCATTGGCTCCGATTCCCTGATTAATGAAGCTGAACTTTTGCAGATTGCCGATCAGGTTTTTACACAACTGGGTATTAAAGTAGTGCTCAGGCTCAACAATCGAAAGATACTTGGCGGTATTGCAGAAGTTATTGGTCATGCCGATAAGATTACCGACATCACGGTTGCCATGGATAAGCTGGATAAAATTGGGATTGATAAGGTGAACGAAGAGCTTTCAGCTCGTGGGATTGATGCACTGGCCATTGAGCGACTGCAACCCATCATTCAGTTGGGTGGCAGCAATGCCGAAAAACTGGAACAGATTGGCAAAGTGCTTGCGGAAAGTGAAGAAGGCATGAAAGGCATAGCCGAAATCCTGAAAGTATTCCGGCTGTCTGAAATTATGGGTATTCAAAGCCCGCTCGAACTCGACCTCACGCTTGCACGTGGTTTAAACTATTACACCGGTGCCATCATTGAAGTTAAAGCCGCTGATGTATCTATGGGAAGCGTTTGTGGCGGAGGACGGTACGATAACCTTACGGGAATTTTCGGGCTGCCAGGAATTTCAGGCGTGGGCATCTCCTTTGGTGCCGACCGCATTTATGATGTAATGCTTGAACTGAATCTCTTTCCCTCAGCCACTGCTTCATCCACTCAGGTGCTTCTGGTAAATTTTGGCGGTAAAGAAGAGCAACTCAGCATACAAATGGCCGGCAGGCTTAGGGCTTTGGGATTGAATACTGAAGTGTATCCCGACAACGCTAAGATAAAAAAGCAATTTTCATACGCCGATAGTAAACAAATACCCTGGGTAATCATCATTGGAGAGAACGAACGTACCACGGGTACCTATATTCTTAAAAATATGGAAACCGGTGAACAACAGAACATTACCCCGGAAATGATTCTTTCGCACCTACTGAAAAATTTATGAACAACTGGAATCTTTATTTCAAGGTGAAGATCAATCGTGCCGGCCTTCCGGCCCCAAACGGAGTACCCATTCGTTAAATTTTTCTTAAACAATAAAAATTCTACTTTTCATGAAGACTTTCTCAATAAGTTCCCAACCCATTGATTTTAATGTAATCGAGCATATCATTGCTCAGGATATGAAACTTGTTTTGTCCGGCGAGGCCAGACAAAAAATCCAGCATTGCCGAAATTATCTGGATGATAAACTTACCAACCACAGCGATCCCATCTATGGAATTACCACGGGTTTTGGCTCGCTGTGTAACATCAATGTTCCGGCAGCCGACCTTACCCGGCTTCAGGAAAATCTGGTGATGTCGCATGCCTGTGGCACCGGAGCTGAGGTGGACAGTCAGATCGTTAAGCTGATGCTTTTGTTGAAAATTCATGCCCTCTCTTTTGGAAATTCAGGCGTTCAGGTCCAGACCGTAGAGCGTTTGATTGAGTTTTTTAATCATGATTTGTTACCGGTAATCTATGAACAGGGTTCTTTGGGAGCATCGGGCGACCTGGCACCCCTGGCGCACCTGAGCCTGCCTTTGCTGGGACTTGGCGAAATGCGGATGGAAGGAAAGATCACCGCAACCAAAAAAGTACTTAAAAAGTTTGGCTGGTCACCCATCACCTTGCTGTCGAAAGAAGGACTGGCGCTGCTTAACGGTACTCAGTTTATGAGTGCTCACGGGGTTTATATCTTGTTGAAAGCGCAAAAACTTGCCCGGATGGCCGATATAACCGGTGCATTATCCCTTGAAGCCTACAATGGCCGGATTGATCCGTTTATGGCGCAGTTGCATACCATTCGCCCGCACCGGGGGCAAATTGAAACTGCCCGCAATTTTCGCAATTTACTGCATGGGAGTCAACTGATTGAGAGTCCTGGTAAAAAAGTTCAGGACCCCTACTCCTTTCGTTGCATTCCTCAGGTGCATGGAGCGGTTAAGGATACCATTAATTATGTATCCTCCGTAATGCTTACTGAGATCAATGCAGTAACCGACAATCCCACTATTTTTCCGGACGAGGATTTGGTACTTTCAGGAGGTAATTTTCACGGTGAGCCCCTGGCTTTTGCCCTTGATTTTCTGGCCATAGCTCTGGCAGAACAGGGAAACATTTCAGAGCGGCGCGTATATCGCCTCATCTCAGGTCAACGCGGGTTGCCTGAATTTCTGGTTGCCCGGCCCGGGCTGAACTCCGGTTTTATGATTCCGCAATACACCGCAGCAAGTATTGTTAGCCAGAATAAACAACTGGCCACCCCTTGCTCGGTAGATTCCATCACTTCGTCCAATGAACAGGAAGACCATGTGAGTATGGGCGCCAATGCAGCCACTAAAACCATGAGGGTCGTGAAAAATTTACAGCAGATTCTGGCCATAGAGCTTTTTGCTGCAGCTCAGGCCCTTGAATTCAGAGGCACTGACTTAACTTCTCCTTTTTTAAATGCCTTACTTTCCGAATACCGTGGTGTAGTACCTTTTATTAAAGATGATCAGGTAATGTACCCGCATTTGGCTGCTTCTTCAGATTTTATTGATCTTGTTACTTTTGATTTTCCTGAAACAGAAACCGAATAAATTCATACGTTTCGTGGATCTATCCGTTTTCCCTGATTTAACCGCCTGTTTTTAATCTAATACCATGTCTGATGAACCCGGGCTGAACCGCAGCTCTTTATATACCGGCAAGCGCCCCCCTTCACTCACATTACTGTGCATCATGAGCTTTATTGGCAGTGGTGCTTCACTTATATCGTCGGTGGTGGTGGCGCTTGCCTTTAGTATGCTACCTGCTCTTGCTGAACAATCGCCCCTGCCGCAAGCTAAGGAGATGATTGAATTCGTGCTGATGGGTGGCCGGTTATTCTTTGTTTTAATGTCAATATGGTATATTTTATCACTTGTTGGAGTATATTTTATGTGGAAATTACGCAAAACAGGCTTCCATTTTTACACCACAGGCCAGTTGTTTATGCTTATTACGCCACTTTTTTTATTCCCAAACTATCAATTGCCGCTCTCAAACCTTCTTTTAACCGGATCGTTTATACTTGCTTATGGCTTGAATATGAGGTTTATGCGTTAGGCAATCTGCCTGAAACCTGCGATTTATCAACAATTTTCACTTTTTTTTCAACTATTGTTGCATTTGGCTGTAATTATTTCCTACATTAGCGCTATCGTAAAGTCATAAAAGTTGAGTGTCATTTTATTTAATAAAAAAATATTTGACGAAACTTGAACAACATATAAAGACACAATACCCTTTCAGATTTTATTTACTGAGAGGTATGTGTTTATTGACTGCACTTTTCGCGATTGCCGCTATCTTTATATATGTAGTGGCCCTTGCAGGAGGTAAATTTGATTTGTCTTCGGTCGCGTACACTACAACAGCTTTTTCTACTACTCAAATATTTCTGGCAATTTTTTTGAATACTTTGTCTATCGTAGGTATATACCTGATGTGGACATTGCGCAAAGCAGGATTTTATCTCTTCTTTGTTACTCGTGTTCTCCTTTACTACCTGCCTGTTTTTTTCTCCTCTACGGAGTATCCTGCTTTAAATGAATTGTTCGTTACTGCATTGGTGATGCTGCTTTTTGGCATTAACCTAAACATAATGAAGCGATAGTCTTTCAGCTATCGATGCTACAAAGGTTCTGTTTTCAGGGC
>JAVEQP010000005.1:0-63276 GCA_034007585.1 Lentimicrobium sp. | reverse complement strand
ATGACCCACCCTTAAAACCTGTTAATGAAAAGGTTAGAGGGAGTATAGATGCATCAGTATATCTGCATCAAGGTGACGTTTGGGCAGCAAAATTAAACGTTGACAGTGCCATGATATACTACTCAACAGCCCTGAACCTGCTTGAACGGGATAAAAAATGGGAGGCTCAGTTTAACATTTTGCTAAAGATCGTTGACTTGTATCGTCTGGTGGGCAATACCGCATTGAGCCGCGAAAAAGTTGAAGAAGCCGACCGACTGTTATCCTCCAGACTTGACAATAACCGGTTGCTTCTGGCCGAACTGCTTCACCGCAAAGGCTTGTTACTTATGGACAGGGGAGCCTTTGACAGTGCTGTAATTGCTTTTGAGCAGAGTCTTTCCAATCGCACCGCCATTAATGGCCCCAACGACACTGCCCTGGCATTAACCTACAATGGCCTGGGGACCATCAGTTTTTTTCGGAGCGATTTTCCCGCAGCCCTGAAATACTATAACAAAGCTGTAGAACTATCAAAGGAAAAGGCTCAACCCGAGGATGCTGATATGTCAAGATTTTTACAAAACATTGGCATCATCTATGCCCAGCAGGGAGATTATGATAAAGCCGGAGCGGCGTTTGGCGAATCCATGCAGATACTGGAAAACATCAGCCAGCCCGATGATCCTGATCTGGCCAATCGCTACCTGAATACCGGCAGGTTTATGGCATTAATTAATAAAGACAATGAATCCATTGAATATTACAATAGGGCAGAGAAAATTTTAATAAATATTGTTTCGCCGGATCATATTGATCTGGGGAGTTTATATCAAAATAAGGGCTCACTATATATACATCTAGCCGATTATGAAAAAGCACTGATCTATTTTAAAAAAGCACTGGCCATTGCCGAGAATCATTTCCCGGCGGAGCATCCCAATATTCTTCAACTCTATATGAACATTGGTTATGTATATGAAAAGAAAGAAGACATAAAGGAGGCGCTGGCCTATTATGAAAAAAGCATACCCGACAATAAAGACAATCCTGCTTTGGTGAAAACCTACAGCAACATGGCAAGCCTGTACACCAACCTGAATAAATTCGATACAGCGAATAGCTACTATGAAAAAGCCATGCAAACTGCCCTGAACCTGCTGGGGCCGGATCATCCCGAAACCGGTTTACTATACACGAGATATGGTTATTTTTTGATGAAATTCGGAAATGCTAAAAAAAGCAAAGATCTGATTTTAAAGGCCTTAGTACTAAGTAAAAAACATTTTGGTTTAAAGAGCAGGGAAGTTTCAAATAATTATTATTACCTTGGAAACTTTGAACTTTTTGTTGATAGAAATCCAAAAGAGGCATTAAATCTATACCAAAAAGCGCTTATTTGCTTGCTAACTGATTTCAACAATGAGGATAATACTAAAAACCCCAATCTGGATACAATTATACCCGACCGTTATCTGATGAATGCCCTTAATGGTAAAGCAGATGCTTTGTATAGTCTTGCCGGTAATAAAGGGAGCCCGGATATCACTTTATTAAAGCTGAGTCTCCAGACTTCAAAGCTGGCCACCGGTGTAATGGAACGGCTACGCAGGAGTTACCAGAATGAGGAGAGTAAGCTGATTATTGCTTCCGAAGAGCGCAGCACCTATCAGAACACCATCAAAGTAGCCGCACGGCTGTATGAACTCACTCATGACAAACAGTATCTGCAGGAAGCTTTCACCTATGCCGACAGGGGAAAATCCGCAGTGTTGCTGGCTTCAGTCAAGGATTTACAGGCCATACAGGTGGGCAATATCCCTGAAAGTATTCGTAAATTAGAAAAATCGCTTAAACTCAGCCTGGGTTCCTACAACCGGCTTATTTATGAGGAAAACCAAAAAGACAATCCGGACCAGAATAAGATACGATTCTGGGATGGCCGCACTTTTGAACTGGAAGCCCGTTACGATAGTCTCGTTGGAGTACTTGAACGCGATTATCCCGATTATTACACCCTCAAATTCAGCGAACCATCCATACAGCTTGAGCAAATTCAGGAGCAACTGGAACCGGGCCGTTCGCTGATTGAATACACGGTGACAGATACCCTGCTGTATATTTTTGTCATCAACAACAAACAGTTTGACCTGGTGACTCGCAAAATTGGCCCGGCATTCCTCAACAATATCCGGAATATCACTGCTTCAACCGGCAGCAACGATCTGATGAGCATCCGCAAAGACGATTACGTGCGTTATACCCAGGCAGCCTATGCCTTGTATAGGGATTTATTGCTTCCGGTTACCGCAGTTAGTCAGGATAAAAAACTGATTATAGTACCCGACAGTGAGATAGGCTATCTTTCTTTTGACATGTTACTGAACGCGCCTGCTGATACCACTTCCATGGATTTCAGGAAGCTCTCCTTTTTGATAAAGGATTACGTCATCAGCTATTCCACTTCGGCCACCCTGCAATTTTCGATGTTAGAAAAAAAGGATAAAAGGGCAGCACGCAATTTACTCGCGCTTGCACCCGATTATAACAATCTTACTGATTTAAATAAGAATGGCTTCACCGATGAATCGGGAAATACGGTTTACCTTATGCCCATACCCGGGGTGGAAGAAGAAATTAAAGGGATACGCAAAGCCATTGGGGGCAAAACGCTTATGGGACCACGGGCTACAGAGCGTGCTTTCAAAAAAGAAGCCTCCAGGTATAACATCCTGCACTTTGCCATGCACACCCTTATCAATAATGAGGAACCCATGCTTTCAAAACTGGTGTTTTACCAGGATAACGACAGCATCGAAGACGGTATGCTGAACACGTATGAGCTTTTCGGTATGAATCTGAATGCGCGGCTGGCTGTATTGAGCGCTTGTAATACCGGTTCAGGACGCCTGATAGAGGGCGAAGGCATTATGAATCTTGCCCGTGGATTTATCTATGCAGGAGTGCCTTCCATTGTTATGACCTTATGGTCGGTGGAAGATCAAACCAGCGCTACCATTGTTAAGAAGTTCTATCGTTACCTGGACAATGGAGAGCCCAAGGACGAAGCCCTGAGAAAGGCGAAACTCGACCTGCTGGATGAAGGAGATATGTTACATGCGCATCCTTATTATTGGGCAGCTTATGTTTCCATCGGCGATTACTCTCCCATGCCGTCGAGTAAGCCTTTCTGGTTAAAGCTCTTTTTCGGTCTTGTTGGCCTCGTTGCGATTATAGGTATTGCAAGTGTTCTAAAACAACGAAAAAAGCATACTCAGGTGCTTTAAACACCAGTTCCACCATCCAACTGCCTGAAATTTCGTAATTTTGTCGAAAACAACAAGGCTTTGATTTACCCCCAGACCTTTGAACAAAAAACCGGATTCGACCAGGTGAGGGCGATGCTTAAGAAGTATTGTCTGAGCAATGCTGCGTTATTAAGGGTTGAACAGATGGAATTTTCGTCAGATGCCGTAATCACCAGCCGTTTGCTGGGCGAGACAGATGAAATGCACCGGCTGCTGAGCTCAGGCAATGCGTTTCCTTCACAGGACTATTTTGACCTGAGTCCGGCACTCAAACAAATCAAAGTGAACGGCACCTATCTTGACATTGAAACCCTAATAAACCTTCAGCTTTCGCTGATTACCATTACACGTATTGTAGATCTGATCAGTAAGCTGGATGTAGAAAATTACCCTTACCTCACTACCATAAACCCACCGCAACTGCCACCTCAGGAGATCATTCATCAAATTGATCGTCTGCTGAATGAGAAGGGTGACATCCGCGACAACGCCAGCGAACGCTTGCTGAAGCTGCGCAAAGAAATCCATTCCCGTACTTCGAGCATTGACCGGAAGATAAATCAGGTATTTGCCCTGGCCAAAAGGAACCACCTGGTAAATGACGACGCTGAACTTACCATTCGCAATGGCAGATTGGTAATCCCGATTCCTGCAGGCAATAAACGTAAGCTGAACGGTTATGTCCATGATACTTCGGCCACAGGACAAACGGTTTTTATTGAGCCGGCAGAAGTATTTGAAATCAACAATGAAATTCAGAATCTTTCCATTGAGGAGCGCCAGGAGATCATCCGGATTTTGCAGGATTTTGCCTCCTCTATCCGCCCGCAACTGCATGAGTTGGAAGCGTTTTATATCTTCCTCGGAGTCATTGATTTTATCCGGGCCAAAGCCAGGCTGGCAGGCGAAATGGAGGCAGTAAAACCCTTACTTTCCGCAGGGCCGGCCCTTAACTGGCAACATGCGGTGCACCCTTTGCTGAAACGGTCGCTCCATCAACAGGGCCGCAACATTGTAGATCAGGATATTGCACTATCACCCCAGGATCGAATCATGATCATTAGCGGGCCCAATGCAGGAGGGAAATCTGTTACCCTGAAAACCACTGCCCTGCTTCAATATATGCTTCAGTGCGGATTGCTTATACCTGTGAGTGAAACTTCAGAAGCAGGTATTTTTCAGCAGATTTTTCTGGAAATCGGCGATGAGCAGTCGCTGGAAAACGATCTTAGCACCTACAGTTCGCACCTGATTCACATCAAACACTTTTTGGAGAAGGCAGATGAACAGACTTTGATTCTTATTGATGAATTTGGGGCAGGCACCGAACCCCAATTGGGCGGAGCTATGGCCGAAGCCAGCCTGGAAAAGCTCAATGCTTTGGGCTGTTATGGCATTGTTACTACCCATTATACCAATCTGAAACTGATGCCGGGCGAACATCCGGGCATTTTTAATGCGGCTATGCTTTACGATACCCGCGAAATGCGACCCTTGTTTAAGCTGAGCCCCGGTAAACCCGGCAGTTCATTTGCCTTTGAAATTGCCAGAAAGATCGGTTTTCCGGATCAGGTACTCGATGCAGCCAAAAGCAAGGTCGGAAGCAGTCAGTTAAACTTTGAGCAACAGCTTAATCAGTTAGAGGTAGATCAAAAGGCGGTACAACAAACCAAAGTTCAGCTTAAGGTGGCTGATGAAACCCTCGCTTCACTGGTTCAACGCTACGAAAAGCTTTTGAAAGAGCTGGAAACCACCAAACAAGCCCAGATAAAAGAAGCAAAAGTTAAGGCCCGGCAACTGCTCGATAACGCTAACCGCCTGATTGAAAATACTATCCGCGAGATAAAAGAAAATCAGGCCGAAAAGGAAACCACCCGTCAGTTGCGCGAAGAATTACAACAGCAAAAGGAGGCTTTACTCAGCGAACAGGAGGAAAACGAAATTACTATCTCTGAACTACTTCCAGAAAAACCTGACAAAACCAAACAGATAGATGATCGGCCCGGGGGACCCGTAAAGATTGGCCATTTCGTTAAGATGGAAGGACAGGAAAGCATAGGAAAAATATCAGAAATAAAAGGTAAACAGGCCACCGTGATTTTCGGAAATGTTACCATAAGGACCAAAACCGAACGGCTCATTCCCGCCTCACCTCAGGAAGTAAGGATGTGGGAGGCCAATCAGCATTTTGGAAAAACACATTCCGGAGTTATCCATCAATTGAATGACAAAATGGCCGGTTTTAAAATGTCCATCGACATTCGTGGCAAGAAAGCGGAAGAAGCTACCACTTTTATAGCCCGTTACATTGACCAGGCCATATTATTGAGCGTAAATGAAGTGCGCATCCTGCACGGAAAAGGAGATGGCGTATTGCGCAATCTCTTGCACGAACACCTGCGTGATACCCGTGAAGTAGTGAGTTTTGAAGATGAAAGCCTGGAAAGAGGCGGGCATGGAGTTACCGTAGTTCATTTCAGCTAAAGGTTAGTTGGGCTTTTTAACATTCTTTAAGTCATTAACGGCCTGATTATTGAACTGAGGGCGCATTATATTGTTTGAATAGCATCATTCACCATTCATTTATTATCATGATGGACAAAATAAAAATCTGGTTCACTTCCCGCAACACATTAAAGAATTTTGCCGGTCTGCTGCTGGGTGCACTTGCCGGATATCTGTATTACATAAACATAGGCTGTACTTCCGGCACCTGCGCCATTACTTCTAATCCCTATATGAGCGTACTTTGGGGTGCAGCCATGGGCTATCTGGTTTTTGACCTGTTTAAGCTGAAAGATAAAAAGACAGCTTCTGAATCTTAAACTGGTTTCTTCTTCTTTCCGGATGGTTTAACCAATTCATAGGAATCACTAATCCAGCTTTTTAGCACATCATCCTTCACCGATCCATCTACTTCCACTGTATTCCAGTGTTTTTTGTTCATATGGTATCCCGGCTTTACGGAAGGATAATGTTCTCGGAGTTCAATGGCCTTTTCAGGATTACACTTTAAATTTACCGATAACTGTCCTTCAAGATCTGTAAGGACGAATATTTTCCCGCCAACCTTAAAAACAAGGGTAGTTTCATCAAAGGGGAAATCCTCGCTTGCTCCTGGCAAGGAAAGGCAATATTCACGAAGTTCTTCTATATTCATTTTTTGTTGTTGATTTGTTCCCCGAATCGCTACGCTCTCGGGATTTCGCTACGCTTAAGATTTGAGGATTTGAGGATTTGATCTCGAATCGTCGTTCCTCCTCCCGGGATTTGAGGATTTGATGATCCCATACTGATTAATTGAATATTTAGAAATTAGTCCCAAAGCTTCGGGAAGAAATTCCTTCTCATCTCACCACTGTCACACTCCCCCTCAGCGTACTCACCTTCCTCAAATAATCGGCATAAGTAATTACCCACACATACACCCCAGCAAAATCACCTCACCCCAACCCTCTCCTCAAGGAGAGGGAGCTAGATCGTGCTTCGTTATCAGATATTCTACAAAATAAAGTGTTTTTTTCCTTATATTGTAAGATGCCAAACCCTCTCCTTGAGGAGAGGGCGGGTGAGGTGCTACCTCAGAAGCGTCACACTGCCCCTTAAAGTTGCAACCTTCCCCAAATAATCCGCGTAAGTAATCACCCACACATACACCCCGGCGGCCGCAGCTTTGCCGTCTCAGCCATAGGCAGTGTTGGTGGTTTCAAAGATAAAAAATCTAATCCTTAGTTTTTAGCAATCGATTGCATATTTAGCCATAGTCACATTGTTAATATTTTATAATATGCTCTTGGTGAGAGAGTTACCATATTTTAAACCTTCAATATTCAGTTATTTGCACGATACCGGAGTTTGCATTTTAAATTATCATTACCTTTGTGTGCTTTGCCGGAAGTCCAAACCGGTATCAGGGATATTAAAAAGATCGTAGTCTAAATTTTCGGATATGTCATTAACCAGAAAGACAACTGACCTCAAGAAACGTATGCGTGATGCATTGATGGGGGGTGGGCAGGTAGCCATTGATAAGCAAAAAGCGACGGGAAAGATGACTGCCCGCGAGCGCATCATTGCCCTGGTTGACCCCAAATCGTTTCATGAATACGACCTGTTTGTTGAACATGCAGGCAAGGATTTTAATATGGGTGATAAATACCTGCCCGGGGATGGTGTAATTACAGGCACCGGAACCATAAATGGTTATCCCGTATGTATTTATGCCCAGGACTTTACCGTAGCCGGTGGTTCTTTGGGATGGATGCATGCCAAAAAAATCACCAAAATCATGGATCATGCCATGAAACTGAAAGTTCCAATTATCGGTATCAACGATTCAGGAGGTGCGCGTATTCAGGAAGGGGTGAATTCCCTGGCCGGATATGGCGAAATATTCTACCGCAACACCCAGGCCTCTGGATTTATTCCTCAAATCAGCGTTATCCTTGGCCCTTGTGCCGGTGGTGCGGTGTATTCACCCGCATTAACCGACTTTGTTTTCGTGGTGGATAAGATTTCCAAGATGTTTATCACCGGTCCCGAGGTGATAAAAACGGTACTCGGTGAAGAGATTTCGATGGAAGAACTCGGTGGTGCGCGCGTTCAGAGTGAAATAACCGGCAACGCACATTTCTTTGCGGAAAGCGAACAGGAATGTTTCGAACAGATCAAGACCCTTTGCAGTTTCATCCCCTGGAACAATGTAAAGAAGGCTGAAGCTTTTCCCAAAAAGCCACCCCGCACCCGTACCTATAATATAGACAACATCTTCCCAACCAATCCGCGTCAGCCATATGACGTAAAGGATGTGATCAAGTCCATATCAGATGACTCGGACTTTTTCGAAGTTCAAAGCATGTTTGCCGCCAATATTGTAATTGGATTTGGCCGTCTGAACGGCAATACCGTTGGGTTTGTGGCTAATCAGCCATTGGTGCTGGCGGGAGTGCTTGATGTGGATTCATCCGACAAGGCAGCCCGCTTTATCAGATATTGCGATGCATTCAATGTTCCCCTGGTTACCCTGGTGGATTTGCCCGGCTATCTGCCCGGTGTGGATCAGGAACATGCAGGCGTAATCCGTCATGGAGCCAAAGTTTTGTATGCATATAGTGAAGCCACTGTTCCTAAAATGACTGTAATCCTTAGGAAAGCATACGGCGGCGGCTATATTGCGATGTGCTCCAGCCACCTGCGTGCCGATTTCGTATTTGCCTGGCCTACGGCTGAAATTGCCGTTATGGGTCCGGAAGGTGCGGCCAATATTATTTTCCGTAACGAAATAAAAAATGCGGAAAACCCGGAGGAGATGCGCAAACTTAAAATTAAGGAATACAAGGAAAAATTTGCCAATCCATATGTGGCTGCAGCCTATGGCTATGTTGACGCGGTAATTGAACCTGCCGAAACCCGCAACATGCTTATCCACGCTTTAGAAATTTCAACCGACAAGGTTGAAGTGGTTCAGAAGAAAAAACATGGTATTCCCCCATTTTAATCAAGCGCTATGGAAGAACAAAACGAAGCTCCGGTTTACAAAACCCTCATCATCGACAATATAAAATACAAAACCACGCTTACCACCAAATACCAGCAACGGAAGGTTTACGAACCAGTTGATTTGGGGAAGATACAATCTTTTATTCCCGGTACCATCCGAAAAATATTTGTAAAGGAAGGGACTAAGGTAAAGCAGGGCACTAAATTGCTCGAGCTTGAAGCCATGAAAATGGTAAACAATATCGTTGCTCCCCTTGATGGCATTGTGGAAAAAATAAATGTAAAATCGGGCGATATGGTATCGAAAAGTATCGTGCTGGTTGAAATGAAAAAGTAAACCGGGGGTAATTTAAGCTTTAACTACCGTCTGACCATTCCTGAAACTGCTTGTTCTCCGATTCTATGAATTGGAGCAGCGCTTCACATCCATCACCATTTTCCGCTGAAGTCACAAAAAACCCAGGCAGTTCATCCCACCATTCTGACAGGGCCTTTTTAAAGGCAGCGACATTGCGATCCAATGTCGGCCGGGTAAGTTTATCAGCTTTGGTAAACACCAGCTTAAGCGGAAGCTGCTTTTCCCCAAACCAGTTAACAAACTCAATATCAATGGGTTTTGGCTCAATACGCACATCAATCAACACAAAGGTGTGCATGAGGTTAGGCCGCTTTATAAGGTATTGCCTAATCATGCCTTCCCATTTTTCCCGCTCTTTCTTTGAGATACGCGCATAGCCATATCCGGGCAAATCCACCAGGTACCAGGCATCGTTAACCAGAAAATGGTTGATAAGCCTTGTTTTTCCGGGAGTGCCTGAAGTGCGGGCAAGATTTTTTCGGTTTAATAAGGCATTGATTAAGGATGATTTGCCCACATTTGACCTTCCGATAAAAGCATATTCCGCCTTATCGGATTCCGGACACTTCAGATAATTGGTATTGCTGGCAATGAACTCAGCCGAATGAATAATCATACGCCGGGTCCGTTTTTAATATGTCGTTCCAGCTTGATGTTATAGATATCACTGATGGTAACAATGATGCCTGTTTCTTCAACCGCCCCAAAATCATGGTTGATGGCCGTGCCAAAATAACGCATGGTGGACGAGAGGTTCATGTAGGCATTAACCAGGGGGGGAATATGTTCTCCTCTTTGCCGAACCCTCTGTATCAGAGCTTTGTAATCTTTATCGTATTCATGGAATGGAAAAGCTGCTTCCAATTCATCCAAAGGAGTATCGGCCTTCAGGGCTTCTATAGGAAAAACCAGTCTGTCCGGATCATGAAAATACTTATTCATAAAATACAGAATCAAATCACGTGATGTACGGTCGAAATCGGGATACATAGTGATTTTCCCAAAAAAGTAACGATTTTTGGGATATAAATGTACCAAAGCCCCCAGCCCGTCCCAGATATTGTCAAGGGAATACATTCCCTTGCGAATATTATTGGCGGGTTGATAGTTGGGTTGTACAAATGACCTGCCAAGTTCAATGGTATAGGGCAGGTATTCTTCTACAAACTTATTGGAATAATGGAAAAGTTTTAGCGTTGGGGTATGATATTCATCATCCTTACCCAGAGTGAGTTCGTTACAGTCGATAAACCGGTAACCGCCGATGATATCGCGTTCCACCGGGTTCCATACCAGCAATTGCTGAAAAGAATTTTCACCCGTGTCAAAATCATCAAGATCACACTCCAATCCGGTGCCACCACCGGCATCCCGGAAAGTAATTTCACGCAGGCGACCCAGTTCACGGGTAACATTTGGTGCATTGTGATAATCTACAATGTAAATGTGGTTGTTGCCTGCATTGGTCTTTCTGATGAGTTTGTCGGGAGTGAGCTCCGCTTCGATCAGTTCGCGGTCCACCGGTGGAATAATGGGTTGCTCCTGCATTTAGTTGATATTTAGGCATTAAAGCCAGCTTCATTGTCATCGGCCAGCTTGTAAATATATTTTTTTAGTTTTTCGGCCCATTGCGCATCGGTGTGGCTTTTGTCGAAAACACCTATGGGAATCGGTTTACCAAAAGTAATAATAATATTCTTATCATGCTGTTTGAACATTTCGTCCACCAGATAGAGCATTTCAATGTTGGCTTTAAGACCGATGCGTTTGCGAAAATTGGCCAGGTTATAAAAAAAGTTGGAATTCCGGCCACTTACATGAACGGGCAAAATGTCACGATTGTAGCTGCGGGCTTTGGATAAAAAAGTTTTTTTCCATTCCAGATCCACGATTTCTCCCCTTATCTTCCTTGAACACAAACCAGCCGGGAAATACAAGATTGCCCGGCCCGATTTAAATGTCTGATTGAATATTTCGATGTTTGCAGCGTTGGAACCATGCTTATTCACCGGAATAAACACTGGGGCCAGATTGGGCAACAGCATCAGAAAATCATTCACCGGAGTGATGACATCGGGCCTGGTTTTGCCAATTTCCTGTATGAGAGCCATACCATCCAGTCCACCTAACGGATGGTTAGAGGCCACTACAAAACGATCGGAAAGCAGCAGGTTTTCACGGCCTTTCACCTGAATATTAACTCCAAAATCTACAAGTATCGCCCTCAGAAATTCCTGTCCCAACAAGTCATGGTGTCTCCGCAGCATTCCATTCAGCTCATCCTGATGAATAACGCGTTTGAGATAACGCAGTACAAACCCCGGAATCAGTTTAAGCAAGCGTGGGCTCTTCCCTGCTATGACCTTTTCAAGGTCGATAACTTCGGCGACCTCTTCAGATGAGGTATTTATAGTGTTGGGTATCATTATGATTCAGCAAAGAAGCAAAAAAGAGAATTACAAAAATACTAAAAAACAAAGTATATGAATGCTGAGATAAAAATTTAATCTGAAAAACATCTATGCATAAAATTATATCATATTGATTTTCAATCAATTAAATACTTAAAATCTAAAAACGACTTTACATTTCACAAAAAGTTATCAACAATTGTGGTAAAAAGTGGTAAAAAGTGGTAAAATGATACTATATTTACACCACAAAATTAAGCAAATTAATCTGTATGGAAGTCATTGGCGTTCACGACTGCAAGGTAGATACCAAAGGAAGATTGATGCTTCCTTCGGCCCTGAAGAGCCAGTTGGAACAGGTATTGACCGAAGGATTTATACTAAAAAGAAGCATTTTTCAGCCTTGTCTCGAATTATATCCGCGGCAGGAATGGAATGAGTCGGTAAAAGGTGTGAATAAATTGAACCGTTTTGTAAAAAAGAACAATGACTTCATCCGGATTTTTATGGCAGGTGTACGCGAAGTAGAGGCAGATAACACGGGCAGAATACTCATACCCAAAGATTTGGCTGCTTTCGCAGGTATAGGTAAAGACATTGTACTGGCATCGGCCATCAATATTATTGAGATTTGGGACAAGGAAAAATATGAAGCATCCGTTTCTGCACATATTGAAGATTTTTCAAAACTGGCAGAGGAAGTTATGGGTGTAGAACATAATAAAAGTGATTAAGAAAACGGCAAAAGTGAAAGGCAACAATGTACCATACGCCGGTAATGTTAAAAGAGAGTATTGATGGGCTTGCCATTAAGTCCGCTGGCTTGTACGTGGATGTTACCTACGGCGGAGGTGGGCACGCACGCGCTATTCTAGAAAATCTCGGCACAGAGGGCAGACTTCTGGCCTTTGATCAGGACAGTGATGCACTCTCCAACGTGCCTGAGGATGAACGCTTTACCTTCGTAAATCAAAACTTCAACTATCTCACTAACTTTTTGCGCTTATACAAAGCGTTTCCGGTGGATGGCATACTGGCCGATCTGGGGGTTTCGTCCCATCAGTTGGATGCCGCAGAAAGAGGCTTTTCCACCCGCTTTGATGCAGCCCTTGATCTGCGCATGAACCGCAATGCAGGATTGACGGCCCGTCAGGTAATCAATCAGTATTCACAGGAAGAACTAACCCGCGTTTTCCGCGATTTTGGAGAGCTTCCCAATGCCTGGAAACTGGCGCTTACGCTTATTGATGCTCGTGAGAAGCAGGAAATTATCACCACAGACCAGCTAAAGGAAGTGCTGTTCCGCTTTACCCGAAAGGGACAGGAAAACAAGTTTTATGCCCGTGTTTTTCAGGCCTTACGCATTGAAGTGAATGGGGAGCTGGATGCCCTTAAATCCATGTTGCAACAGAGCATTAAATCTCTCAAGCCCGGCGGAAGACTGGTCGTACTCAGCTATCATTCGCTGGAAGACCGTCTGGTAAAGCACTTTATGCGTTCGGGGAATTTTGAGGATGCAACAGAAAAAGATTTCTATGGAAATGTGCTGTCTCCCTTCAGGGTGATTAACCGAAAAGCCATCACTGCCTCAGAAGATGAAATTGAAAATAACCCGCGTGCCCGCAGTGCGCGGCTTCGCATAGCAGAACGTACAGATTATGAGCACATTGAGAAACACACGTAAACCGAAACCGGCTCCACCAAAGTCCGGCATGAAAAAGTTGCGGGTTTTCTATACCCTCAACCAAAAAGTGCATGTTGGCAGTTCGCTGCACAGCATTATGGACGGCAGCATACTTACGAGGGAAAAACTGGTAAAACAGCTTCCCTTCATTTTATTTATCACCCTGTTGGCTATGGTATATATTGCCAATTCGTACAATGCCGAAAAAACCATCATTGAAATTGGCAAAACCAAAAAAGAGCTTGAAGAATTGCGATTTGAATATATCACCACCAAGTCGAACCTGATGTTCCACAGCAAGCAGTCGGAAATTGCCGTTAAGCTTTCCGGAAGTGGAATTAAAGAATCGCTGGTACCCCCTCAAAAGATCATTATAAAAAGCCCGAAATAATGGACAAACAGAAACGGGAAATATTACTGAAAGTTTACCTGGTGTATTGCATCATGGTATTGCTTGGACTAATTATTCTCGGCAGGGTAATCTATATTCAGGTGGCTGAAGGTGACTATTGGCGTGAAAAAGCTGAAAAATTCAGCCTGCGTTACGAAACCATTGAAGCCAACCGTGGCAATATACTCGCGGCGGATGGTAGTCTACTGGCTGCGTCCATACCCAAATTTGAGCTGAGGATAGATGCAGGAAACACCAATTACACCGATGAATTCTTTTATGACAATGTAGATTCTCTGGCCTGGCATATGGCACGATATTTTGGCGATCGGAATACCCAGGAATACAAAAAGATGCTGATTAAAGGTCGCAAAACCAATAATCGCTATCTCCTGCTCAAACGCAACCTCACCTATGATGACCTAAAAACAGTGCGGAGATTTCCCATATTCAGGTTGGGCAAATATAAAGGGGGGATAATTACCACTACTACCAACAAACGGGAGCTCCCATTCAAGTGGCTGGCATTCCGAACACTGGGATGGGACAAAGAGGGGGACGACAATGATGTTGGTTTGGAAGGTGCCTACAGCTCCATATTGCAAGGTAACAGTGGCAGACGCCTGATGCAGCGTATTGGAAATGGAGCCTGGCGACCACTGAATCAACACAACGAAATTGAGCCTGCCGATGGAAGCGACCTCGTTACCTCCATCGACATCAATATTCAGGATGTTGCCGAGGATGCCCTGATGCGACAACTTATCGCCCATGAGGCAGACCATGGTTGCGTGATACTGATGGAAGTAAAGACCGGTTTTATTGTTGCCATAGCCAATCTTGGTAAAAACAGCAAAGGGATTTACGAAGAAAAATACAATTATGCCATTGGTGAAAGCAGTGAACCGGGTTCAACCTTTAAACTGGCTTCTTTGATGGCCGCCCTGGATGACGGATTGGTAACCCTGAGCGACACGGTAGATACCAAAGGTGGCATGACGCGCTTTGCCAACCGCATCATGCGTGATTCACACTACGGCGGATATGGACGCATCAGCGCACGCAGGGCTTTTGAATTGTCATCCAACGTTGGCATCTCGAAAATAGTCCACAAGGCCTATCAAAACAAGCCTCAGGCTTTTATTGATCGTTTGTATGCGATGCGGTTGAACCAGCCGCTCGGGCTTGATATTTCAGGGGAAGGAATGCCCCAGATTAAAGATACCAAACACAAATACTGGTCAAAAGTATCGTTACCCTGGATGAGTATAGGCTACGAAGTGGCGCTGACCCCCTTGCAAATCCTCTCTTTTTATAATGCCATCGCCAATAATGGCACCCTGGTTAGGCCACAGTTTATCCGCGAAATCAGATGTACCGGAAAGCCGGTGCAACAGTTTAAGCCGATTATTTTACAGCAGAGCATCGTAAAGAACAAAGCCACCATTGATTCAGCCCGCTCCCTGCTCGAAGGAGTTGTATCCTCAGGTACAGCTACGCATCTTAGAAATAAGGTTTATAAGATTGCCGGCAAAACAGGTACCGCACAGATTGCTCAGACCAGCAACGGTTACAACAAAACCAACTATAAAGCCTCTTTCGTTGGATATTTCCCGGCGGATAACCCCCAGTATTCCATGATTGTGGTCATCAACAACCCATCCAAAGGGGTTTATTACGGTGGCTCCATAGCTGGTCCTGTATTCAAGGAGGTGGCTGACAAGGTATATGCAACCCGGTTGGATCCGATGGAAGTAAAAAATGACTCTTTAATCAAAACCCATCCGGTGTATGCAGCCGGACACAGCAGTGACATTACCCTACTGCTAAAAAACATGAACTTCAAATTACCGTCCCTAAAGCAAACTACCAATTGGGCTGTATATGACACCCGAGTGGATACTGCAGGATTACAGGAAAAGGTCATTGACTTCAACCTGGTGCCGGATGTGCGAGGCATGGGAGCGCGCGACGCGGTCTATCTGCTCGAAAAAGCCGGTTTTTCCGTGCTGGTCAGAGGAAAAGGGAAGGTAAAAAATCAATCACCCAATGCCGGAAGTATAATTACTGAAGGCGACAAATGTATCATTGACTTAGGATAAAGCAAACAAGATGACACTACAGGATCTCCTATACAAATGCAACATTACCCGAATATCGGGCAATACCGATGTGGTGATTGATGAGATTGTATTTGATTCGAGGCAGGCCGCCAAAGGCAGGGTATTTGTCGCTATCCCGGGAACCCGTAACGATGGGCATCAATTTATACCCCAGGTAGTTGAACAAGGTATTAGTGCGGTGGTTTGCGAAGTACTTCCCGAAGAATTATCTGCAGATGTGGTTTACGTTCAGGTACACAATAGTGCAAGAAGCCTGGCGCTGATGGCCATTAATTTTTACGACAATCCAGCCGGTAAAATGACGGTTATCGGGGTTACAGGCACCAATGGGAAAACCACGATAGCTACCCTGCTTCATAACCTGTTTACCAATGCAGGATATAAAACCGGTTTACTCTCCACGGTGGTCAATAAAATAGGCGTGCGAGAGATATCCGCAACCCATACTACGCCCGATGCATTGCAGTTGAACCGTCTGTTGGCCGAAATGGCAGAGAAGGGCTGCAGCCATTGCTTTATGGAAGTAAGTTCACACGCCATAGTTCAACAAAGGGTGGCCGATATCGCATTTGCCGGAGGTATTTTCACTAACCTTACCCACGATCATCTTGATTTCCATCTGACCTTTGACGCTTATCTGCAGGCAAAGAAAACATTCTTCGATTTACTTGACCGCAACGCCTTTGCAGTGGTGAATATTGACGACCGCAATGGAAAAGTAATGGTACAAAACACCCGTGCCAAAATAGTCACTTACGCCGTAAAACGACCCGCCGATTACCAGGGTAAGATACTCGAAAATCAATTTGAAGGTCTTAAAATGCTTATCAACGGAAAGGAAATATGGTGTAGCCTGGTTGGCACTTTTAATGCCTATAACCTGCTGGCCATTTATGCTACGGCCCGGCTTTCAGGGTTAACAGAAGAAGAAGCTCTTACCCACCTGAGTGCACTAACCCCGGTACATGGCCGATTCGAATATGTGCGTTCACCGGAAGGCATACTGGCTATTGTAGATTACGCTCATACACCCGATGCCCTCAAAAATGTACTGGAGACCATCAACAATATTCTGCAGGGCAGTGGGAAGATAATAACTGTGGTGGGTGCCGGTGGCGATCGCGATCATTCCAAACGCCCGGAAATGGCCAGGATTGTCACCCGTTTAAGCGGCATTACGGTGTTGACTTCTGACAATCCGCGGAGCGAAAACCCCGGCGAAATACTAAAAGAGATGGCTGAAGGGGTGGAAGTGAGCAAAAAAAGAAACACCCTTCAGATTTTGGACCGCAGCGAAGCCATCAAGACCGCCTGCACACTGGCAGTTCCCGGAGATGTGGTGCTGGTGGCCGGAAAAGGACATGAAACTTACCAGGAAGTGATGGGGGTGAAATCCCATTTCGATGATCGGGAAGAAGTGAGAAAATGCTTTGGCATAAATGAATCAATCCAATAAAAAAAATGAGCTGAGATGTTGACCTATCTGTTTAATTATCTTGACACCTATTTTGATATTCCCGGGGCAGGAATGTTCCAGTTTATCTCCTTCCGGGCAGCTCTGGCAGTGATTACCAGCCTCACCATCTCTCTTATTTTCGGGCACCGCCTTATCAATTATCTAAAACGCAGACTGGTGGGCGAAGTGGTACGCGACCTTGGCCTGGAAGGACAAATAGAGAAGCAAGGTACACCCACCATGGGCGGACTCATCATTCTTGCAGCCATAGTTATTCCAACCCTGCTGTTTGCCAAGCTCAACAATATCTACATCATCCTTATCCTGATTACAACCGTTTGGCTCGGATTTATTGGTTTTGTGGACGATTATATTAAAGTATTCCGCAAAAATAAAAAGGGGTTGGCAGGACATACCAAAATTATAGGTCAAATCATCATCGGGCTAATCGTTGGCTTAGCTCTTTATTTTCATCCGGACGTGGTGATCCGCGAGAAGATGCACTACACCAGTTCGCGTTCAACGACTGAGCTGAGTGAATTTGAAAAAGTGGGCAGCCATACCCGGAGTTTTTCAAGGCAATCCTCAAAATCGACCAAGACTACCATTCCTTTCTTTAAAAACAATGAGCTTGATTATGCCCTAATCCTTAAACCTTTTGGAGAAAAGGCTATGCAACACGCCTGGCTGATCTTTGTACCCATCGTTATTCTGATCATCGTGGCGGTTTCCAATGGCGTAAATCTGACAGATGGGATTGATGGCCTGGCTACGGGAACCTCGGCCATATCAGGGGTTACTCTTGGGTTGCTGGCCTGGGTTTCGGGCAACTATGTGTTTGCCGATTACCTGAATATCATGTACTTGCCCGACACCGGAGAACTCACCATTTTCGTAAGTGCCTTTGTAGGCGCCTGCACGGGATTTCTATGGTATAATACCTACCCTGCCCAGGTATTTATGGGTGATACCGGTTCACTGGCACTGGGAGGCATCATTGCGGTATTGGCCATAATGTTACGCAAGGAACTGCTCATTCCCATACTCTGTGGAATATTCCTGGCCGAAAACCTGTCGGTAATGATGCAGGTGAGCTGGTTTAAATACACAAAAAGAAAGTACGGTGCGGGGAAAAGGATATTCCTGATGTCGCCATTGCATCACCATTATCAGATGAAAGGATACGCTGAGCCTAAGATAGTGCAGCGGTTTTTTATTGTCGGCATCATGCTGGCCATATTTACCATTGTAACTCTAAAGATAAGATAATGACGATAAAATCAACATATACCCTGATTCTGGGTGCCGGTGAAAGCGGTACCGGAGCTGCCCTGCTTGCCAAAGCTAAGGGGGTTAATGTGTTGGTTTCTGATGCAGGCCCCATCAAACCAGCCTACAAAAAGTTACTGCTTGAAAAGGAGATAGCCTTTGAAGAAAACGGACACCACAGCGGACTGACCGCCGCTGCCCGGGAAATCATTAAAAGTCCCGGTATTCCCGACACAGCGGAAATTATCAGTACTGCCCATGCAGCGAATATTCCCGTAATTTCAGAAATTGAATTTGCCAGCCGTTACACCACGGCCACCATAGCTGCCATAACCGGCAGCAACGGAAAAACCACCACCACCGGATTGCTTGCCCACCTGATGAAGCAGGGCGGTCTGAATGCCACTGCTGCAGGAAATATCGGTCAAAGTTTTTCGCGTGCTGTGGCTGAAAATAACTATGACTATTACGCCCTGGAGCTGAGCAGCTTTCAGTTGGATGGGAATCATGATTTCAGGGCTGACATTGCCATACTTCTCAATATCACCCCCGACCACCTTGACCGTTACAATCAAAGCTTTGATGCTTATGCAGATGCCAAAATGCGCATCATCCAAAACCAACGCGAAACCGACGCCTTTGTCTGGTGCAGCGACGATGAAACCATTCAGCGAAAGGTGAAACAATTTAAGCCAAAGGCCAAACAATACCGCTTCAGCCTTACCCATAAGGAAGATGAAGGTGCTTACCTGGACAACAACAACATCATTTTTAATATAAAAGGTGAAACATTTACTATGACACTTGAAGAACTGGCCCTGCAGGGCAAACACAACATTTACGATTCAATGGCAGCCGGTATCGCGGGTAAACTTATCGGCCTGCGCAAGGAAAGCATCAAACAAAGCATGGCCGATTTCAGAAATGCCGAGCATCGCCTTGAATTTGTGGCGAACATTCATGGTATTGAATTTATAAATGACTCGAAAGCCACCAATATAAATTCAACCTGGTTTGCTCTGGAATCGCAGTATAAACGGGTTGTATGGATTGCCGGTGGCATTGACAAAGGCAACGACTATAGTAAACTGACTGAATTGGTAAAGCAAAAGGTAAAAGCCATTGTTTGCCTCGGCATCGATAATCATCAGCTCAAAGAAGCTTTTGACAATCTGGTTCCAGTGATGGTTGAAGCCCACTCCATGGAAGAAGCAGTAAATATTGCATACAACCTGGCCGAAAAAAACGACACCGTACTACTTTCACCTACCTGCGCCAGTTTTGATTTGTTCGAAAATTACGAAGACAGAGGACGGCAATTTAAAGGGGCTGTTCAACAACTTTGACAATATGTTATGAAGGCAATATTAAAAAATATCAAAGGTGACAAAGTAATATGGACAGTGGTTTTTCTATTGTCTATATTCTCGGTGCTTGCGGTTTACAGCTCCACCGGTACGCTGGCGTACAGGAAGCATGCAGGTAATACCGAATATTATCTGCTTAAGCACCTCGGTATTTTATTGTTAGGGCTGGGGATGATGTTTATATCCCACAATGTGCGCTATATATATTATGGTCGCATAGCACAACTGGCCCTTTATGTCTCTGTGCCTTTACTGACTTATACCTTATTTTTCGGCACCAGCCTGAATGAGGCGAGCCGCTGGTACACCCTGCCATTCATCAACATCACCTTTCAACCTTCTGATTTGGCCAAACTGGCTTTAATTATTTATCTGGCCAGGCTACTGGCTAAAAAGCAGGATGTGGTTCATGATTTTAAAAAGGGGTTTTTAACGTTACTTGTTCCCGTTTTAATCATCACAGGCCTGATATTGCCCGCAAACTTCTCATCGGCTGCCCTGATATTTGCCACCTGCCTGGTGCTTATGTTTATTGGGAGGGTAAAGGTTAAATTTCTGCTTCTCTTTACTTTATCAGGAGTGGTAGGTGTTTTGCTGTTTATACTAGTGGCGGGTAATATACCCAAGATAAGCGGGCGATTCGGCACCTGGCAAAACCGTATTGAGAACTTCAGCAGTGGCGACAGCGAGTCGAATTACCAGGTGGAGCAGGCCAAAATAGCTATTGCCACCGGTGGCATCACGGGTAAGATGCCGGGCAATTCAACCCAGAAAAACTTTTTACCCCACCCCTACTCCGATTTTATTTTTGCCATTATCATTGAAGAATATGGTTTGATAGGAGGTACAATTCTGGTGTTGCTTTACCTGATTTTACTCTTTCGAGCGGTAAAAATAGTGATAAAGAGCCCGCGAAACTTTGCGGCCTTTCTCACTTTTGGCGTGGCATTCAGCCTGGTATTTCAGGCGATGGCCAATATGATGGTAGCGGTTAATTTATTACCGGTTACCGGACAAACATTACCATTGGTAAGTATGGGAGGTACTTCCATTTGGTTTACCAGCATAGCCATTGGGATAATACTAAGTGTAAGCTGTGAAGTTGAACTTGCAGAATCAGCGGCTGCTGAAAAGAAAAATAATAAACAGGAACCTGAAAAAACAGTAGAAAATGTCATTGCCTGAAACACGGATCATCATCAGCGGAGGCGGCACGGGAGGACATGTTTTTCCGGCCATAGCCATTGCCGACAGTCTTAAAAAGATAAATCCTCACACAGAGATACTATTTGTGGGAGCGCTGGGCCGCATGGAAATGGAAAAGGTACCTGCAGCAGGCTACGACATTGAACCTTTGTGGATAAGCGGCTTGCAACGCAGGCTTACCTGGAAAAATCTTTCATTCCCCATTAAGCTGATACACAGCTCCGTGAGGGCACGCAAGATCATTCGAAAATTCAAACCTCAGGCAGTGGTGGGCGTAGGCGGCTATGCCAGCGGACCAACGGTAAAAGCGGCGGCTTCTATGGGAATACCCACCATCATTCAGGAGCAAAATTCCTACCCGGGCATCACCAATAAAATGCTGGCCAAAAAGGCGGAGAAAATCTGTGTGGCTTATCCCGGCATGGAGAAATTTTTCCCTAAAAAGAAATTAGTGGAAACCGGCAATCCGGTAAGGGCTTCTATAATAAATGCTGCTGCCAGAAAGGCAGAAGCCATCGACTTTTTCAATTTACAAAACAACCGCATCATTTTATTGGTCGTTGGAGGCAGCCTGGGAGCCCGCACCATCAACGAAAGCATACACAGCGGACTAAAACGGCTGGCTGACGCCGGCATACAGTTGATTTGGCAAACCGGAACTACCTATGCTCCCCTTGCAGAAGCAGCGGTAAGGCCTTTCGAACAATCGGGCATACGCACTTTTGCGTTTATTACCCATATGGATCTGGCCTATGCGGCAGCCGATCTGGTAATATCACGTGCAGGGGCCCTTGCCATCTCAGAATTGTGCGCCACCGCGCGTCCTTCGATCCTGGTGCCTTCGCCTAACGTTGCGGAAGACCATCAGACCAAAAATGCCATGGCGCTGGTTAAGGTAAAGGCAGCACACATGGTTAAAGACAAAGAGGCCGGTGAAAGACTCATCACAGAAGTGTTGAAGCTGGCTCCGGATGCTGAAACACGCCTTGAATTGAGCGAAAACATCGGACAAATGGCACATCCCGATGCTGCACATCATATTGCCCGCGTAGTATTGGATTGTATTGAACATAAAAAAACATCGCTATGACTACACAACTGAACCTGGTTTATTTTATTGGCATTGGAGGCATTGGCATGAGCGCTATTGCCCGGTACCTGAATAAGGCCGGGGTAAAAGTGTATGGTTATGACAAGACTCCCACCCCACTCACCCGACAACTTGAAGCTGAAGGAATGCACATTCACTTCAAGGATGAAGCAGAAAACATTCCCATGGATACAGATGTGGTGGTGTTTACTCCGGCAGTACCTTCAGACCTGGAGATAATGAAGGCAGTGAAAAGTCGTGGACTACCGTTGCTGAAGCGATCAGAATTCCTCAACTATATTATTCAGTTAAAACAAACCATTGCTATTGCCGGAACCCATGGCAAGACGACCATTTCAGGGGCAATAGCCCACATCTTTAACCACTCCCCTTTTGGGTGTACTGCTTTTCTGGGAGGCATAGCTAAGAATTATCAGTCCAACCTGATTTTAAATCCTCAGAGTGAAGTGGTGGTAGTTGAAGCTGATGAATTCGACTATTCATTTTTAAAATTAGATCCCAGCCTGGCGGTAATTACTGCCGTGGATGCCGATCATCTTGACATTTATCATAACCACGAGGCCTTGCGGGAAGCGTTTGCTGATTTTACCGGTAAAATTAAAGTAGAAGGCATACTGCTGATCAAACAATCCGTAATTATTCCTGACAGACTTCAACAAGGAGTAAAACGCTACACCTATTCTCTGGAACAAGAGGCAGATTTTATGCCCCTCAACCTGCAACTGGAATCAGGAATGTTTAGCTATCACCTGAAAACGCCCCAGGGAATCATCAGGAATCTGCAACCCGTTGCCCGTGGAAGATTTAATCTCGAAAACAGTATAGCAGCCGCTGCTGCAGCCTGGCTTTTCGGCGTAAATGAAGACGACATCTGCAAAGGCATAAACAGCTATACCGGAGTGGTTCGCCGGTTTGATCAGCGCATTGACCTGCCCGGTCTCACCTATCTGGATGATTATGCACATCATCCCAAAGAGATAAGCGCATGCATTGAGTCTGTAAAGGAGATTTATCCCGGGCGCAAGATTACAGGTATTTTTCAGCCTCATTTGTTTACCCGCACACGCGACTTTATGGATGAATTTGCGGAGAGCCTTGCCGCATTGGATACCTTGCTGTTGCTCGATATTTATCCCGCAAGGGAATTGCCCATTGACGGCATAACATCAGCGGCACTATTTGCGAAAACGAACCTTGAAGACAAGCACTTACTAAGCCGGGAGGGAGTACTGGATTTCCTGAAAGGCAACTCTATCGATTTACTGCTCACCATGGGTGCCGGGGATATTGATCAATTGATTGTTCCGATTGAAACATTGTTGAACGAAAACTACAGGGGATGAAAAAAATATTAATTACCGTAGTTTGGGCATTGCTTGTTGCCGGTGTCGGAAGTTTATTCGTCTTTGCAAATAAAAAGCAAGGCAATGAAACCTGCCGGATGTTAAAGGTGAAGGTTGAATACAATAAGGCCGACCCCTTGATCAATGAGGCCTATATTGTAAGACTGATCACCAAAGAAGGCATCAGGATTAAAGGTCAGCCATTGAAAAGCATACCCACAGCGGCGATTCAGCAATTGCTGACTAAAAACCCGTATATTCAGAGGACCTCGGTACGCATTGGAGTTGACGGCATAGTAAATGTGTTTGCCGAACAACGGGAAGCCCTGGTTAAGATTATGCCCACAGATGGGGCCCCGTTTTATCTGGATACTGAGGGAGCCATTATGCCCATGAGCCCCGGATATCCCGCCAGGGTAATGGTGGCCAGCGGATTTATTAGAACCAGGTTGTCCTGGGAGAAAGAGCATTCAACGGGAATGATCCCTGAACCATTCAAAATGCTGACTCCTGACTTACAGAAAGTCTTTATTGCTGCTTCTGCCCTGAGCAAGCAGTCTTTTACACTGGCACTTACAGAACAGTTATTTTTGAATAATCAGGGTGAGCTTGAACTCATACCCAAAATAGGTGATCAAATTATCGTACTGGGCGATACTACGCACCTGGCTGAAAAAATTGAAAATCTGAACACATTCTACACTCGCGGTATGCAGGCTGAAGGCTGGAACAATTATCGAAGCATCAGTTTAAAATACCGCAACCAGGTTATTTGCACAAAAACTACACAAAATGGAAGCATCTGAAATTGTTGTTGGTCTCGATATAGGCACCACAAAAATAGCGGCTATTGTCGGGCAACGTAATGAAATCGGCAAAATTGAAATTCTTGGTTTTGGGCGATCTGAATCCATAGGGGTAAAGCGGGGCGTAGTAGCCAACATTGACGATACGGTGCGTAGCATCGTTAATGCCGTGAAGGAGGCCGACAGCCGCTCCGACATCACAGTAGCTACAGTTAATGTTGGCATTGCCGGACAGCACATCAAAAGCATACAATACCATGGTTCAAGCATACGTTCAAACAGCGAAGTTGAAATTAATCAGACTGATATTGAAACCCTTACTGAAAGTATGTTTAAACTTGCCATGAATCCGGGAGAGGAGATCATTGATGTAATCCCTCAGGAATATACGGTGGATGGTGAGCGCGGCATCAAACATCCCAAAGGTATGCTGGGACATCAGTTGGAGGCCGATTTTCACATCATTACCGGACAAACCATGGCGGCCCGAAATATTGTGAAATGCATAAAAAAGGCTGGTCTGGAAGTAGATTCCATGCTACTGGAGCCTTTAGCCTCTGCCGAAGCCGTACTCAGCGAAGAGGAAAAAGAAGCAGGAGTTGCATTGGTAGATATCGGGGGCGGCACCACCGACATTGCTATTTTTCATGATAACATCATCCGGCATACCGCTGTAATTCCGTTTGGAGGCGACATCGTTACCGAAGACATTAAGGAAGGCTGTACCATTATTAAAAAGCATGCTGAAGATCTTAAAGTCAAATTTGGATCGGCCCTGGCCAGCGAAAACCGGGACGAGGAAGTGGTGGCCATCCCCGGTCTTCGGGGACGCCCCCCAAAGGAAATTACCCTGCGCAACCTCGCCAGCATTATTCAGGCCCGAATGGAAGAAATTATCGAACACATTTATTTCGAGATAAAGAATTCAGGGTTTGAGAAGAAACTGATTGCCGGGATTGTGCTTACCGGAGGCGGCGCACAACTCCGCCACATCTCTCAGCTTACTGAATTCATCACGGGAATGGACACGCGCATTGGCTATCCCAACGAGCACCTGGCTCCGGGGGTACCCGAAGAAATGGCGAGTCCGGCCTACGCCACGGGTGTGGGACTGGTGATTATTGGCCTTCAGCGTCTGGAAAAAGAAGCTGAAAAAAAAGACAAACCTCAGGTAAAAGCAAAAAAACCTCCCCGCGGTTCGTTCCTCGATGTGATTAAGAAGTTTTTTGAAGAAGACAATTTAACCTGAGATATTAACAGTTGCGCTGTTGATAACTACCTTGAATCAACCATAATTTCACTCATTATTTCATTTAATTTAGGAGACTCAAAACATGCCTGATATGCTCAAATTTGATTTGCCAAAAAATCAATCTTCCATCATAAAAGTTATTGGTGTCGGCGGTGGCGGCAGCAATGCTGTTACCCATATGTTTAACCAGGGAATTCGTGGAGTAGATTTTATGATCTGCAACACTGATGCTCAAGCACTTGAGACCAGTAGCGTTCCCCTTAAAATTCAACTTGGCACCAAGGGGCTGGGTGCTGGGTCCATCCCTCAGGTGGGCCGGGAAGCCGCCAATGAAAACATAGATGACATCAGGAAAGTACTGGAAACCAACACCAAAATGGTATTTATCACTGCCGGAATGGGCGGTGGTACCGGAACAGGTGCAGCCCCCGTTATTGCCGAACTGGCCAGAGAGCTGGGCATACTTACTGTGGGTATAGTTACCATCCCCTTCTCTTTTGAAGGCCGTAAACGCAGCCAGCAGGCACAGCTTGGCATAGAGGAGATGCGCAAATCGGTTGATACCCTGTTAATTATCTGCAATGACAAACTGAGGGAACTGGAGGGCGACCTGACCATTACTCAGGCCTTCAATAAGGCTGACAATATTCTCACTGTCGCTGCCAAAGGTATTGCCGAGATTATTACGGTTACCGGCTACATTAACGTTGACTTTGAGGATGTAAAAACGGTAATGAAAGATAGTGGCAAAGCAATCATGGGTTCAGGAATTGCTGAAGGAGAGAACAGGGCACTGGAAGCGGTTCAGATGGCCATGACCTCTCCCCTGCTCGACGATGCTACCATTCGCGGTGTAAGCAACATCCTGCTATACATTACCTCAGGCTCCGACGAAATCACCCTGGACGAAGTGATGGAAATTACCGACTATATCCAACATGAGGCCGGCTCCAGCGCCGACATCATCTGGGGCAATGGCACCGATGAATCATTGGGGAAAAAAATCAGCATTACGCTTGTTGCTACAGGATTTGACGAAAAACAGAAGACAGGAAGTCAGCCCAGGCATGAGGTAATCGTGCATGAACTGAACAAGCCAATACCTGCTGTTACGTCTCCACACGAAACAGAAAAACCATCTCCGGCCCCCATTGAAGAAATTACCCTCATCACCCGGAAAGAGGAAGCGCCGGTCAAAAACGAAGAAATCCTTCCACCCACCCCGGAAACCATGACTCAGCGAACATTTACGTTTGAAGTGGGTAGCCAGCCTTCAGCTTCTGCTGAAAAGAATACTTCTGAAACAACAAATACCTTTCCAGCCACACCACTTAAAAGCACTTCCAGGGAGCCCGGCTTTAATTTCCTGAAAACTTTTGATGATGAGCTGAACAATCCGCATGACAAGCAACTACAGGAGGAGGTATCAAAAAGCCGGGATGATAAAATGCGGGAAATGAGTTATAAAATAGCCACGCCCGAAGGCCTGAATGAAGTGGAGAACCAGCCGGCCTATCTGCGCAAGAATGTTACCCTGCGTGAAGTCCCGGCATCTGACGACTCCGAGGTTTCGCGTTATACCTTGTCAAAACCAGAAAACAGTTCGGTGGAAATAAAACCAAATAACTCCTTTCTACATGATAATGTGGATTAGCAATGCTGCGCTATGAGCCTCACGGATAGAATTAACGAAGACATTAAAAAGGCCATGCTTGCCCGCGAAAAGGACAAGCTGGAGGCATTACGTGCAGTAAAATCAGCCTTGCTGATTGCACTTACCAGCGAAGGAGGGGCAAAAGTTACAGAACAGGATGAAATTAAGTTGCTTCAGAAACTGGTAAAGCAACGCCGCGAAGCTGCTACTATTTACACTGAGCAACAACGTACCGATCTGGCTGAGGTAGAAAACAGCCAGGCTGAGGTAATTGCTGCTTATCTTCCGGAACAAATGAGCAGAGAAGAAATTGTCCGTAGAATTGAAGCCATTGTTATCAACACCGGCGCCACAAGCATTAAAGATATGGGTAAGGTAATGGCTGTAGCCGGGGAGCAACTGGCCGGGAAAGCCGATAATAAAACCCTTGCAGCCATTATCAAAGAGGCGTTGGGCGCGAAATAAAACTACTTCTTTAACTTAATATACTTGCAGGCTGCCTCGTGATCGACGGCAGCCTTTTTTATAATTTCTTATATGAACAATAATCAAAGCACTCAAAAGCTAACACATTATTCTTGTTTGGGGTATCATTACTTAGAACGATTAAAACTTGTGTATGAACAACAAAACTTAGTTTACAGGACAAATCTATTACTCATGTTTCGTTATCTCTCAGCAGATTCCGAACCCATATTCCACTATCTTAAAAAGGCCACCCTTACCGGATGGCCTTTTTACCAATAGATACAAGCGCGTTAAACTTATGCTCCCAGCATAAAACGGTAGAAACCGGTAACGGTGAGCCCTTTGTCCACTTTCTGGAGATAATCTCCAACGCTCAATTTATTATCGCGCACGAATTCCTGACTCAGCAAGGTATTTTCCTTAAAGAATTTGTTGAGTTTGCCCTGGGCAATACGCTCAATCATTTCTTCAGCTTTTCCTTCGAGGCGAGCCTGTTCTTTACCAATTTCCATTTCACGGTTGATGATGTCTGTTGAAACGCCATTCTGATCAATGGCTACAGGTGCCATAGCGGCAATCTGCATGGCTATTTCGTGACCGGCCTGATCAAGGTTTTCGATGCCCTTTTTATTGAAGCCAACAATGGTTGCAAGACGATTTCCCGGATGGTTGTATGCATAAACGCTTTCGGCCTGAATGGTTTCAAAATGAGCAAGCTCCATTTTTTCACCAGTTTTACCTACCATTTCAGTAATGTTTTCTTCTACACTTCTCCCATTGAGATCCAAAGCTTTAAATGCATCGATACCAGCAGGCTGTTTTTCCATGGCTTTAGCCATAAGTGCGTTGGTAAAGTCAACAAATTCCTGATTCTTAGCTACAAAATCGGTTTCGCAGTTGAGCATAAAGATGGCGGCGTAATTACCGGCCTCATTGGCCCGGGCAATTACTATTCCTTCGTTGGCATCTTTATCGGCACGCTTGGTAGCCAGTTTCTGTCCTTTTTTGCGCAGGTAATCGGTTGCTTTTTCAAAATCGCCGTCATTTTCCTGCAAGGCTTTCTTGCAATCCATCATACCGGCACCAGTCATCTGGCGCAGCTTGTTTACATCGGCTGCAGTTATATTTGCCATAAAATTCAAATGTTTAAATAGGTGAAAAAATTATTTGCGCGGTCCACCGGGTTTGCGTCCAATGGGGCGGCGGGTACCTGGTTTACGTGGGCGGCCTTCTCCAGTACCTTCCTCACCTGCAACAGGTTTAGCACGGAGGCGTTCACTGCCTGCAGGAGAATCCTCATCGTCCTCGTCCACATCATAGTTCCGCTCTTTTCCGTCATAATCCTCGCGCTCATCATCGGCACGTTTGTCGCGATCCATCTTGCGTTCGGTCAATCCTTCCTCGATGGCTTCCACCATTTTTGAAAGAATCAGTGCTATGGATTTGGAGGCATCATCGTTGGCCGGGATAGGGAAATCGACCAGTTGAGGGTCTGAATTGGTATCCACAATAGCAAAAGTAGGAATGTTGAGTTTACGGGCTTCTGCGATGGCAATGTGCTCTTTTACAATGTCAACCACAAAAATTGCTGCCGGCAGACGGCTCAGGTCAGCGATAGAACCGAGGTTCTTCTCCAATTTAGCGCGTTCACGGGTTACCTGTAAGCGTTCACGTTTGGAGAGAACTGTAAAACTATTGCCCGTAATCATTTTGTCGATGGACGACATCTTACGCACGGCCTTGCGGATAGTGGCAAAGTTGGTAAGCATACCGCCCGGCCAGCGCTCGGTTACATAAGGCATACCCACCGAATTTACTTTTTCGGCAACAATTTCCTTGGCCTGTTTTTTGGTGGCCACGAAAAGTACTTTTTTGCCTGATTTGGTGATCTGCTTCATTGCTGCAGCAGCCTCATCAATCTTCGCGATGGTTTTATATAAATCAATAATGTGGATACCATTGCGCTCCATAAAGATGTAAGGCGCCATGTTGGGGTTCCATTTCCGTTTAAGGTGCCCGAAATGCGAACCGGCATCCAGTAATTCGTCAAAAGTTGTTCTTGCCATTAATTTTTTTATTAATTGTTTACATTCTGTGAAAAACAATTACCGGGTAGCTTACTGTTCAGGCAACAGCCTGGTAAGGGTAAAGTCGCGGTAATTTAGATACTAAACACAATCGAAAACTATCGTTTGCTGAACTGGAATTTCTTACGGGCTTTCTTCTGACCGGGTTTTTTCCTTTCCACCATACGGGGGTCTCTGCGCAACAGGCCTTTGGCCTTAAGCGGGGGACGATTTTCGGGGTCCAGTTCACATAAGGCTTTCGAGATGGCAAGGCGCAGAGCTTCTGCCTGTCCGTTGATGCCGCCTCCGTCAAGGTTGGCCTTAATATCGAATTTACTAATTGAATCAGCTATTTCGAGTGACTGGGTAACCACGTACTGTAATGTTCCGGTGGGAAAATATTCTTTGTAGTCCCTGCCGTTCACCGTAATTGCTCCGTTGCCATCTTTAAGATAGATGCGGGCAATAGCTTTCTTTCTTCTGCCGAGGGTGTTGATTACTTCCATGATTATTTAATTGAATTTAAGTTGATCAATTGTGGCTGTTGTGCCTGATGCGGATGCTCAGGGCCAACATACACTTTAAGGTTACGATATAGCGCATCGCCCAGCTTGTTGCTTGGCAGCATTCCTCTTACCGCATGTTCAATGAGGCGTTCAGGATGCTTTTGCATCAACTCGCGGGGAGTAGTAAAACGCTGTCCACCCGGATAACCGGTGTGACGTACGTAAACCTTATCCGTCATTTTTTTGCCCGTGAGCTGAATTTTCTCTGCGTTGATCACAATTACATAGTCGCCACAATCCAGATTTGGGGTGAAATTGGTTTTATTTTTACCCCTGATCAGGTTAGCAACTTTGCTCGAAAGCCGGCCAAGAGTCTGACCTTCAGCATCTACCAATATCCAATTCTTCTGGATATTATCAGGCGTGGCTGACAAAGTTTTATAACTCAGTGTGTTCATTTTGTTAAAAAATTAGCTTGAAAAATATTTACAAACCGCCTCTACAATCCATTCACGGGCATGAGAATCAATTGTCCACGGCAACGCCATTTAAACATGAATAAGCCTGATATGCTTCGGGTTACGGCCTTCCACACACTCACTTATCCTTTTAAAAGGGGTGCAAAGGTAAATATAAATTCGTTTTCAACAAACTTATAAACAATTAAATGTTGAAAAAGAAAGCAATGGCCAAACTCCTAAAATTGCTCACTACTGAAGTCATGGTCTGCCCGGATCAAAAAATAAGCTATGTATGCACCCGGATTTCAGGCGTCAATCTGTTGTCTTGTTCCACAATGGCAACATCATATTTTGATATTGGGGTCTAGAATGAGCGTTTCTTATTCGCCACCTACCTGCTCAAACAGTCTTTCTATGAAAGCCGCAATGCAGCAGGTGTCCCAGTTTACCGGTTCATTTCCTTTCTCAGCCTTTCGGTGAGCATGGGGATAATGGTATTTCCATCGCCTACAATGCCAAGGTCTGCCACCTGAAAAATGGGGGCATATTTGTCCTTGTTGATGGCCACAATGTAGCCGCTTTCCTCCATGCCGGCCAGATGCTGAATAGCTCCTGAAATGCCACAAGCAAAGTAAAGGTCGGGCCGCACCGTTTTGCCGGTCTGTCCCACCTGCCGATTCTGCGGAACTACGCCGGCATCAACCATTGCACGCGATGCAGACACTTCTGCGCCAAGCATAACTGCCAGTTCCTTTAGTTTTTCAAAGTTTTCGGCACAATTTACCCCACGTCCGCCTGAAACCAGGATTTTTGCTTCTGCAATGTCCTTCAGACTCTGTTTGGCTTTTACGTTTTCTATCAGCCTTACTTTGAATTTTGATTTATCGAACTCAACATCGAGCTTCTCTATTTCGCCTTTGCGACTGTCGTTGCGGTCTATTTTCTGCATTACTCCCGGTCGTACGGTTGACATTTGCGGACGGTGTTCCTTACTCACGATGGTAGCCATGAGATTGCCACCAAACGCAGGACGCGTCATTAACAATTCGCCCTCTTCGCCAATTTCCAGGCGGGTACAGTCGGCAGTAAGTCCGGTCCCAATCCTGGCGGAAAGTCGTGGCCCCAGATCACGGCCGATGGTAGTGGCCCCAATAAGCAACACCGCAGGTTTGTATTGCTGAATAACCCGCGTAACGGCCTGCGTATAAGGCTCGGTTAAATATTCAGCCAATGCAGGATCGTCCACTACAATTACTTTGTCGGCACCAAAAGCAATCAAGGCTTTGGCCTTTTCACTGATGTGATGACCGGCAAGTATGGCCACCACCTCCTGCCCGGTAGCCTGGGCTAGATCGCGGGCTTTGCCCAGCAGCTCAAGGGCTATCCCCTGAATTATTCCACCGCGTTGCTCCGCGAAAACATAAATGTCTTTATATGCTGATATTTCCATGTTCAAAAAGTCTTAAAAAGTAAATTCTTGCTCCTTATTAGATGAGAAACTTCTGTTTCAGGCGGCTGATGATAATACCAACAGCTTCGTCAGCTTCCACCTCAAACTGCTCTCCGGCTGCTTTCACGCCCTTACTGAAAGCCTTGTGCACGCGGGTGGGCGATCCTTTGAGTCCAAGTTTAGACTCATCTACCGAGATGTTGTCAAAGCCCCATATTTCCACTTCGCGATCGTGGGCTTCCACAATTCCCCGCACAGGCATGTATCGTGCCTCATATCCCGAAGCAAGGACGGTAACCAGGCAGGGCATTTCTGTTTCGAGCAGCTGATAACCTTCTTCTGTTTGCCGGCGAATAGTGAGTGTTTTCTCTCCATCATATTTCAGCCCTTCCACATAAGTTACCTGAGGCAGATTGAGCAATTCGGCAATTTGCGGACCTACCTGGGCAGTATCGCCATCAATGGCCTGACGACCGGCAATAATCAGGTCATATCCGAGATTTCGCAAGGCACCGGCCAGAGCGTTTGAAGTAGCCAGCGTATCTGCTCCGGCAAATTTACGGTCGGTGAGCAGGATAGCCCGGTCAACGCCAAGCGCGAAAGCTTCACGCAAAATGGCATCGGCCTGGGGTGGGCCCATGGTGATAATGGTAATGTGAGCATTGTACTGCTCTTTTAACTGCAGCGCCAGTTCGAGCCCGCCCTTGTCGTCCGGATTCATAATGCTGGCCACACCCTCACGGATCAGAGTGCCAGTTTGCGGATTGATCTTTATTTCCGTAGTATCGGGAACTTGTTTTGCACAAACGATAATTTTCATAAAATCTGTTTTTTGTCAGCCTCCGGGTATGATTTTAAAGGCTTATCGCCATTATTCATGCTTTAGCTGAAGGCTTTAAATGGTTTGATTATTTTAAAAGGTCAGCAGCAATCACCATACGTTGCACCTCGGAGGTACCCTCGTAAATTTCGGTGATCTTGGCATCACGCATCATACGCTCCACCGGATAATCGCGGGTGTAGCCGTAGCCTCCGTGAAACTGAATGGCTTTAGAAGTCACATCCATAGCGGTTTCGCTGGCATAGAGTTTGGCCATGGCTGCATCCACCGAATAGGGAATACCATTGTCCTTTTTAAATGCTGCACTGCGGACGAGCAGGCGGGCAGCCTGTATCCTGGTTTCCATATCTGCCATCTGGAACTGGGTATTCTGGAAATGACTGATGGCCCTGCCAAACTGCTTGCGCTCTTTGGTATATTTCACCGTCTCGTCCATGGCACCCTGGGCAATGCCCAATGCCTGAGAAGCAATACCAATCCGCCCACCGTCCAGGGTTTTCATGGCCAAACCAAAGCCTTTACCCACTTTTCCCAACAAATTTTCCCTGGGAATGCGGCAATTATCCATAATAAGTTCACAGGTGGCTGAACCACGAATGCCCATTTTGCGCTCTTTGGTGCCTATGGAGAATCCTGGTGTACCTTTTTCGACAATAAAAGCTGAAATACCGCGGGTACCCTGAGATTTGTCGGTCATGGCTATGATGATGTATAAGGAAGCATATACCGCATTGGTAATAAAAATTTTGGTACCATTGAGTACCCATTCGTCACCATCTTGTACAGCAACAGTTTGCTGGGCCGAAGCATCGGTTCCGGCGTTTGGCTCGGTAAGGCCGAAAGCACCGATCCACTCACCCGAGCAGAGCTTAGGCAGATATTTCTCCTTTTGTTCTTCGGTGCCCATCTCCAGTATGGGAGCGGCGCACAGAGAAACGTGGGCCGAAAGGATAACACCGGTGGTGGCACATACGCGGGATAGTTCTTCCACGGCCATGCTGTACAATTGGTTGCTGCCGCCCGCGCCTCCGTATTTCACAGGAACGGGCAGGCCCATAAGGCCGATTTTTCCCATTTTTACGACTGTCTCGACCGGAAAACGTTCCTGCTCGTCAATTTCAGCCGCCAAAGGCTTTACCTCTTTCTCAGCGAACCGGCGGATCATCTGTAAAAAGAGCTTTTCTGTTGGGGTTAAGTTGAAATCCATGATATTTTGATTAGCGATTTTAGCAATGTATAGTGTATAGAAAAAGGGCAGCAAAACAAACTGTTTTGAAACCCTCGTCTGTGTATTGGACGCCTTTACGTTTTAACCTGCCTTTAAATGATGATAAGATGCATGTTTGCATCGTTTAATCAATTAATTGACAGGCTTCTGCAGAAATTAAGCCGTATCCCATTCATTTAGGACTGCAAAGGTATCAAACATTTAACTGAATGCAAGGCGGGAGTGTGAAATATTATTTTAAACGACTTATGTAAACCGATGAAAGTGGGCTGATTTGGACGCTAATTTTAGCATAAGTCGCAATTTTGCTGAACAGCCAATTAATATCTTTTGAGGTTTGGATCCTGACGTAGATGCAGGGCTAAGCTAAAAGTCTTATTTTTTATAGAGATTTTAACGGCTCTGAAGGACTTCAAAAATACCCGAAAACGCATAGCTTTGCCCCTGATTAGAATTTAAGTCGGCACCATGGATCTTTTGAGTTCACAAATTGAAAATTTTTACTCTCCCCCGGATTTGTATGACGATATTATTCATTGGCTCAAAGAAAGGGGTGTCAATTTAAATAAGGTAAGTAGAAAAGATATCGCCGGTGTTGATGAATTCCACGTAAGAGGGGCAGAAGTATCAAGAGAGTTAGCAGAAATTGCCAATATTAGCAGTTCCAGGCTATTAGATATCGGCTGTGGCATTGGTGGACCTTGCAGAATGCTGGCTGACGAATTTGATTGTGATGCTATCGGAATAGACCTATCCCCGGAATATGTTGAGACCGCGAATCGTTTATCAGCACTTGTCGGTTTAAGCCACAATACTAAATTTATTCAGGGAAACGCAACAAATCTGCCCTTTCAGGACAATATATTCGATGCAGTCTGGACACAACACCTACAAATGAATATTCGTGACAAATTGCAATTTTACAATGAAATAACCCGGGTTTTAAACAATAATGGGGTCTTTATTTACTATGAGGTTTTCAAAAAAGGGGACGGAGAGGTTAATTATCCTATGCCGTGGGCGGATAAATCAAAAATTAGCTTTCTTGAAGAATCTTCACAGATGAACACTATTCTTGAACAGTTGGGGCTGATAAAACAACAATCTACTGACCAGACTGAACCTGGAATTAAAATCCTTGAGCGGTTAATAATTAGGATATTAAAATACGGAGTTCCTAAGTTTGGGTTAAATGTTTTGATGGGAGTATCTACACAAGACAAAATATCAAATTTATTAAGTGGACTTAAAGAAGGTAAAATACATCTGGAAAGCGGAATTTATAAAAGAACTAAAATTATTGCCCAAAACAGGCAAAGCTAAGTGTAAGTGACTTCCTGAAAAAAACTCAAGGCTTATTTGTTGTCAGTAGTATGATGTTAAAAGAAAGTCTGAATCCTTAACAAAATTCCTGTAATTCTTACCGCTGAAGAAGCTACATATATATGTGTTCAAGTAATTCTAAAAAAGTGAGAATAATGTAACTCTTAGATTTATTTATGTAACATATATATAGGACTAAAGACTTTAATTTGCATTCAAATTATAACTAACAATAAAAAGCAAAAACATGAAAAAAATTTTTGGTTTGCTAATATTAGCCATTTGTGGACTGACCGCACTTCAATTTACATCCTGTGAAAAAGAAAAAACGGAAGTAAATATGATTGTAAAGAATTGGAATTTAGTATCGAAGACTATTTTGGGTGTAAGTGTAGCAACAGATTGCGAAAAAAACTCTACATGGGACTTTAAATCTGACGAAACCTATGTTATCAAAGACAGTTGTGGCGATACAAAAACCGGCACCTGGAAATTGGACGACGATGCAAAAACATTAACGCTCAATGATGTTACTGCCTATAAGGTAGTTGAGAATACTCTTGTTGACCTGGTAATAGAAATGCAGGTCGGTGATATGGGCTTGGTGCGATGGACCTTTAACTAATGTGTGATGCTATCATAAGGCTTCAATGTTTTGGAGCCTTATGTTTTTTCTGAGGTTTGGCACTCTTAATGCACAATGGAACAGCAGGTATGTATAAATAAAGGAATTAGCTCATTTTATATAACCGCATTATCAATTTAAAATTCAGACCTTGAAAACAAGAAAAAATATATTGTTAACCGGTGCGTCCGGGACTGTTGGATACGAAGTGTTAAAACAGTTGTACGACTTGAAAGAAGCGTATGATATTACCGTCTTTGATATAAAGTCAGGCAAAGCCATAAAAAAGTTCAAGCCTTATAAAGATGAGATTAATATCGTTTATGGAGATATTAGTAAGGAAACCGATTTAATTAAAGCATGCTATAACAAAGATGCAGTTATACACCTTGCCGCTATTATTCCTCCTTTAGCAGACGAAAAGCCGGCCTTATCCCATCAGGTTAACGTAGTGGGTACAGAAAATCTAATCCGGCTTATAGAACAGCATTCTCCCAATGCATTTTTCTTATACAGTTCATCCATCTCTGTTTATGGCGACCGCCTGAATACACCGATGATATCCGTTTCGGATAGTTTAAACCCGAGTGCGGGAGATGAGTATGCTAAAACGAAAATTATGGCTGAGGAGATAGTTCAAAATAGCAAACTCGACTGGAGTATTTTTAGGTTGACGGCGATTATGGGCGGACATAAAATGTCCAAATTAATGTTTCATCAGCCACTTAAAACCTCGCTCGAAATAGCTTCACCGGCAGACACGGCAAGAGCATTTATTCATGCAATAAACAAACAGGCAGAACTATCAAAAAGGATATTTAACCTGGGTGGAGGGGAACATTGCAGAATTATTTATGACGACTTTTTATCCCATTCCTTTAAAATTTACGGTTTGGGGAAATTGAATTTCCCAAAAAAAACCTTTGCAGAGAAAAATTTTCACTGTGGTTATTATGAGGATGGTCATGTGCTGGACAACATATTGAACTTCAGGAAAGACACTCTGTCGGATTATTTCGAAAAAGAGGAAAGCAAGATATCTGCTTTTCTAAAATCGATTATTTCACTCTTTAGCAATCCCATAAAGAAATACTTGCAGCGGCAATCGGAACCTCTGGCAGCCTATGTCAACCGCGATACGGAAATGATTCAACATTATTTTAGAAATGATACGTTAAAATAGAGATTTATGAAACATCTTTTTTTACTATTGCTGAGTGTTTTTGGTCTGGGTTCGCCCGATACAGAAACGGTTGATTTAGAAATTGTGGTGACCAATATCAAAACACAGAAAGGCAGTATTGAATTGGGGGTTTTTAATAAACCCAAATCATTCCTGAAGAAAGGCAAAGAATATAAAGTCTATTCTCAAAAGGTAAGCAGCGACACCGTGATTTTCCATCTGAAGGATTATAAAAAAAATGATTACGCCATTTCCATCTATCACGATATAAACTCAGACAATGAGTGTAATTTGAATTTCTTAGGAATACCCGTGGAGCCTTATGGATTTTCGAGAAATTTCAAACCAAAATTATCAAAACCATCTTTTAACGATTGCAAAATTGATGCTTTTGAAGATAAGTCAGTAAATATTGCTTTAATTCATTAATATTTTGCGTATTACAGAGCGAATACAGCAATATAAATATCCCTCTTTTATCCATCCCGATTTCACTTATCAACCTATAAAAATTAAAAATGCGAAAATTTGTTTTATTCTCTATTTCTATTGCGTTTATGATTTCGCTGCTCTTCCAGTCGTGCAGGCAAAGCGGTACCAATGCTGTGCCTTTCGACAGTCTGCTTATCGCTCCGTTTTTCGACTCACATCCTGAACTGAAGAAGTATGAAAGTGAGTTGATTGAAATTTACCGGAACCATAACTTTACCTACATCTGGTTCAGCAAAAAAAACATCGCTAAATATGGAAATTCGCTCCATAGTAAAGTCCAGAATATTGAGGATGAAGGAATTTACACCACCTTCCCGTATCAGGAGGATATTGACGATATTTTTAAAAATCCCAGAAGGTATTCGCGCAAACAGCCGGGGTCAGACTTATTGCTTACCAGCTTATACCTGTATTACGTGGATGAAGTATATAAAGGGATTAACGATTCAGCCACGACGGAGATAGGATGGTTATTGCCGCGCAAAGAGATTAACTATACCGTTTTGCTTGATTCAATTATTTCTGACAAGAAACTGCAGCACGAATATAGTCCGCACCTGTTTAGTCAATACTATCAGTTGCGTGATGCACTGCAGCGCTACCGCGAAATGAAAGAAAACGGAGGTTGGATTCAGATTGACCCTGAAGCTGATCATAAAGGCTATAAACCCAAGGATACATCGCAGGTGATTCAGCAAATCAGGGAGCGTTTGTATGTAAGTGGTGAAATGAAGCAAAACAACAAAAGCAATATATATGATGATGAATTGCTGGCAGCAGTCACAACATTTCAGACGAGCCATGGCTTTAAGCCCGATCCCACCATCTCGGCCGGGCATATTGAGGCTATGAATGTTCCGGTGGATGAATACATCAAAAAAATTGTAGTCAATATGGAGCGCTGGCGCTGGATTACGCCGGATGTTTTTGAGGCAAGAGAATTCATTTTCTCCAATATACCCGCCTACAGGATGATTTTATTTCGCGATGGCAAAATCGAATTCGATTCACCGGTTGTGGTGGGCGAAATTATGACGAAAACTGTTATTTTTGATGGAATGATGAGTTATATCGTATTCAGTCCGTATTGGAATCTGCCCAAATCAATTATTGAAGATGAAGTTTTGCCGGGCATAGAAAAGAACAAGCACTATCTGAAAAACCATAATATGGAGTGGAACGACGGGCATGTTCGCCAGTTGCCGGGCAAAAATAATTCGTTGGGCCTGGTTAAGTTTATGTTTCCCAATTCAAACGATATCTATTTTCACGATTCTCCGGCCAAAAGTCTGTTTAAACGGGAGGAACGTGCGTTGAGTCATGGCTGCGTAAGGGTAGGGAAGGCCAGAGAACTGGCCATAAAGATTTTAGAAAACGACAAAGACTGGCCTGTCGAAAAGATTGATGCTGCCATGAATGCCGGCGAAGAAACCATCTGTTCGCTCAAGAATAAGATACCGGTTTATATTGGTTATTTTACGGCCTGGGTAGATGAAGAGGGCCGGGTTAACTTCTATAAAGATGTTTACGAAAGGGATGAAAAGCTGGCTGAATTGCTGTTTTATAAATAAAGATTGATTCTTTTTTAATAGAGATATTTCAGCCATCCTTTCTTACGGCTGAGAAAGTCATAAGTAGGTGAACCCTTAAAGGGTTTCCATTTTATTGCCTGATTACATCAATACACTTGTAAAACCGCCGGGCGTAATGATCTGAGTCAAGCTGGCTGATGGTTACTCCGTAAGCTTTGCCGGATGAAGCGTGTATAAATTTAGATTTCAGGCCATTTGCTTCACAGATAATCCCCACATGCCCAATCTGCGTTTTATCGCGGTAGCCATAAAAAACCAAAATATCACCCACCTTAAAATCTTCGGGCTTTTGCGCAGTTCCTAAAGATTTATACGCTTTTGAAGCACGGGGAAGCCAGATGTCGAAATGGTTATAGACATAAGAAACAAAGCCAGAGCAATCGAATCCTTTAGTGGGATCAACACTGGCATATTGATACGTTGTGCCGAGATAAGTTTTAGCAAATTCTATAATCTCAGCTCTGTCAATGTCCGTTTCGCTGCTTATGGATGTTTCCGCAAGGACCAGGGGTACATTTATTTGTGATTGAAAACCAAGGGTAAGAAAAATCAGTATGGGAATAAAAGAAAGTTGATTCAGCATTTGAGTGATTTAGGTTCCAGAATAGCGTATACCTGTTCGGGCTTAGCTTACAGTTAATTAGAAATGTAAAACTTTCATTATCAACGCAAAAGTAATCCTTTTATTTTAAGGCCTTCTAAAAATACAGATAACATTATTGGTGGCTTCGGAATTAATGGTAGCTTGGGGAAGTTGCATATATTTGCACTTTAAAGGATTGCGGATGTTTATAAATACGTAAGTAACCGGCGTAAACAATACACCTGTCAGCAAATTACAAGTCCCTAATTAATAGTATTTTAAGATTTTTCATATATGAATGAAATTATAAAGAACCTCTCGCTCATTAAGCAACGCATAGAAAATGCTTGCCTCAAAAGCCAACGAAACCCCAATGAAGCCTCAAAACAGCAAAGCTTAAATATCTGCTACAATGGCAATATCCATGAGCTAAAGAAGATCCCCTTAGAAACCGGTGTTGTTTACTTCATAAGGTTCATAAGGAACGATTTAAAGCTGAAGCTAATCACGGAAAGTTTGATGTTAATGAGCTTCTGAAGTATTCTTACGTTGTTGCTGAGGTCAATTTAGACACCCAAAGCCTTGTTGTCCGACAGAACAATGAGATAAAGCATATTTTCCCTTACCTAACTCCTGTCAACTGGTAACTACTTTCCAAAATGTCAATGAACTTGTGCTACGAAATTGACCCTTAAGACCTCCTTAAGGGGGTGGGGCTTGAAAAAAGCCCCCGCTTTAAGGATATGACAAAACTGTCAATTATGTTGTGCTATATAACATTTAGTCTTTGGTCTTTAGTCTTTGAGTTCTGGGTTCTTAGTCCTGAGTTTTATTTTAGACTTTAATCTTTAGTTTATGGTGCCCCCGTCCCCCGGTCTCCCCGTCTCTCCGGTTTTAGTCTTTCTCGTTATCGCTTCGCTCTCCCGAGACAAGTAGTCTTTGGTCTTAAGGTTCTGAGTTTCGGGTTTTAGGCTTTGATTCCGCCCCCCCGTCTCCTTGTCCCTTACAAGCGTCACACGTCCCTTCTCGTTATCACGAGACAAGCTGTCCCTTTTAAAGTCACCCCAATCTTCTCCTCAAGGAAAGGGAGCCAAATATTTGAGGATTTGCTTTTAAAATTGGAAAAGAGACCATCCGATCTGGTCGGACAGTCTCTTTTTTATCAAACTTTTGTCAAACAATTAGTTACTGATCATCATCTTGCGGGTTTCATTTATTCCCTCTTTTGTGGTAAGCTTTAACAAATAGGTACCCGGTTGGTACTTAGTAACGTCAATGCTTAACATGTTTTGATCTGAAACATTGCTTTCCAGGACAACTTTTCCCAATATATTGTAAATTGCAATATGGGTGATGTTGTCACTAAACTCAATATTTACCTTACTGTTTGAAGGATTGGGATAAACCCTTACACCGGAAAGTGCTGGATTTTCTGTGTTAACAATTAAAACACAGTCTTCGTCTGAGTGCGCCGTTTCTCCGCAATAATCATATACAGCGGTTACTGAATAACAAATCGTTCCCGTTTCAACTTCCTCATAAACGTATGATTTTTCAGGCCATACGGATTGTAACAGTTCACCCTCTTTATAAATATTGTAGCCTCTGAGCGCACGTGAAGACCTGCCCTGCTGTCCCCTGTTTAAATTCACAAAAGGAGCTTTAACGGGCAGGGAGTTCCCGGTTTGGTTCATCTTGTTACCGGTGAGTGGAATAGGTATGCCGCCGGCACTCCGCGGATTTGAAACATACGCCTGAAGCAACCATGCATACGGTTCATAATTACTCATATGATCCCACATGCCATCCAGAAGAAAAAGATCTGAATTTGGGATACCATCGTAATACTGAACTCCAACCGGATAACCATCGTAATCAGAAACGGTATAACCGACTTTATACGATTTGGTGGCATCAATCTGTACCGGATTATTCAGTTCAATCTCATTCCAGGATTCACCCTCAATTGTGCCGGTAACCTCCTCTTCGAGAATCAGGGTTTGTCCTTCCCAGATTTGAACGACTACCTCTCCAATGCTTCCAAAACCGTAAAAGAAATTAATTTTCGAGAAGGATTTGCCATGATAAGGGGCAAGCATTTCAGGATCAAACTGAATGGCCACGGTAAAGGGCGATGCATCGATTAAGCCGAATGCACTTGCATACACGCTTTCTCCATAGGAAAGATAAGTTCCTTCAAAGGCATCGTGGTTCCAGGCGAGAGAAACCTCACCGGAGAGTGTACTATAAGCCGCCGTAAGATTGTAGGGTGCAACGCAATCCTCACCGGTTATGGTAACATCAGATACACAAAGCGGGGTGCAGGGCATGGCATTACCGGTGTAAACATAGTTTATACAATATTCATAAATACCGGCCTCCACATCGGGGTCAGTATAGGTCTGGCCAAACACCTTTTCGGCAATCAGTATGCCATCGCGGTAAATATTGGTTCCGAGCAGTTCACTGCGCACCGCAGCGAGATGTTCATAATCCGTATTTTCTTTGGGATGCTGAGCTGCCAGGGCACGAAGGTTATCGAACTTTGTTTCTATCTCATCCGAAGTCATATTATCGGTTCTGAATGGGATGGATTCAGCGGAAGCGGATGCCACCGGCGCTGTATAAGTTGCCTGAGTATAGGTATTGGTTACCGTAACATCATCCATCTTAATATAGAACATATCCAGACCCTGAGGTGTCATGTGTTCAAAGGCAATGTATATGGTTTGCCCATCATAGGGTGATAAATCAATAATCACCTCTGCCCAATCCATGCGCGACCAGGCTTCACGAAGTGTGGTGGTAAAATCTTCCACGGCATTGCCGGTGGTTGATATTTTTACCCGGTACCATTCTCTTGGATACAATGGATCCTGGGCTGCAACCCAAAATTTGAGCTGAGAATTTAAAGTTACCCTGATGGGCGGAGTTACCAGAAAGTTATTGGGCGTAACTGCCCCATATTCATTCACATAGCTGGCGCTGGTCATACAATACAGTCCGCTGTGCGGCTCGAAATCAGGAAACTGAATCTTTGTATTTTCCCAGTTGTATCCGTCGTTATCCACATCATACACCACCCATCCTTCGGGTAAGGTACCTGATTCAAAACCTTCGTAAAAATCGCCTATTGTTGGGGCATTCCCGCTCCAGTTAAGCACCACATCATTTAAATTAACAACTTCGTAATCCAGTTCGGTGGGGCCTGCATAGTTGTCGCAGGAAACATACGTCCAGGTATAACCCATTTTCTCTGACAACCCACTGGTGTATTGGGCTTCAATTTCCGTGTAATATTGCTGACCTTCAACCAGTGTGGACTGGTCGTACTGGTAATGGGTATTCTGCGTATCGTCTATTAACACGCCGTCAAGCCACACTTTATAGGTTTGTAATTCGCGGCTGTCTGTTTGAGGGGCCGTTATGGCAATATCATCAATATTCCACCAATTCATATAGTAGGCATTCCCTTCATATACAAATGCAATCCGGAGATTTTCGGCGCCTACGCCATGTTCAGCGGTTAAGGTTGTAATTACCTGTGTAGGGGGAAGGTTGTTGTCGTCAAACTCCATAACAAGCCGTTCTACATTGCCAACCATGGTGATGAGTTGAATTTTATAGCTTTCTCCATAAAGCACTTCGTTCACTGCATGCTGAAAGCTAATTTCCAGCTCTGTCTGAGCAAAGGTGTTTATTTCAGGTGAAATAAAATAGAAGCGGTCAATGCTATTGGGGCTCCAGTAAAAGCGGACTTCAGGAGCCGACGCTCCTCCGGCAAGATTGGTTTGACTCCACTGCCAGTTGTTGGTAGCGGGGTATCTGGTCCAATGATCAATGCCATTGGAAAAATCTTCAATAAATGGTTCAAAAACCACCGGAGCTCCGTCTCGCCAGGTTGCCAGCCCGGTAGGACTCACACTGAGATCCACTACCGGAAGAATCAACTCTTCGAGCTCCCAGACAAAATCCTCCGGGGCATCAATGAGATGTTCCGAAATATCTATCGGGCCAAAACCGGCTTTTTCAACATGAATGTCATAGGTACCCTTACGGAAATCATCCCATAAGTAATATCCTGATTCATCCAGTTCAACTTCATACCCAAGTGCCCCAGGCTCTGAGGTATTAACAAACACTACATGGGTTCCTTCAGGGCTGTCGCCGTTGAGGGTAGTTACGGTAACACTCACCTGAGTGATCATATCCTTGTCCAGACAATTGGAAAACTTAATTTCCGCATTCTGTTCAGGATATAAGGCTTCTACTCCCCATTTGTATGCACCCGGTTCAGCAGCACCCCAGGTATTATCGGTAAATTCTATTTCTGTGGTGGTTCCCAAAAGCTGGAGGTCGCCCGTAACGCAGGAAGTACGATATACATTAAAACCCTGAATTTCGCGGTTGCCGGCATTGGTGTTTATGTTCGCATTGGCTGAAGCATCTTCGTTCTTCCTGAATTCGAAAGAGGTATTCACTGCTGATGGTTCATATATGGGAGTTTTGGGGCCAGGTGTAAGTTCCACCATTTCGTTGGTTCTCATATCGGTAACGAAACCACGTAAATTCCAGGTGAGGGGTAGCGATAAAACATCAGGAATATGTTCCCAGGTAATGCCATCCAGCGATAAAAGATCCCCGTTGGGTTCGTTCTGGCTTGCACCGGCTGCTGCAGGATGATTAACTCCGGCAGTGGTATAAATGGTAATCCAAAGCTCTTTATTTACGTTGATGGCAACAGGCGTATCCAGCAAAACTTCAGCCCATTCGCCGTAAGGAAGCCCGGAAAGCTGCTGTTCATAAAGCGGCGTCTGTGCATTGGGTCCTTCGCAGATAATCAGGGTGTTTTCGTCAGCCGTAAGGTTATAGAGGGAGATTTTAGTAAGTGAACTTCCCGCGTAGTCAATCAATTGCTCAGGGTCAAATTTAATAGCCCAGGAAAAGGTTCCAGGTCCGCCCACTGCATCGGTGTAGATTCCATCATCATAAAACAGCCATTCACCCAACACACCTGTGTTCAAAAGCCAGTCAACTTTTACTTCCCCGGGGTTTTGTTCCGTAGCAGTAACATTTACCGCCGGATATGGTATTTCATGTAACACAAAGTTATGCGTTACGGTAGCTGTTTGGGTAATGGTTATATTTTCAAGGGTTTGACTCAGATAACCCGTTGCAGCAACCACATAATGGTAGGTGGCGGCAGGTACATCCCCTACGTAGTTTCCGGAAGCATCTGTAACAAAAGTGAATTTTTCCGACGGGTTTGCACTGTTGGTCAGGGTAACTGTTGCCCCTTCAATGTTGGCACCGCCCATATAGGTTGCCTGTTTCACATTACCATTTACCAATCCGTTGTTGACAATGGTAACACTCTGGCAAAGCGTGCCGGGACAGGTTTCGGCGCCGGATTCATATACAAAGGTGATACAATAGTTATAGGTCCCAACATTCAGGTCAGGGTCAAGATAGCTTGTACCTTCTGTTTCTGCAAGAACCACTCCGTCGCGGGTGATGCGGGCAAAGTCAATCTGATCCTGTCCCACGGGAATGGTTGGTTTGGTCCACGACAATGCCGTGTTGAGCGTACCTGCCACCTGGGCTGCGGTAAAGTTCCCGGGTACAGGGTAACTTCCGCATGCTTTGTACGTCCAGTTATAGGAAATTTTGGAAGATTCTCCGGTTGAATAGTTTGCAGATACCTCCGCCAGATAGGTTTGTCCTTCAACCAGGGTTTCACCATTGGTGCCAAACTGATAATGATCGTGGGCAACATTGGCTACTACTGCGCCCTGATGATATACCTTATAGGAAACAAAGGCTTTGGGACTTCTGCCTGCAGATTTTAGCAATATATCATCTATACACCAGCGATTTAACTGACTGGAGCTGCCGGTAAAAACCCAGGCAAGCTGAAATTCCGTGGCGCCCACCCCATGCGCAGCGGTGAGGTCATAGGTGAGGGTAGCAGCAGGCATGCTTGAGGGCGAATCCCATACCTGGATAATATGTTCTACCCCATCAGCAATGGCAATTACCTTTATGGAATAACCACTCTGATAATCGTTGAGGTAGTTTTTAAAGGAGAGTTGCAGCAAAGTTTGACCAATGGTGGTGAAAACCGGTGTTTTAAGATAGTAGGTATCATTGCCATATGGCAGGAAGTTAAAACGCATTTCGGGAGAGGATCCTCCTGCATTGTCTGTATTAAAAACGCCCCAATTGTCTGTTTCAGGCGATTTGGTCCAGCCTGCGGGCAAAGTTCCATTTTCGAGCCCGTCAAACGACTCTGCAAAAGGTTCAAACTGAATGGCGGCACCGGCATCCCAAGTGGCGAGACCGGTTGGGGTAACGTATAAACCTACAGGTGCGGTCAGCAGTTCGGTGAGTTCCCAGGTAAAACTGGTTGCGGCATTGATTGCCACACCGGTTAAGTTTATGGGAGCATATCCGGCTTTTACCACATTAATGGTATAGGTTCCTTTTCTAAATTCAGGCCAGGTAAACTGACCTGAAAGTCCAAGGGTTTCCGTATATACAAGCCCAAGTCCGGGTTCGGAAGTATTGGTAAAAGTTACGGTTGTACCCAGGGGGCTTCCACCAGAGTTGAGGGTAACGGTAACATCCACCGAAGTATAAAGTACATTCTGGGCAGAGGTAAAACTCCAGATTGGTCCGGGAACAGTGCCTTCCACATTCCGGACGTTTACCTGCCAGTAATAGTTGGTGTTGGTTTGTAAATTGCTTAGCAAATAGGAGGTTGCCAGGTTGCCGGTGAAAGGAACCACCACAGTTACAGGCGGATTGGTGGTGCCAAGTAAGACCTCATATTCACTGGTGTTTGCACCAAATGACCAGGTCAGGGATTCGCCATTCTCAATATTCTGCGCACCATTTACGGGCGAAATATTGGTTACAGGCTCAGGCAATGGCCCGGAGGAACCGATGTTGGGACCTGTTACATCATCAATGTTAAAATAAAGCAAGTCCTGGGATATTGCCTGAATGGCAACATACACTGTTTGGCCGTTGTAGGCAGATAAATCGTAGGTATAGTTGGTGTATACGTAGGGAGGAGGCTCAACATTACTTGCCAGTGTTACCGTGAAATCAGCTTCATTTGTTCCGGTGGTCGAAAGTTTAACATTAAACCTTTCAAGTAAGTATTCTGCTCCGTTTCTGGCGTAAAATGAAAAAGTTGCGTTTCCCGGTGCGGGTATTAAGCCGGGGGTAATCAACCAGTCGTTGTGTGCAACTGAATTAAAATTAATTTTGGCACAGGCATTCCCTGTATGTGGATGTTCTGTCGATCTTTCCCAGGTGCCGGGGCCCCCACCGTTGATAACAGTCCATCCAGCAGGAGGAAACGTTTCTCCTTCAAAACTTTCGTTTAGGGAAGCGGCAATGCCCCGGGAGTTGTTTATGCTGCCCTGGGCTGAAAATGTTTTACCGGCCAAAGAGCCGGGGGGAGGTTCGTTTACCTGAGTAAAGCCGAAGCTCCACAGTAGTACCAGCATAAAGCTGATTAGCCATTGATGCATACGTTTTTTTTGCATGTTAAAGTGGTTAGAATGAATAGGAATTTAAGAAGTATTGATTTTAACTCGTGGCAAACTTAATAAAATATTTTAAAAAGTATTTGATTTAAAAAAAATATTTTTGAAAGTGCGGCACTTTTACCCTCCCCAGCCCTCCTTATGAAAAGAGAGCAAACGAATTCTGAACTCTTAACCACCCCAGCCTTCCCTATGAAAAGAGAGCAAACGGATTCGGTTCTCTTACCCACCCAGCCCTCCCTATGAATAGGGAGGGAGCAGATTCTGCTCTTATAAAAATCAGTATTTATCTCAATTTTAACCGGTTAGGTCCTCCCCCTATTCAAAGGGGGAGTTAGAGGGGATAAAACAATGGTTGATTTGTTGAGTTGTTGATTTGTTGAGTTGAAAACCGCAGTAAAGACATCTTACCCACCCCAGCCCTCCCTATGAATAGGAAGGGAGCGAATCCTACTCCAATAAGAATATGTATTCGTCTTGATTTTTAATCGGTTAGGTTCCTCACCCTAATCATAGAAGGAGTTAGAGGGGGTAAAACAATGGTTGATTTGTTGAGTTGTTGATTTGTTGAGTTGAAAACCGCAGTAAAGACATCTTACCCACCCCAGCCCTCCCTATGAATAGGAAGGGAGCAGATTCTGCTCTTATAAAAATCAGTATTTATCTCAATTTTAACCGGTTAGGTCCTCCCCCTATTCAAAGGGGAAGTTAGAGGGGGTAAAACAATGGTTGATTTGTTGAGTTGTTGATTTATTGAGTTGAAAACCGCAGTAAAGACATCTTACCCACCCCAGCCCTCCCTATGAATAGGAAGGGAGCAGATTCTACTCTTATAAAAATCAGTATTTATCTCAATTTTAACCGGTTAGGTCCTCCCCCTATTCAAAGGGGGAGTTAGAGGGGGTAAATAGGGTGGCTGCGGGAAGTTGCATATATTTGCACTTTAAGGATTACGGGTGTTTATAATTAGTAAGCAACCGGCGTAAACAATACACCCGTCAATAAATTACAAACCCCTGATTAATAGATTTCTAAGATTTTTCATATATGAATGAAATTATAAAGAACCTCTCGCGTATTAAGCAACGCATAGAAAATGCTTGCCTCAAGAGCCAGCGAAGCCCCAATGAGGTGAAATTATTATTGGCCACAAAAACCATTTCGGCCGATAAAATAAAAATAGCGCTTGAAGCTGGTGAAACCTTAATTGGTGAAAATAAGGTACAAGAATTAACGCAGAAGTTCGAACCTCTTAAAGCCATTCCGCACCAAACGCACTTTATTGGGCATATGCAAACCAATAAAATAAAAGAGGTAATAAAATATGCAGATTGCATACAATCGTTGGATAGAATTGATTTAGCCGAAAAATTACAAAGACGTTTAGAATTTGAAGATAAAACTATGGATGTATTTCTGCAGGTGAATACTTCCTACGAAGAAAGTAAATTCGGCATGGCCCCTGAAAAAGCCCTTGACTTTGCAATGAAAGTCAATCAGCTTGATCGTTTAAACATCAAAGGTTTAATGACCATTGGGCTTTTCTCTGCCGAGACAGAGCAGGTTCGCAAATGTTTTAAATTACTTAAACAATTGCAACAGCAAATTTTGGAAAAAAACATTCCCGTCCATGAGCTTTCCATGGGAATGAGCGGCGACCTTGAAACCGCTATAGAAGAAGGCTCAACCATCATCAGGGTAGGGACGGCCATTTTTGGCATAAGGCCATACCCGGACAGTTATTACTGGAACGAAATTAAATAAAAATGGAAATTAGAAAAGCAAAACTGCAAGACCTGGAACAAGTTACAAAGTTTGGACTCGTTTTATTAAAACAACATGCCGATCTGGACCCTTATTTTACTCCGATTGAAACGGTAGATAATGTTTATCGGAAATTTTTGGAGGGATGTCTGAATTCAGAGAGCAAACTACTTTTGGTTGCAGAAAAAGATGGAAAGTTAATGGGCTATGCTGCGGCAGAAATTCAAAAACGTTCGTTCATATTCAAGATTACTGAAAATGGATATATCAACGATGTATATGTAGAGGAAGAATTTCGGAAACTGGGTATAGCCAGAATGTTTCTGACGGAATTGAAGAATTGGTTTAATAGCAGAAACATTGAGTATATTGAACTATCCGTGCTTGCCAGCAATGAGGTTGGCAAAAAGACGTGGGCAAAATTTGGTTTCGAGGCTTTTGAAATTAGGAAGAGAGTGGAAATGGGAGATTTTAAAATTACCTAAACCAAATGAGGATCGCGCTTAAACCGCAATATCACAGGAATGGATTGCCCTTAACATAAGATTTGGAAAAAATGGAAACATTAAGTCTTGTATATTACTCGCCGACAGGAACGACAAAAGAGGTGGTCAGAGCAATTGGCCAAAACTTGGGATTAAAGCTTATCTCAGAAAATGATATTGCCGAAAATAAGATCGAATCCATAAGCAGGATAAGTGATAATTGCCTGACTATAATTGGAATGCCCGTGTATAGTGGGCGCTTGCCGGAACCAGCAATTGAATCGCTAAAAAGGCTTCAATCGAATCAATCTCCAGCCATAATAGTAGTGGTGTACGGCAATCGCGATTATGAGGATTCGCTTTTAGAACTTAAAGAAATTGCCGGCAATTGTGGATTTAAGGTCATTGCCGGCGGAGCTTTTATTGGCGAACATTCCTACTCAACCCACAAAATGCCCTTAGCAAAGAATAGGCCGGATAAACAAGATTTAGAGAAATGCAGAGATTTTGCCCGGAGAATAACGGAAAAATTGAAAAATATTAAGGACACAGACCTGCTCTCTGAACCAGAACTACCGGGGAACTATCCCTACAAGGAACGAAAACTATTGCCTTCATCCATTCATCCGGAAACAGACGCTGAGTTATGCACGCTATGCAGAGTTTGTGCGGACTTATGCCCTACGAATGCGATAACCATTGAAGGGTCGGTTAGTACAAACGGCGAATTGTGTACCTTGTGTTGCGCTTGTGTAAAGTATTGCCCGGAGGATGCGCGGATTTTCGATCACCCGGCAGTAAATGCAATCAGAGAAAACCTCTTTCTCAATAGTTCAGTAAGAAAAGAACCTGTATATTTTGTATAATTGTGTTGCCTGATAAATGAGGTTTAAACATCCCGCCCGAAAAAGAAAACTCCCTACCCGCCATTTTAGGCGAAAAGCCAGAATGTTTGATGTCACTGCCCACAGGTCAAGAGGGCAGGGAATCAGGCATGTATTGAATGAAGTCAATCCGAAAAAACTCAGAACACGACAACGATAGCAGGAATTGATGTACCCGGAACCTTCGCCTATTGGATAAACCTAAAGACCTGCCATATAAAGGCATGTAGATTAAATGAATTTTATAAAAAGTATGTTAATGATATGTTAATGATGACAAATAACTTGCATTCAACATATGTGATTATATATCTTTGAGTCCATATAAAAGACTATCTATGGCGAATACTGACTCTTATTTTGAAGTAGAGGGAGAAATTCCACTCATCCAACAACCCAATAGCATGGCGTGCTGGGCAACTGTTGCCACCATGTTGATGTCATGGAATGAACAACAAAGTTTTGGCATTGAAACAGCAATGGACATGGCAGGACCTATCTATCGACAAATGTTCGATCAGGCGGACGGTCTTCCAGCGTCAATGCATCAGCAATTTGCAGAGGCATGTGGCATGACCATAGATTATCCACAATGTTATACTTCCGAAGGTATTTATAATCTGCTCTATGATTATGGACCTATTATAGCCATTACTGATGAAGACCCCGGTGAATATTTCGCCATTCATGCACGCATTATTAAAGGTATTGATTCCGATACAACGCCAGGGACTACTTATCTGATGATCATTGATCCGGGAACCGGTACGGAATATAACGAAACATTTGAAGACTTTTCTTCCAAATTTGAAGCAGTTGACGGTGCACCAAGAATACAGGTAATGCATTTCTGACATCAAAACAATTTTTAACATTCCTATTTTTCAACCCAAAAAAAATAAAACCCATGGCACTATTTAAGAGTGAAGATTTAATGGAGGCTACCCTGGCCAAGTTAAATGAGATCATTACAGGCGGTGATAAATATGCTCCTGCCAATAAGAACAACTTTGTATCCTGGGTTATGCCCGGCCTGCCTTTTAGCAACAGTGATTTTGAGTTTTTGGAAAAAGGGTTTAATGGCAAAGATGGGGATGAAGTTAGAAAATTAGTCATGCAAGCGGCCGATTTCGCTTTATTTGCTGACCTGGTACCAGATCCTGCTGCTATATACAATGCTGACCAGGCGCAAACTATGGACCGGAATAGCCAGGAGAGGCTCAGCAAGATATATGGGAATATCTTAAAATTTGCCAAAGTAACCAATCTGGAACCAACAGATGCCGAGAAAGCCAAACTGGATAAGTTCAAGAAATTATTGTACGCCACCAAAGAAGAGAAAAATCTCGTTACAGATGAAGTAAGAACGGTAGTGGTAGAAGGCCCTGTAATGCAGGCTTACAATGAAAAATTGCAGGTATATGAAGATGCCGCTTTATTATATAACAATAAAAAGATAAATGCAGCAACCAGTGACGAAAAACAGGCTGTCATTGATTTTTCAGTGAATGCCTCCATTTACCGCAATAAGGTAAAAGCGGCCATGAATGCATGGATCGCCGCAGGATACAAAAATGAAGTGGAAGATATGCAGGCTTATATTGCCCAGGTTACCGGCAGAAGCATGGCTTCCTGGTTTGCCGAGCTAAGGGACATATATGATAGAGCGGCCTTTACCGAAAGTATGATAGATTTTACCTTTCATCCAGTGCGACTGTTTCCGGCAAATTTCTACAAGCAGCAATGGCAGAATTATTATTTCAGGGAGACCGAATATACCACTCATCATGACAAAACAACCAATGCCTGGAATGCAGGGGGCGGCCTTAATCTGGGCTTGTGGAGTGCAGGTGCTTCAGCCGGTGGTTCCAACGAGAGGGAAAACCGTAGCATGAAAACATCCAGCTTTTTTATGAGCTATGATCTTGCACAGGTAAAGATATTAAGACCCTGGTTCGGCACCGAACTATTCTCCTGTCGCGGATGGAAACTGGATCCGGGAACATGGACTTTTGGTGATACTCAATTATCTGATGGCGACAACCCTCCCAAAGGAGCCTTTATTGCATACTCTACCAATGCCTTATTCGCTAAAAATCTAAAAATAACATTCGATAAGAGTTCGTGGGAAAGCAGCAGTTTCAGAAGCCAGTTGAATACTAGCGCCAGTGCCGGCTGGGGCCCTTTCAGGATAAAGGGTGGCTATTCACATGGCTCCGAGAAACAAGATTTTCAGTACAAAGATACCGGACAGGGAATAGAATGTCCCGGAATGCAACTCATAGGCTTTATCAATCGGCTGGTGGGCGTTTGTCCCAATCCCGATCCGAATGCAAAGTTTGATTGAGCTTAATATTTCTAAATTATAACCAATGACCCCACTCGTAGCCATTGCTTTAATAACAAAGCTGAAACTGATATTTGAAACGGACGCCGATGGCAATAAGCAATCGGATAAGTTTCTGGCATTCCAGAATGGAGCTTTCCCTGTTTCCAAAGAAAATTTCTATTTTATAGAACCGGATAAATATAAGATTGGCCCTATTGATACGGCTTTAAGAATGATGGATTTTTCCAAGAGCTTTAATTTCATCACGACAGTAGATGATTTTATATCACCAACTACCGATGAATTAGAAGACGTTTATCACCGGACTTTACAAAAAGCCATCGGCGCCAATAGCAACCGTAGTCACGAAGAAGAACAACGCTATAATGCTGCAAAGGATTTTTTGTATGAAACAGTACAAACCCCTGATGGACAAACCATTACCAGAATGGCAAATTATGATTATTATGACAACCAATACAAGGAAGCATTAAGCGAATATAAAAGCAGGGAGTTGGCGGCTGTCAATGCACAGGGAGAAAGTGCGGTGCAGGTTAAAGCGGCCTGGCAAAATGATATACCGGATTTAAAAAAAGCCATTGCGATTAGTTTACTGAATTTCGAGAACCTGGGACAAAGATCAGCAGTCGAAAAATATCTGGGAGATTTATTATCACTCTCGGGAAGCTCACCTTCAAAAACAATAGCCGATCTTAAAATACAGTATGAGCTTTTTGCAACGGCAAGTTCAGTTGATCATCTGGCGAATGAACTAAAATACATACCTACCTATTTTACACCCATCAACTTTTTCGACGATAATCTTAGCTGGCAAGCTCTGAGCCTGGATAAATCAGAGGTAAATGCGCTCATGCAGCAGGCACCACAAAGATTAAAAAACTTATTTGAAATAGATACGAAGGATGTTGACATGAACAAAATTTCCTTTGAATATATTGTTGTAAGTATTGTCAGGGATTGGTTGCATTATAAAGATTTTTTGCTACAGCGTTTCTGGAAATTTTCCGATATGGAAAAATCGCTCTCTGATGGAACAGGAAATGGTCCCTTACCGGCCTTTCCTGAAAAGATGATTTTTGTAAGAAATCTAAAAATTGAAAGACCGGGGCATCAGCCCGCAGAAACAAACGGAAAGTCTTCTAACTTTTTGACACAACTTTTCCAAAAGTTAAAACCTCAGGTTGTTGACACTCAGTTGAGGCGTACGGCTATTATTGATAGTAGAAAAATAGATACTGTGAAAATGAAAATGATGGTATTGGAAAAAGAAAAAGCTATTGCAAAGCCAGTCATACATGGAGCAACTATGATGCCTCTACCTGTTATACCTATCAATGCAATAATATCATCGGCCGCTCTGTCGGGAAAACCATCCGAAATCAAAAAGAAGCCTGTAATGGCTACTATTCAGCCCATGCTTTATAAAGCAGAGCTGACCACTACCTTCAGAAAGCCATTAGACCCTGTTATGAAATTCTCTAGACATCATACTGCCTTAACTTCTCCAGGATCTAAACCAGTAGTAACTGAACACAAGGAAATGGAATTACTGGCCTTCCTTTGCAGAAAAGTGCCACCCTGTCCATTGCCCGACCCCCAACTTAAATGGGATTGATGTTTGCCATTACACAAATTTTTCTGAGAGCATCATCATGCATAGAGTCGTTCCTTTAGGTTTGCTTTGATCCCGCTCAACCTATAACCACTTTTTGCATAACTTACCTTGCCTTCTATTGGATTTCGTTCTCCCGGACTTATATGAACTGGCTGTTAAAAATGCTCAGGGCCTGTAATAAAAGCATAGTCATAAAAGAAGAAGCGCTACCTGCCCATTATGAAATTGATTATAACAGCAGCGATAAAAATCTTTTGAAGATGGCATCAATGTGATAAATCCTAAAAAAGCTACCTCACTGATGAGAGAAACAATACAACAATGAAGCAGTGTAGATTTCTCAATAGAATGAGCACTTCCCTTTGATTGTATCAGAACAAAACCCTCTAAATTCCCTCTAAGAGCCTGATGAAAGAAGCCATTTTTGCCTTTGCATCCTCATCCTTTTCTTCTTTCAGCGCAGCCCTTAAATCGGGAAGGTAATGGGTGAACTCTGAATGGGCAATATACTCAGCAGCTCTTGCCCTTACAGCGGCGGATGAATCAAAAAGCAATCCCTGCACCCAGCGCTTGGCATCCCACGATACGTTGCTCTCAAGCCAGTTAAGTGCTTCTATCTTATCTTTGGGTGAGCCGTAAAGAAAGGTAGAGTAGCAGGCCGACTCAAGCTTGAGCATATCCTTGCTAAAAAGAATCTCTTTTTCGAATAGATCCGGTTTTACCACACTCTCGTTATAAGTAATATATTCCTTACCAAGCGTCCACCTGACCATACGCGGGATGAGCCAGCGCATGCCGGGGGTAGCCTCGGGGTGCGCAATGGTGCTGAACACCCGTCCTTTGCCAAATATGTTGCCAATAAAGAAAGGTTTTGCATTGGTCATATTTGCTGGAGCGCCACCCTCCTCATGTACATCGCTTTCCATAGTAGCAAATGAGGTGTAGGTGATAGAGCCCGGAGCATTTATAAAAACAGGGCCTTCGTAATAAACAACAAAATTGGTGTCGCGCGCAGCCAGCTCAGGGAATATGCTTTTCCCCTCATCATTCAGCGTGAATTTGACCAGTCCATGCCCGCGGTTATCATGCTCAATATCAATGGCCTGTGCGCCATTGATGGCCATACTCGCGTAGCCAGGTGTATTGGAGAAAAGGTAGGCTCCGGCGCAGATGCCCACAGCACCGCCACCAGTGGCAATAAAGTTGCGAATGCGCTCCTGGTTCTCGTGCCCGAGGTTTAGGTACTGACGGCTGCCCCCGCCTCCCGGAACAATGATGGCATCAAGAGAATCTAAATATCCGTTGGCGATGTCGGAGGTAGTGATAAGCCTCACTTCCATTTCCTTATCTATCTTAATGGCTTCGACCGCTTCCCAAACGCAGGTCTGAGCGCCACCATGGCCATCGAAAACGCCAACTCTAACTTTTGCTTCACCCGCTTTGGAGGTTTGTGATGAATTGCTACTGCACGAAAAGCCCAAAATAGCCAATGCAAAAACGATAGAAGTAAAGAGTCTCATAAAACAAACTATAGTGGGTGTGTAGTAGTTTAATACGGCAAAGTTAATACAAGAATATCAATTGAACTAATTGCAAAATCTAATCATTATTGAGTGATGAATCACTTCTTTTAACAAGGGTTTAGTCAGATATCATCAGAAACTTATGGATAATTCAGGCGCGTCGTTGATGTAAAAATTGAAATTATTGAAAACGCATAAATTAAGAAGAAGGACACCAATGATAGTTCCGGTAAAACCGCAAAAAAGGATTATCACCAGTAAAAATGAAGTTAGGAGTTATTATTTCTTATTTTTACCCAAATATTTTTAACAAGTGATGAAAGAAATGATTAACCATAAAAACTTTCGTAATTATTTGATTTTACTGGTGGCCACTTTATTTATTGGCTCATGCACCTATGAATCAGATGATTATTATTCTCCTCCCGTAAACCCGAATCCCGACTCTCCTGATTTACAGATCGTCACCTTAAACCTTGAAGAAGACACCGTGTTCATTTATTGGGACAAAGAAGTTGTATTCGATTTTACGACAGATAACCACAAAATACATGGAGTGAAATTTATCCTTGACGGCGAAGAATATTACACTAAATACAACAATAGTGGAAGATTTAAATTTACCCACCTATTGTTGTCTCATGGCATACATCGGCTTGTTGTTGAAGTATATACAGAAACAGGAAGTGGAAGCCTGGCTGACGAATTGGGCTATGAACAATTTGTTTTTTCAAAAGAATGGGTGGTTGAGGTTTATCTCAATATTTACAGTGAACTTATATCTTATCCCGAAAATGGCTTTTTAAAATTAGCCTGGCCAGCCTATAAATCATCAGATTTTATAGAATATAAAATTACCAGGGGAGGTTCACCTACAGGATTTGAGGTTGGCCGCACCACAAATACATCTTTTACAGACAGTTCTTATATTGGTGAAGGTGAGTTGTATTATATTGAAGTAATAAGAGCAAATGAGGCAGCAGCGCAGTGGGGCACCATTCCAGTTCATTCTGATAAGCCCAGGCTGAGTTTTAGTGCCAATCCGGAGAATGAGTACCGGCTTCACTGGACGAAAACCAAATACTATAATGCGGTAGAAGCCATTGAAATATATAATGAAGCCAGGTATAGTCCTCACTTCGAACTTATCGCAAGTGCTGCTAGCAATGGTGACACGGTTCATTTAATCACAAATGCACAATTTGGTGACCAAAAAGAATATACTATCCATGTCAAGCCCAAATATGCTCACCACCTTTATCCAGGCCACCCATCTGTTTTTGAATATGCCCATAGATTTAATATTGGATATGGAACATTGAATTTTTCGGCTGTTTACCCGGCAGGAGAAACAGATTATTTAATGGCAAACAATTCTGATGGCTATATTTATAGGTATTCAACAGAAACATTTGAAATCGAAGAAACAAGGAAATACATCTATAACGGAAATACTACCTCTATTTTTAACTACGTGGACGTATCAAAAAACGGCACTTACTTAAGTGCCTATGTTGAAGAAAATAAAGGTGTTTATTGGGGGCCAACAGCCGATTTAACTTATAATAAGGTTACTGACTTAAGATACTTTACAGGGAATAGTTTTGTTCCTCCAATACTCCTTTCTGATGTTGGAACAGCCCTAATCCAATCACTCAATTCACAAAACATTGCATTTTATCTGTATGATTTTAATACGGATGCTGTTGTTGGATCATATGTTAGACAAGGTTATGCAGGTATGTATGGTTTCCAATTTTCGCCAAATGGTGAGTATATATTTTATATCCAACTAGAATTGAAATTATTGCATTTTTCAAATGGGATATTTATTGAAATGCCCTTTTCGGAAGGAGCAGCCACATTTCATGAGTTTATGGCAGATGAACCCGAACGCTTTGTTCGCTGGGAAGGCGGTGTTTTTTATATAAAAAACTGTGCTGATTTTTCAACTGTTAATCAGTTCCCATTAGTGGATGATATGATCGTGGATATCGATTACTATCAAGATCAATTATTGACTTACGTGGATGGACATTTGTACGTGAGAAGTTTGATTGATGGTTCGTTGCTTTATGATGTTCCGTATAACAACAGACCGACATATCCCAACAAATGTACCCTGTTAAATAATACAATATTGCATGAAGAAGGTGTATTCTATTTACTTAAATAAGGCTATGAGAAAAATCATTTTTATTGCAATTATATTGGCCGGCATCATGAGTTCTGCGAATGCCCAGACCTGGAAAATTGGATTTGAGACAGGAGTCGGAACTTACCGCATGGATCAGTTAAAAGAGTTCAATGCAGCCTTAGTTTTTCCTTTTGACACGAAACTGATGTCAGATTTCCCTGCGTTTATTTATTATCAATCAAGCATTCATCGTATATTTAACCAAAGTAGTCTTGGCCTATCAGTTGCGTTTCAATCAACTGGCTCAAAAATTTCGCGCAAGGACTATTCGGGTGAATATTATTTTAATAACACCGTGTATTCATCATCACTTTGTGTCAATTATGAAAAACTGATAACAAGTTTTAAAAACCTGAATTTTAATGTTTATTCCGAAGCGGGTGCCATCTATTCTTACTTAGTGATGAAAGAATTCTTACAAATCAATAATACGGTAATTGCTGACGATCTCACTGAATTGGTTGCGTTTAACTATATTTTTGAGCCAGGAATCAACTTTTCTTATCAATTCAGCAAAATAGCACTCGGTTTAAATATTGGGTATGCAGTGCAGATAGGTAACGGGGCGTTTCACTTGCACGGCGAAAAAGAGGCCATATTAATAGAGCCTGATACAGGCGATAAGGTTACACCCGACTGGACAGGTATTAGAGTTGGGTTATCTGTTGGGTATCAATGGTAATTGGCTGCGCTGATACGGTATTTTACTACTATCGACCAATTGAAAACTTATAGTGTTGGCAAACGGATTTGTCAAGAAAACCCGGAAAACACCAAAGAGCGAAATAGAGCTTGCGGGAAAACTCAAAAAACAATGTCGAAAGACTATCTTCATTTGGAACAAAAACGCAAGAGTTCAATACAAAATGAAGGATTTCTGCGAATGCCCGGAAAAACGGACATGGAATTATACCCTTCTTGAACTTACTTGTCAGAACGTTTGTTGGTAGTTAGAACGTTTTACTTTTAGCAAAGATTCTACTGGCCGGAATGATTGGGTTTTCAGAAGAGCCTGTCAACACACAGCCAGGCAGGTAAACACAATGTAAATTCCGAAGCATGAAAAAGAATATCTTCATAACGGGAGCATCCTCCGGTATTGGTAAAACGATAGCCGAATATCTGTCAAAAAAAGGATACAATGTTATTGGAACCAGCAGAAAAAGTGCCTCAAAAAGTAATCACTTTGAGTTGATTGCTTTAGATGTGACCGATGCAGTTTCCGTTAATACTGCCATTAATTATACCATTTCAAAGCTCCATACAGTTGACGTATTAATCAACTGTGCCGGATATGGCCTTTTTGGTGCTTTGGAAAACAGTTCAATGGAAGAGGCAAAAAAGCAATTTGAAACCAACTTTTTTGGAGCGGTACGAATGATTAATGCATTTTTGCCCCATTTTAGAAGAAACCAAAATGGCTTGATTATTAATATTAGTTCAATGGCCGGGCTTATCGGACTGCCCTTTCAAGGACATTATTCCGCCAGTAAATTTGCTCTTGAAGGATACACCGAAGCCCTACGGCTGGAGCTGAAACCTTTTAACATTGCTGTATGCAGCATCTGCCCCGGGGACTTCAAGACCACATTTACTTCCAATAGGATATTCACCGAGCGGGTGTCCCCGGAATATAAGGAGAAGTTCGGGCAGTTTTTAAAAACATATGCTTCTGAGGAAGAAAATGGTGCGGACCCAATACTTATCGCCAGGTTAGCCTATCGCTTGATAAGCACGACAAAAAATGTTTCGGTGAGGTATGTAGTTGGGAAAAAAGGCCAAACGCTGGGGCTATTTATGAAAAGGATTGTAGGCGAGCGTGTTTTTGAGAAAGTGTTGATGATGATGTGGAAGGTGTAATAAGTCTGGCATTGAAGATTCTCCTGCTTTTACCGGACAACAATGCAAATAAACAAAAGAAGATGGACAATTTGATAACGCTAAAAAGTAATTATTCGGCCCAGGATACTGCTGACCGGATTGTGGAAAATATTAAAAATGAGGATTGGCACGTTTTTGCGCGGATCGATCACGCCAAAGAAGCCGAAAAGGTTGGTTTGCACTTGCGTCCAACGGTGGTTATATTATTTGGAAATCCTAAAATCGGGACCAGTTTAATGCAAAACAGTCAATCTTCTGCCATTGATTTGCCGATGAAAGCCCTAGTGATGGAAAAGGAATCGGGAGAGGTAATTATCTTATACAATGATTTGGATTGGCTCAAAAACCGTCATCTGATTTCCGATAAAAAAACGCTTGATACGATCAGACAAGTAGTGGAAAAGGTGTGCAAAAAGGCGATTGAATAATATCGATTCCCAAAATCTTAATTTTTTCAACGTTAAACTCTATCTATAACGAAGTTAATCCCCTTTCCCGCCTGAGCAGTTCAAGTTATGAACATTCTTCACAATATTGAAGTTAATAATAGTTCACGTAAAAATATTCACCGTCTTAAATCATTAATAATATGAAGCTAAAATTACTTTCTATCCTCTGTTTTGTTATTGGGGGTTTTACAGCCAACGCACAAACCGGATTATATGTACCTCAACTGGCGAGATTTGATGCTGCCATGCTTGATCTCATGTCCACATACCATGTACCCGGAGGACAATTGGCCATAACCTATAAGGGGCGTTTGGTCTATAACAGAGGTTTTGGATTCGCGAATACGGCTACCCAGGATTCCGTTTATCCCAACAGCATATTCCGAATTGCAAGCGTTTCCAAAACGATTACAAGCATTGCTTGCATGAAATTGTTTGAACAGGGCTTGTTAGACTTAAATGCAAAGGTTTTCGGTGCCGATGGTATTTTAAATGATGCTCAATACCAAAACATCCTTGATCCGCGCCTTAAAAACATTACTGTGCGCATGTTGCTCCAACACAGCGGAGGATGGAACCGTGATATTTCCGGCGATCCCATGTTTAACGCATTCAATATTGCAACAACCATGGGTGTTGCCTCTCCGCCTTCACCCAATGTAGTAATTGAATACATGCTCGCATACAAGATGCTTGATTTTACACCGGGCTCTCAGTATCAATATTCCAATTTTGGCTATAATATATTGGGAAGGGTGATTGAAAAAATTACAGGGCTGCCCTATGAAAGCTATGTAAACACTGCCATATTAGCTCCACTTGGTATATCAAAGATGCAACTTGGGCATAATTTACTTACCAATCAGTTGCCTGACGAAGTGAATTATTATGATTATCCCGGCGCACCAAAAACCTATTCGGTGTATGATAATACAACCCAGGTACTCTGGCCTTATGGCGGTTTTAATCTGGAGTTTATGGATGCGCATGGTGGCTATATTTCATCCAGCGAGGATCTTATGAAATTACTCTGTGCCATTGACCGATTTGATACCAGGCCAGACATTCTAACAAAAGCGACCATCGACACAATGACCAAACCTTCGATAGCCAGCTCCAACTATGCGTGTGGCATTGGGGTAAACCAATATAATAACTGGTGGCATATGGGCTCTTTACCTGGCACCACTTCCGAAATTGTCCGTAACGGAAACGGACAGATAAATTGGGCCATCTTATTAAATACACGTGATCAGGCAAGTAATATTAATTCTGCAGTGGATAATTTAGTCTGGAATGTGTTACCATACATCACAAGCTGGCCTACTTTTGATCTGTTTTCTGGATCAAGCACTGGCATGGATGAAATCTCTGTTGCACCTGCATTAACGATATATCCCAATCCGGCAAGTGAAAACCTGATTATCTCACTTAATGCTAACAATCAGAAAGGATTTAGCGTAAAGATTTTAAATTCTTTTGGACAAGAGATTTTCAGTCAGCAAGTTACAAGCGCCACAAAGACACTTGATATTTCACGCTTTGCAAATGGAATTTATTTTGTGCGTGTAATAGCAGAGAACCACATCGTGTACAACGAGAAGATAATTATTCAAAAATAAACGGTGCACGCTGATGCAAGTAAAAACCGGCTGTCGCTGATAAGTTGAACTTAATGCGGCAGCCGATTTTCTGCTTTTTGCGAAATAGAATAATCGGATTCGATGATTTTCTGATAGGCATCTGGTCGGAAAAGAGTCTTATAGTTAAGCGAATCTTACAAACAATCAGAGAAAGCGAAATCGGGAAAACTAGAAGAATGACCTGAAATTAACTACTTTTACATAACTATGAACTTTCAGGAAATAAAAGAAACTGTTGCGGCATTTCAGAAAAGCATAATCATTTTAACAGCTTATCAATTGAATATCTTCACTTTAATAGGTGAGGAAAGCCAAAGTGCTGAAACCATATCAAATTCACTGAACCTGAATAAAAGTGCAACGGAAAAATATTTCTTGAATCTTGCGAAGTAAACAAAAAGCCTGTTGGATGCGTTGGCTGACCGTTTAATGGAGAGGCGCTTCTCGGATGAAGTATATTGAGTTCTTTTTTAGTAAATAAGAAGTTCGGGGGGGATTGCCGCCAAACCGTATCGTCCTGATAGAAAATTCTGCCCGATAGATAGTCCCGTTTCATAGCCAGGAATTGGCCCTTCACAAAAACCGCCAGTCAACAGAAACGCCAACAGGCACATTTGTGCATGAATAAAATCTATATATTTGCTCAAAACTATTGGAAGCTGGGATGATTAGAGTTTTTAATTGTCTGCAAGCGCATCTCTTCTAGCGTTAAGACATATTATGACAATAGAAAACGTGAATAGATTTTCTTACCCCATAAAAAAGTGAAATATGCAAAGGCATCATAATCGGAAAATCATAACCACAGATATTAATTTCTTACCTATGAATTTAAAATATGTTCTGCTTAGAATCGCTGGTGTATTACTTATTGCTTTTATTTTCCAGACAACT
>JAVEQP010000179.1:0-3174 GCA_034007585.1 Lentimicrobium sp. | reverse complement strand
AGATTAACAAGATTTTTTCCAGGAGTGTATGGTATTTTTTTAGCCCTGAAAGGGCGAAAGACACTAACTCAGGGTGTAGCCCTGAGTTGAACAATACAAGTTCATATTAAGCCCTGGAAGGGCGAAATAATGGTTCCGGATTGCAGAAATGGAGCTCAAATGATATGCTCTTTTGACAGGATTAACAAGATTAACAAGATTTTTTCCAGGAGTGTATGGTATTTTTTTAGCCCTGAAAGGGCGAAAGACACTAACTCAGGGTGTAGCTCTGAGTTGAACAATACAAGTTCATATTAAGCCCTGGAAGGGAGAAACAACGGTGCTGGATTGCAGAAATGGAGCTCAAATGATATGCTCTTTTGACAGGATTAACAAGATTAACAAGTTTTTTTCCAGGAGTGTATGGTATTTTTTTAGCCCTGAAAGGGCGAAAGACACTAACTCAGGGTGTAGCCCTGAGTTGAACAATACAAGTTCATATTAAGCCCTGGAAGGGCGAAACAACGGTGCTGGATTGCCGCTTCAAAGATTCAGACTTACAAATTTATAAATCTTCTTAACAGGGATTGTCTTACCAGGAACAGTATCCCCTTAAAGTGGCTTTACTATTCGTATTTCTGGACTGTATCCTGAAACACACACCTCTGTGCGGGGGGACCATTAGAAGATAATCAGTGAATACTCAGTTACTAAACTTCTTGTGACCATACTTCCGCTTTTACTTATAATTATTCCCAAAAAATCCTCTCATAAGCATCAAAATTAATATCTTTGTGCATTGTTATTGGACAAACAACAAGACACTAACCTTTTAAAAATCAATAAGCATGTACGATCGCCTTCAAGCTCACCTTCAAAAAGAATTGACCGACATCAGAGAAGCCGGCCTTTACAAAAACGAACGGGTAATTACCACGCCTCAGGGTGCCGAAATCAAGGTACAAAGTGGTGCCGAAGTACTTAACTTTTGCGCCAACAACTACCTTGGCCTTTCCAATAATCCCAAGCTTATCGCTGCCGCTAAAGAGGCACTCGATTCACATGGTTACGGACTATCATCGGTGCGTTTTATCTGTGGAACCCAGGATCTTCACAAGCAACTGGAAGCAAAAATTGCCGAGTTTTTCGGCACCGAGGATACCATTCTTTATGCTGCCTGCTTCGATGCCAATGGTGGCGTTTTTGAACCACTGCTTGGCGAAGAAGATGCCATTATCTCCGATTCACTCAATCATGCCTCCATTATTGATGGGGTTCGTTTGAGCAAAGCACAGCGATATCGTTACAACAACAGCGATATGGAAGACCTGGAAGAACAACTGAAAAAAGCCATGGCTCAGCGCTTCAGGCTGATTGTTACTGACGGCGTATTCTCCATGGACGGCAACGTAGCCAAGATGGACAAGATTTACGAACTGGCTCAGAAATATGATGCCATGATTATGGTTGACGAATGTCATTCTGCCGGCGTTGTAGGTGAAACCGGACGTGGAGTTACCGAATTGTTTGACCTTCGCGGGAAAGTTGAAATCATCACCGGAACCCTGGGCAAAGCCTTTGGCGGTGCAATTGGTGGTTTTACTACTGGTAAAAAAGAAATTATTGAGCTGTTGCGTCAGCGCTCACGTCCTTACCTTTTCTCAAACTCTATCCCTCCCATGGTTGCCGCAGCCGGTATCAAAATGTTTGATATGATGAGCGAAACCAATGACTTGCAGGATCGCCTGCATGAAAATACCGCTTATTATACCAAAAAAATGAAGGAAGCCGGTTTCGACATCAAACCAACCAAGAGTGCTATTGTAGCTGTTATGCTTTACGATGCTAAATTGTCGCAGGATATGGCTGCAAAACTGTTGGATGAAGGCATTTATGTAATTGGATTCTACTACCCGGTAGTTCCCAAAGGACAGGCCCGTATCCGCGTTCAGATTTCTGCTGCACACACCCGGGAGCAACTCGACAAATGTATCCATGCCTTTACCAAGGTTGGTAAGGAATTGGGCGTGCTGAAAGGATAATATTTATTCCAAAACGGATAGATAATTTCAATCTTCCGGTAAAATCATGAAAAAGGCGAAAACAGGTCATTTCCTGCTTCCGCCCTTTTTTTATGATTAAAAGCTTACATCAAAAGTTTATTCTGTTAACGACTGGTCCATAATGCATCGCACCGACATACCCATTTTAGCATTATAGCAGGCCAAGACATAGCTACTCTTATCATAGCACAATTGCCTTGGGAAATCACCGGAAGTGGTCCCATTAATTATATTAGGGTCTGCTGAAAAAATAATATATCATTGGATACCAGCATGGTGTGATGATATTTTTTATGTTACATGCAAGGTTTTTTCGCCATTCGCCCACATTTCGTGCTTTTATATTTCGGTCTCGTCTTTATGGACGAGACCGAAATATAAAAAGGTTGTGAGCTTTTCAGCAGGCCCTAATTAAAATAGGCGATGAATTCATTAGCTTTAGTTTCAACTTCCTGCAACAGTTCTGTTAAACCTTCATTGAATTGCTGTAACAAACCTCCTGGTGTTTTCAAAGCAGTATATTCAGTTGTTCTTCTGTCACGAATATCGGTTTTTAATTTTTTCCAGTCAGTTTCTATTGTGTTAGTAGTTCTTGAATTAATAAAATCAGTTAGTAAGTCTTCTACAAGAAGCTTGAATACATTCACTTTTTCTGTTTCGAGGTAATGCGTTTTTAAAAGGCTTTTATAATCAAGGAATCCTTTTATTTTGTTAGCCTTTGAAATAAATGGTTCGGTTTGCCGACTATTTGTTCTATCCAATAAATATGGTTGGTTAGAATGATTGTTCCCTTTATCTCCAATCGTTAGTTTTATGAACCCTGTATTCTTTTGAAACGTTGGAATAAAAACATTTTCGAAGTCAACCACTTTTATATCTTTTACCGAAGATTGAAAAAATAACTTTATGGCTTAAGCCATGGAACTCTTTCCACTTCCATTTTCGCCATAAAGCATATGGTTTTTTCCCGAATTGGTTAAATCTATTTCATGTTCTCCTTACAATCCTACGGGCAGGTTGTCGTCCGGCTCTGAAATTTCTTCCTTAAAGAAATTCAGGTAGGTATTGAGTTGTCCTATATCGCCATGCTCGAACTCACCAATTTTTAAGTCAATTATTACATGGCATTTCA
>JAVEQP010000178.1:0-3204 GCA_034007585.1 Lentimicrobium sp. | reverse complement strand
AACATTTAAAAGCGAAAGCTCGAAATTCAAACCCCATTATGGCCAGGATCCTTATAATTGATGACGATACTTTTATCAGCGAGATACTCCGAAAGCATTTAATGAATCATAATTATGATGCTGAAGTAGCCCTAAATGGTAAAAGAGGCATTGAGCTGTTCAAAAAAACGAAATTCGATCTGGTAGTGTGCGACTTCAGACTTCCCGATACCAGTGGAATTGAAATGCTTCAGGAAATCAGAAGTTACCGTCAGGACGTGCCGGTAGTCATCATTACGGCCTATGCCGATGTGCGTATGGCGGTTAAGCTTATGCAAATGGGAGCAAGTGATTATATCACCAAGCCCATTCATCAGGAGGAATTTATTTTACTCATACATAAGCTTTTAAAAAACAAATCATTACAACTGCCTGCTATGCCTGTTCAAGCACAGGTTTTATATCAACAGGGTGATTTTGTAGCGGGCAAAAGTGAACAGATTAAGAGTGTATTGGAACTCAGCCAAAAAGTTGCTCCAACCAATATTTCGGTACTGATCAAAGGCGAGACCGGCACCGGTAAAGAATATATTGCGCGCTATATTCACGAAAACAGTGCACGTCGTAAAAAACCTTTTGTGGCCATTGACTGTGGCGCAATTCCCACCGATTTGGCCAACAGCGAGTTGTTCGGACACATAAAGGGTTCTTTTACCGGAGCCATAACCGACAAAGAAGGCGTATTTCAGAAAGCCGATGGGGGAACGCTTTTTCTGGATGAAGTGGGCAATTTAAGCTATGAAATTCAGTTAAAACTGTTGAGAGCCATTCAGGAGCGTGTGGTTACACGTTTAGGCGATACGCGCGCTCAAAATATTGATATCCGACTGATTTCAGCTACCAATGAGGATCTTAGCGATGGCATAAAAGGAAAATCATTTAGGGAGGACCTCTTCCACAGAATTAATGAATTCTCAATAGACCTACCTGCTTTAAAAGACAGGGGACCGGATATTTTGCTCTTTGTCAATCATTTCATCCAATTAGCCAATGAACAACTTAACCGAAACATCATTGGTATATCTCCGAATGTGGAACAGATATTTTTGTCTTACACCTGGCCGGGGAATTTGCGCGAACTAAACAATGTAATTAAACGTGCAGTGCTTATGTCACCTGGCATTCGCATTGAAAAGGAGGCGCTGCCACAGGAAATCGTTTTCCCGCCGACTTTCGTATATGCAAATGGGACAAACACCGATTCCAAATCAGAATCTATTCTGAAGAATGCTATGTGGGACATTGAACGTCAGCTTATCATTAAAACCATTCTTGATGCAGGTTACAACAAATCCAAAGCAGCAAGAATGCTTAAAATTGACCGGAAAACACTTTACAATAAAATCAAACTTTACCAGATAGACATCTAATCTTTTATTGAGAAAAAACTGCTTTTGGAACGTTTGTTGAGCAGTTAATAAAAATTTAGTTTGCTAATGAATGAAGTGAAACAATACAACCGTATTTTTTTTGTTGACGACGATCTGGAACTTGCGAAACGCTACAAAGAAGCATTGAAAGAAAAGGAGCTGGCGGAACACCTTATCCATGTTAAGAATGGTCAGGAAGCCATCGCCTATCTTAAAAGAGCGAGAGAGTCGGAATTGCCTGATTACATACTACTTGATTTGTACATGCCTACTATGAGCGGTTTTGAATTTTTGGAAAAGTACAATAATATAAAAAGCCTCCGCAATAAGATTGAAATCTATGTATGCACCTCTTCCCAGAACAAGGAAGACCGGGATGAAGTGATGAATTACCCTTTTGTGAACGCTTTTCTCGAGAAACCACTGTCAGAGGAGTTCCTGGAGATGCTTATCCGGGAATCATAAGAGCGTGTTGATGCTAAACTACACACTGAGTATTCATGTCCACATAAATTTGATATTTCATGACAACAAGCCCCGAGGGGCTTTTTTTTTGCCTTTATATAGTGTCTTGATTATAGGCTATTTAGGCAATGCCTGGATTGATGTTGCTTTTTTGGCATTATTTTCCATAAGATCCATTTTTAAATCATCATGTTAAACTAAATCAATAAAATCATGAATACTTTAAGTAAACTCAAATTATCGCTGTTGACCCTATTTGCAATGGCAACAATAGTTTCATGTCAACAACCCAAACATGAAACGGCCGCTGACCGTGCTGAACAGCAATTAGAAAGGCTTGAAAATAAGCTGGACAGCATTTCGGAAGATGACCCACAGTTTGGTGATAATCTAAACCGAGAGCTTAATGATTTCGAAAATGCTATTGACAAGCTGGCCGATGAAATGGCAGAAGAAACTGATGAAGCAAGTGCGAAATCCAAAGCAAAAATTAATGAAATTAAGACAGAAACTGCTGCTTTAAGAGACCGTTTAAATCAATGGACCTATAATGCAAGTGACAGCATTGATAGTTTAGGCAGTGAAATCAAAGAGAATTTCAGAGAACTGAAACGTTCGTTGCGCAGGCATACCGAGGATAACAATTGGGATAACAACAAGTAATTCTTTAATCTTTTGACCTAATCAATATCAAACTCTAAATTTTTATACCATGCCTACAAAAACAATCACTCAGGAATTAAAGCAACATCACGATGAAATGCGTAAGTTGGTGGCAGAAATCAAGAAAAACAAACCTGAAAAATTCGTTTTATTAAAAAAGCATCTTGACATTCACCACGAATTGGAAGAGGATCTCCTCTTGTCGCACCTAAATACCAAAAAAGGGATTAAAGATGAATCCCTTGAATCGCAGGAAGAACACTTTGTATTGAATATTTTGCTCCTTGACCTGAAGGATTTTCCTAAGGACCACGATCGCTGGATGATAAAGTTTAAAGTATTTGATGAAATCCTGGACCATCATCTCACCGAAGAGGAAGAAGACCTGTTTCCTGATGCTGAAAAAAAACTAGATAAAAAACTACTTGAAGAAATGGGTGAAAAATTCGCCGAACTAAAAACACAACGCCTTTCTGCAGCTTTGGAAACCAAGGATGTAAAAGAGAAAGCAACCAAATCTAAAAGTAAGAAGTAAGTGCTGACCACCTAACTGCATTCATTTAATGCTAAGCAGTAAAATTACAGGTTATACAAACTTACTTTATACTTATCAGAAACCTATGGGTGGCCAGTTGTTATTGGTCACCCTTTTTTCAAAATAATATAA
>JAVEQP010000088.1:0-14957 GCA_034007585.1 Lentimicrobium sp. | reverse complement strand
GGAGAGAGAAAGTTCTTAAAAGGTGTATCGTATAGAGAGGGCTACACCATCGCCCCACCAGTGGTGGTCACCAACCAGATTAAAGGCCGGCTTCCAGTCGAGGGCCAGGTTAAAAGGTACTTCGGCAAAAGTGTATTCCAGCCCCAGAATAAAATCTATCCCCACTACGGTGAAGTTACCATTACGGTCATCATCATACCAATAATAATGATCGTTGTCCCAAAATCCAATGTGTCCGCCGAAACCAATTTCATAATCCAGGCCGGGAGCCCCTTTGATGGGTCTTTGCCATTCATACAATCCGGTGAACACAAAACCGTTCCAGCGGAAAGCTGCAATCCCTTCAATGGCATTGCCTGGTGACACAAAGTGCTTAATGGTAATTCCATTAAAGAAGCCCAATCTGGCACCCAACGCAGTAGAATAATTCTGAGCCTGTGATACGCCGGCGAGCAAAACAACAAATACGGTCAATAAAAATGATTTACGTAACATACCTATCAGTTTGGTTAGGCAAGGCATCAAAACAATAAACAGGCCAAAAATGCCGAAGCTATCTTCTGTGCCCGGATTTTGAAGAGGAGAACCAAAATCATTAATGTGTTTTTGCGCTATAGCTTACCGGAGCACTTTTCCATAAAATCAGGCATAAAAAAAGCAGCCTGATGGCTGCTTTTTAGAATTTTCATAAGGATAAAAGGCTAAACATCTATCTTAGCATATTTAGCATTTTTCTCAATAAATTCGCGGCGTGGCGGGACTTCATCGCCCATCAGCATGGAGAAGATTCTGTCGGCTTCGGTACCATTATCAATGGTGACTTGCTTCAAAGTACGGAATTCTGGATTCATGGTAGTTTGCCACAATTGTTCGGCATTCATTTCTCCCAAACCTTTGTATCGTTGAATGTGGACATTGCTTTCCTTGCCGTTACCCGTATATTCTTCCACAATTTGTGCACGTTCTTCCTCGGTCCAGCAATATTGCTCATTGCCGCCTTTTTTGATGAGGTAGAGGGGCGGCATGGCAATGTAGATATATCCATTCTCTATCATTTCCTTCATATACCTGAAGAAGAAGGTAAGAATAAGGGTGGCAATGTGGCTACCGTCAACATCGGCGTCCGTCATAATGACCACTTTGTGATATCTTATCTTAGTAAGATTTAGTGCCTTGGTGTCCTCTTCGGTTCCAATAGATACACCCAGTGCGGTAAAGATGTTTTTTATTTCCTCGCTTTCAAATATTTTATGTTGCATGGCTTTTTCCACATTGAGGATTTTACCCCTAAGCGGGAGAATAGCCTGAAATTTACGATCGCGGCCCTGTTTAGCGGTGCCACCGGCCGAGTCGCCCTCCACCAGGTAGATTTCGCATTTCGCAGGATCACGTTCAGAGCAATCGGATAGTTTTCCGGGCAAACCGGATCCGGTAAGCACATTTTTACGCTGTACCAGTTCCCGGGCCTTGCGGGCCGCATGACGTGCTGTGGCGGCGAGTATCACTTTATTGACTATGGTTCGGGCTTCCTTTGGATGTTCTTCCAGATAATAAGTCAGCAGTTCGGAAACAAGCTGATCCACGGCCCCCATTACTTCGGTATTGCCGAGCTTGGTTTTGGTTTGTCCTTCAAACTGGGGCTCCTGCACCTTACAAGAGATAATGGCGGTGAGTCCTTCGCGGAAGTCGTCTCCGCTGATATCAAATTTCAGCTTGGACAACATGCCTGATTTATCGGCATACGATTTTAGGGTTCTGGTTAAACCTCTGCGGAAGCCGGCCAGGTGGGTACCTCCCTCGTGGGTGTTGATATTGTTTACGTACGAATGGATGTTCTCACTGAAAGAAGTATTGTATTGCATAGCAATCTCAACCGGGATATCATTTTTCATGCCTTCAATGTAAATGGGCTCCGGCATGAGCTTTTCCCGCATTCCATCCAGGTATTCAATAAAATCGGCCAGTCCTTTTTCAGAAAAAAAGGAATGGGATAGGAAATTTCCGTCTTCATCGGTTTCACGCTCATCGGTAATGGATAAAGCAATCCCTTTATTGAGGAAGGCCAGTTCGCGCAGGCGGGAACTCAATATGTCGATTTCGAAAACCGGATGCGAGAAAATCGTTGCATCGGGTTCAAAATAAACCGAGGTGCCGGTTTCCTCCGTATCTCCGGTTTCTCTGACCGAATATTGGGGTTTACCGATATTGTACTCCTGTTCGTAAATTTTCCCATCGCGGCGCACCGTAACCAGCATGCGTGAGGAGAGTGCATTTACACAGGAGACACCTACACCGTGCAATCCGCCGGAAACCTTGTAAGAGCCTTTATCGAACTTCCCGCCGGCATGGAGGACGGTCATAACCACCTCAAGGGCGGAACGTCCTTCCTTTTCGTGCATGTCCACAGGAATACCCCTGCCGTTATCAGAAACGGTAATGGCATTATTGGGATGTATGGTAACTTTAATGTCGTCGCAATAACCGGCAAGAGCTTCGTCAATGGAATTGTCGATTACCTCATTAACCAGATGGTGCAAACCACGTGAACTGGTATCGCCAATATACATGGAGGGGCGTTTTCTGACTGCCTCTAAACCCTCAAGTACCTGTATGTTATCGGCTGTATAATGACCGTTGCCGTTTCCATTGCCGTTTCCATTACGTAAGCCATTTCCGTTGGGGGTGGAATCTTGATTTAATTCACTCATAATCAGTAAAATAGTAATTTTTAGTTAATAAGCAAAGGTAGTATTTTTTTTAACACCAATTACATGCAAATTAAACGAAAATCAGCAAGTTATTAACAAATTATCCCCCCGGATCAGAAGGAGTAGGAAATGCCTGCCATCAGGTTAAAACGATAGCCCGGATAATCATACCAGTAGTAGTAGCGACTGCCCAGAACATTGTTGAGGTTGAGGAAGGCGGTAAGCAGTTTGGAATAGCGGTAATCTACGCCCAGGCTCAGGTCAGTGAATCCTTTTACCTGAAAAGCATAAGGTTCATTGTCGGCATTCAATACGCGGGCAAATTGTTTACCCCTGGCCTCCAGAGAAGCCCTGGCAATGATTTTATCACCCAGGTTATACCTGACACTTCCACCAATGGTTGAAGCCGGTTTGTGCCAGGCTTCCGCCTCTCCCTCAGTGTTCCAGCTATCAAAAGCCACAAATGCCTTAATATTTAGTTTTTCCGCCTTGTTAAATTCAGCTTCAAAGCGACCGGCAAGGTGGCCGGCATCATCATAAATTACCGTAAACCGCCGGCGGGGGTATTGGCTAAAATCACTTATAAAGAAGGGCTCATTTTCGACTGCAGAGGCTGTAAAGGAAGCATACAGATTAATGAGCCTGCCGGCCCGTGCCCGGGCCCCGGCGTAAAACACAAATTTCTCACGGGTATATTTCAACGGCAAAACACTCTGCACAAAAGGATTTACGTCACTGAGTGCATCAAAGCCACGTCGTTGCACCGATCCATTGATGCCGGCATACACCGTGAGTGCTTCGTCAATCACTTCAAGGGAAGCTTCCGCAAACGGGAAAAGGTAGGCTTTAGAAGCAGAATCGCCTGTAAAACTAAGCTCAACCCCCAACTTAAAGGTATATTCGTTAAAACGGGTAGCCAGGTAAGGTTTAATGGAAACCAGTGAACTTCCTTGTTTTTTCAGGCTATCGTGATATTGGGTAAACCTAAGGTCACCTTCGATACCTGCCTGTTGATATTCAGTAAATGAGAACAGCTCAAATTGCTTGTCAGCATTGAGGTTAAGATTAATGGTGGACTCGCGGGTGTCAAATTTATCCCCAATGGAATTGAAATTCAGCCGGGCGGCATGGTTGAGCTTATCCTTATCTTTGTAGTGCGATGCAAATTCAGCTCCTGCGTCGAAACGGTTGAAATGCTGTTTCAGGTCATCTTCGTTGATGGGTACCTCAAACAGGCTGGGTTTAAATCCATAATGATGCACTACGTTGCGCCTGAAACCAAGGTTGGCATTCAGGGTGTGGTTTTCGAAGAATTTTTGTCCCTGCAATTCAACCAGGTTAAGGCTATTGTTGCTTTTGGCATAATCTTTTATCTCGCCCGATGAAGAGAGGTGCTTTATGTGTACACCCAGTCCGTAAGACTTATTCCGTAGGGTAGTTGCCCAGAATTCAGCATAGGGTGTGGTGTAATTGCCAAAACCTATGCGGGCATAATTGCGGTATAACCTTTCCAGGGGTTCACCGGTAAGCCGCACCGAAGGGATAACACCCGGTGCAAACCCCGGTTCAAGGGGAGTGGGTGTAATGCCATAGGAAAGTTTCGGCAGCTTAACTTCAGTTTCTTCGGCGGCCGGATTGGCATTTATTTTATTCACTTCAGGAAGGGAAGGCTCATAGGCTGCCACCACAGTAACCTGCTCATTAAGCGACTGCGCGGGAAGCCGTACCGAAAATGCCAGAAAGGCAAAGATTGCGACAAAAAGTAAACTGGTCTTTATGAGAATGGTTTTCATGGTTTTTCGTTTGTGCTGTTCAGGATTTACTATCTCGCATTACCGAATCATAATGTCATCATCGTCGTCGAATTTGCTGCCGGCAGATTCTGCGGGTTTATTGTTGCGCTCGATGACATTAAGTTTTGAAATGGCTTCATTGCGCAAGTCTTCACCCTCATAATTGTCGATGATGCTTTGCAGGGTTTGCCTGGCCTGGAATATATTGCCGGTTTTAACATACACATCCGACAGCAAAATAAAGGCTTTGGCTACCCAGTAGTCATAGGAAGCATAATCGGTGGTTACTTTGAAAACCAGCTTTTCGGCATTGGTATAATCGGCTTTCTGAAAGGTAATTAAGGCCAACTGGTATTGGGCTTCGGCACCGAGGGCACCCTGAGACCGTTTTACTACTTCGCTAAAGGCCTCAGCGGCCATATCGGGTTTACCCAAAGCAAAGGCTGCATTGCCCACAACGAGCTGAGTTTCAGCAATGAGATCGGCAGATAGTTTTTCGCCCTGCAACAGGCGCTGTCCTATCTGCATGGCTACTCCATTATTACCCAGCCTTGCATTGCACCGCATCTGTCCCAGCATGGCTGCCTGCATATTGGCATCATTTTCAGCACTTTCGCCCAGGAGATTAAACATTTTCAGGGCCTCTGCCCAGCTTTCCATGCGGTAAAGCAGGCCTGCACCCCTGAGTGTTGCATTTTCGGTAAACCGGTTGCGCGGACGACTGGTGACATACTGATAATCTTCTACAGCTTCATTGTAATTGCCAGCTCTGGCTTCGCAGTCAGCCTTGTAATAGTGGGCATTGAGTGCAAAAATACCATCGGGAAACTTATCCAGGTATGTTATGAAGCCCGGCAGGGCCTTTTCGCAGTCGTTATTCATATAGCGGGCCTCGGCGGCGGTATAGCTCAATGAATCCTGTTCGGTGCGGCTGATGTTGGCAAAAGGCACCTCTTCGGCATAATTCACAAATTCATCCACCCGGTTCATGTCAACATAAATACTTTTAATCACCGCCAGCGCTTCCCGCGATTCAGGGGTAGCCGGATAATCCTTTACCACCTTTTTAAAGGTTTCAAGCGCTTGTTGATTGCGGTTGGTGTTGTAATAAATCAAACCGGTATTTAGCAACGATCGCTTTACATAACTGCTGTTGGCAAACTCGCTGATGAGTCGCTGAAACTGCTTCAGGGCCTGTTCATTCTGCTGAAGCGAGAGGTGGGCCTGTCCCATTTCGAAAAGGGCATCATCCGCATAATTTGATTTGGAATAGGTGGAAACCAGTTTTTGCAATGAGCTGATTTTCTGTGCAGTATTATTAGTAACGCCCAGACAGAGTGACTTTTGATATAAAGCATAGTCTCCATCGGCACCGCGGGAAGCAATTACCTGCTCATATAACCGTGAAGCTTCTGTGTAATTTTTCTGCATAAAATAGCAATCGGCCAATCGCAGGGTGGCATCGTTTATCATCACCCGGTCGGCTTTGCTTTGCTCAATAAAACGGGCAAAGGCCGGAGTTGCTTTGTCATACTGGTTAAGCTTCAGTAGCGAATAGCCCAGGTTATAGTCAATGAGGGCTGCTGATGGATGTTTCGCAGCACCGGGCATAGCACTGAAAGCCTCAAACCGACCCAGGGCCAGTTCGTATTGACCCAGGCGGTAATAGGATTCACCGGTCCAATATACGGCGCCGGCAGCTATAGTGGCATCCGCCTTATTTTCGAGGGATTTCTGGAACAGCCCAATGGCTTCAAAATATTCCTTATCGCTAAACAACTCCAGTCCCCTAAAGTAAGCGATCTTCTGATAGATCTCATTTTGCTGATTATTGCGCTTTGACACATTCTCAAGGGTAGAGAGTGCCTCCCGGTAGTTTTTGGTTACCAGATAAAGGTTTGCCAGATAAGTATAAGCTTCGTCGCGACGGGGTGAGGACGGGTAAGTGGTCAGGTATTGCTGAAGTGCCTTAATGGCTTCATTATAGGGGTTATATGAAAGTTCAATGCTGAGTTTGGCATAATTAAAAAGCGCATCTTCTGCTATGGGCGATTGTATGGGAATTTTCCAGGCAGCGAAAAAGGCATTCGACGCAAACTGTTTCTGATCGGTTTTCAGGTAACTGTCGCCCAGATGATACCAGGCATTCTGAGCCAGGGTATCCTCAATGCCGGTAACCTGCTGGAACTGGGGTATGGCTTTTTCATAAGCCTTGGTGCTATAATACGAATAAGCCAGCACATAATTCTCTTCGCGGCTTACCCGTCCACGATTTACCTGCTGGTATTCTTCCATTTGACTGATTACTTCAGCGTAGTTACCCTTGCGGTAATTTACATCTGCCACCAGGCGTAAAATTTCGTTGGTGCGTTTGTTGCGCTGGCCTTCCAGATAAGGTTGCGACATATCAAGCATTTCATCATACCTGCCCTGAAGATAGTAAATCTGGATGATGTAATAGGGTACCACACTTTTGAAAGTCTGGTCCTGGCGCAGCTTTTCAAATTCAGGCAAAGCGGTCTGGTAGTTGCCGTTTTCATACATAATATGAGCGAAGTAATAGGTAGCCGGCCCGGTGTAACGGGTTTGTCTGTCCTTTACCTCACTAAATAAACGGGCAGCCATATCCATATCTTTTCCCATGAAGTAACCATAACCCCGTTTAAAAGCATATTCTGCATTTGTTTCCTGATTAAACTCATAGGTATCCACTTTTTCGTAAGCCTGCAATGCATTTCTGTAATTGCGGTTCCGGAATTCAAGATTTCCCAGCCTGAACCAGGTAAGGTTGGTGCGGGTGTTTTCAGGATAGTCTTCCAAAAACTTCAGGAGCAACGCCGGAGAATCTTCTTGCTCCAGTTCAGCGGCAGAAGCCGAGGTGTAATAATCCTTTTCCACATCAAAAGAGAGCAGTAGTTCGTCTGGTGACATAAGCCGGCTGCTCAGATTGCGGGCTGCTTCATACTTTTGCATATAAAAAAGATGTGAAGCCATGCGCTGGTCCGGCCTGTGAGCCTGATTGACAATGGTTTGCTGGCCATAAGAAGAGAGGCTGAGCATAAGTAAAACGGAGACAAAATACAGGAAGTATGTCCGAATCATAATATTAACTTAAAATGGGGTATAAAATTACGGGATAGTCCAATGCGTGTGGCATATTTAGCGCAGAGTTATGAACAATGGCTTTTTAATAACTCTACGGGCTTTATAACGCAGGATTGTGATGAATAGTATATAAAAAAGTGAAGCCCCACCCGGTAGGCCTCACTTTAAATAATTAATCGCTGAATAAGATCAGCGCTGAATAAATTTTGCCGCTTTGCGCACTCCTCCGCTGGTTGTAAGCTGAGCAATATAAAGCCCGGAAGGCAGGCGGGGCAGGGAAAGTTTTTGCTGACCCATCCCAGCATTTATTCGTGTTTGATAAACCAATGATCCACTCAGGTTAAACACCTGAATTTCTCCTCCCATTGGGGCATTGGTAAATACATAAACCACCTCTCCTGAAGGCTGAATATAAAAGTCGCGGCTAAGGCCTGCCATTTGTACCGATACGGTTTCATAATCTATCCACAAATCGTCTACCCATAACTTACTGCCACTGACGGGCTCACCATTTAAAAGGTTGGAAGAGAAGAAAACTACATTCATAGAGTCAGGCTCAGCGGTTATCTCATAAACTACAGGTACCGAAAATTCCTCCCAGTCGTTGTGCTGACCTCCGATGCTTAGGTAGGAATAAGCAATGGTATCGCGGGAAGTGCCATTCCACCGGGAGAGCCCGATACCCATAATGCAGGAATCACCGGTTTGCGGAAGGTAGCGGTACCAACCTCTGAGTTTTTGTGGCGTGCCGGTAACGGGAATTCCCCCTTCAACTGTTCCGGTAAAGTTGACTAAATCAATAATAATTTCCCCCAGAGTAATCATCCCGGGAACGGTAACGGGACCGATAAGAAAAATGGACTGGGTAATGGTTTCGAGCTTTACGCTTGAAGTGCCTGAATGCATACTGGTCTGATCGCGGGTGACGGCAGTAAAGGTAGTTCCAAAGACTTCCTGATTTATGGTGTTCCAGTCATCCGGTTCACCGCCTGTCCAGTTTTCAAAACCGGGATTGGGGATGGGATTCTGTGCTTTAATCAGCATAGGATTAAATGTAGATAAACTCAGCAGCAAGCCAAAAAGTAATGACAAATGGAGGTAATTTTTTAGCATAGGATACAAGCTTTAAATAGTGTTTAGAGAAGTAACAAACCGCAGGTAAAAAAGTTGATGATGTGCTGATGTGATGATGTGATGATGTGATGATGTGTTGATGTGTTGATGTGTTGATGTGCTGATGTGTTGATGTGATGATGTGATGATGTGCTGATGTGTTGATGTGCTGATGTGTTGATGTGCTGATGTGTTGATGTGCTGATGTGTTGATGTGATGATATGTTGATTTGTTGAGGTAGTTTAGGTTGTCTATATGATTTAAAAGTTTAGCAAGGGGAGAGGATGGAGGCTGTTCAAAAAGTGCAAAAATAGCCTTTAAAAAATCAAAGTACTAAAAGTACTAAACGTGAAGCCGGGAGAGAAAAAAAGTTATCTGAACGGTGCCGGGCTGCGCGTAAGCGGGGTTCTGTCGGCCGGATAGCAAAGCTTCTCCGGCGTTCTGTCATTTATCCAGGCCTTGTGTCGCCACAAGGCTCTATCGGCCTACCCCCCGGAAAAGAGCGGGCAGCTCTCTGCCGCCATTGCTGGCGGCCTTCCGGTATATTTGGCCTTTCAACCCATAAGGTTTGCCCGCAACGAATGTCACCAAACGCTGCCGTGGGCTCTTACCCCACGTTTTCACCCTTATCTCGTTACCCTAAAGCAACGTGACGGTTATTTTCTGTGGCACTGTCTGTTTCCACCAGCTTTAGAACCTTCCTGTTGGGAAGTATGGTGCCCTGTGTTGCCCCGACTTTCCTCCTGTCTTCTGCAAAGACCGGCGACAGAAAGCGCAGCATATCTGCCGTTCAGATAACTTTTGTGCTACAAAGATACGACATTTAGTGATGTGATGGCAAATTCTGACAAGGATTGACAACCTTGCCGGAAAGCTTCTATCGTGCCGGTGGAAGTTGTCTGGTGATTAGATGGACTTAACCCTGACAGGGTTTGGACCTTCGGAAAACGGGAAATAGAGACTCGGAAAGCGCTGGACACGGGGACCATCGGAAGGCAGGCAGGGGGATAGGGAGAAAGGACTGGCATCAAATTCCGCTCTGCTTCAGGGGGATGGGCAAGTTTCAAATCAACAAATCAACGAATCCGATCGTCCTACCCCAGAAAACCTGTTAGGTTGCCTGCGCTTAACGATTCAACGAATGATTGTCCTACCCCAGAAAACCTGTTAGGTTGCCTGCGCTTAACGACTCAACAAATCAACAAATCAACAAATCAACCTCCCCTATGGATAATAATTTCAATGGCTCCATTGCCATATTGAGCAAAGGGAGCGGTTCGGAGTTCTATGTTTTCATAATCATTTAACAAGGAGACAAGGGCTGCTTTCAGGGTGCCGTTACCAATGCCATGAATAAAAGTGACTTTACGGTATTGATTGGTTATGGCACTGTCTAACATGCGGGTGAAATAGTCGAGTTGATAATGCAGTATTTCGTTTTTATTCATTTGGGTGTAATCATCACGCAGGGCCGAAATGTGAAGATCGACTTCGGCTTCCCGGGAACCGATGTTGTGTTCATCGATGTATGCCGGGGGTGCAATGGCGGTGACTTTTTGCTGCAGGGCAGGTTCCACACCGGCCTTAGACAATTCCTCCCGGGCTTCGAATTTTGCCTGGGCCGATGGGTCATCGAGTTTTACAACCAAGGCTTTGCCTCCGGTTAGTTTAAACTCACCATAGCCACTTTCCTTGTAAAAGCGGACCGGCCGTACAGTGAATTCAGCATGCAGGGGCCGCTGCACCGAAGCAAGCTCTTCCCTGAAAAATAATCCCTGCACTACACCACTGCACCAGTAATTGATATCATCGCGGGTAATGGTTTCAATCAGCATCTTCTGAAACGGTGGGATAACCTCATAATCCACTCCGGAAAACAACTTTTCATCATCGCGCACAAAAAAGGCAAACAGCAATTCAAAAGCGGTATTATTGACCAGTAAAATATCGAGGTTGCCCATTATGAGCTGCTGCTGATCGTGTGGAGAGTACACCAGATAAACACCTTCGGCAGTATCCTTACCCGATTGCCGGTATAAATTGGAAAGCCGGTCAGTGCCTTCTTCTGAATGCGAGGCATTTTCGGTAACCGGTGCTGCAGATTTGTGTTTTACCGTATCTGACAAACCCATTTCAGGAGCGGCCGGTCCGCCAAAATAGCGGCCTGCTGCGCCTCCATGTTCAATCTTTACCAGTTCATTCACCATTACCGGTACCTCAAAACCCTCTTCAATGGCCACATAGACCATTACATTATTTAATACCCGGGTAACTACCCCTTCGCCTTTTTCATTCAAAAAACGCACTTTATCCCCTGTCTTCAGCTCCATTTGTGTAAAAGTTAATTGTATGGTTTAAATTAATAACAAAACGGGTTGCCTGATGGCTTTTCCGTTTGCAAAACTAATCAATTCAGGCATTTAAGGCTTAAAATACTGCTGAGAATCTACGCACTAACACTCCCGAAATTTATGTATTACATTGACTTACAACATTTTGTTATAATATCTGTCCAATTATACAAACATTGTTTACTTTTGTGGTAAGCTGATTTTATTACTACTATGAACTATCTTCGCTATTTACCGGCTTTTATTTTGATGTGGTATGTGCTGTCGGGCTGCGATAAGAACGATCCTGCACCTGAGCCCTATAAGCCCACTCCTTTTACGATTGAGGTGCCCGGGTATTTCCCTACCCGGCTGAATATCCCTGCTGAAAACCCCATGACCGTTGAAGGCATAGCCCTGGGGCGTTACCTCTTTTACGATGGCCGCCTGTCGGGCCGCAGCGATTATGATTCGTTGATGAGTTGTGGGAGTTGTCACCGGCAGTCGCGCAGTTTTGAAGCCGGAACGGATCATGCTGTTTTTACGGGTGGACATACTTTCGGTATCACCGGACAGCGCACGCTTCATGCCACCCTGCCTTTGGTGAATCTGGTATGGAATCACAATGGTTATTTTTGGAATGGATTGATTCACTCCTCCAACGAGAATGCCTCACAACGACGGCTTGAAGACATCGTCTGGATGACTGTGTTGGCCCCGGATGAGGTGGCGGGTGATACCAACCTTACCAAACAACGCATTCAACAAATTGAAGGTTATCCTGAACTTTTCTATAAAGCCTTTGGTTCTGAAACAGTAACCATGGAGAATGTCAGCCGGGCCATAGCTCAGTTCGTGCGGACTCTCATTTCAGCCAACTCAAAGTTTGACCGCTATATGCGGGGGGATGAGCAGCTTTCGCAACAGGAGTTGAACGGATTTATTCTTTTTACCACCGAAGAAGGGGCCGATTGCTTCCATTGCCACGGCAGCAGCGGAAATCCGTTGTTTACCACCAACTTGTTTTACAACAACGGAAAAGATATTGACTTTGATGGACTTCATGACCGCTATTCCATTACGGGAAAGCCCATGGATAAGGGTGCATATAAAGCGACTACCCTGCGAAATGTAGCTTTTATGGGGCCTTATATGCATGATGGTCGTTTCCAGACCCTGGACGAGGTGATTGATCAATACTCGCATCATGTAAAAATGTCGGATTACGTGGATCCGCTTATGCACCATGTGGCTGAGGGAGGCGTACAATTGACCCCTTTAGAAAAGGCAGCGCTAAAAGCATTTATCCTTTCGCTTCAGGATGACGAATTTCTTACCCGCCCTGATTTTGGCCCACCTGAAACCTTTCCCGATGGTTCAACCTATCCGCAGGTGGCTGGGAAGTTTGCCGTTATTGATCGTTAAAACTATCGCTTTTCAATTAGAGTAAGCAATTCCAGTTGAACTTATAGAACTGTCGGGATCACAACAAAAAAACCTTCCGGAATAAAACAGATCCGGAAGGTTTTCTTCAATCTTTAATTTTCGTTTATTTAAACGTAGGATTCATGCCCAAATTATACATGGTAAAGCCCCATATGTCGGTGGCTTCTTCAATGAGTTTGGATACCGGCTTACCGGCGCCATGTCCGGCATTGGTTTCAATGCGGATAAGCGTGGGATTATTACATGACTGCGCTTTCTGCAAGGTAGCTGCAAATTTGAAGGAGTGGGCAGGCACCACGCGGTCGTCGTGATCGGCAGTAGTGATAAGTGTGGCCGGATAACAGGTTCCCGGTTTGAGGTTATGCAGCGGGGAGTAAGCTTTCAGATAACGATACTGCACCGAATCCTCGCTCGAACCGTAATCATCGGTCCAGGCCCAGCCAATGGTGAATTTGTGGAATCGAAGCATATCCATTACACCCACTGCGGGCAGGGCCACACCAAACAGGTCAGGGCGCTGTGTCATACAGGCACCCACCAGCAAGCCACCATTTGAACCGCCGGCAATGGCAATCTTTTCGGATTTGGTGTATTTATTTTCAATCAGGTATTCTGCGGCAGCAATAAAATCGTCAAAAACGTTCTGCTTTTGCAGTTTGGTTCCGGCACGGTGCCAGGCATCACCATATTCGCCACCACCCCGAAGGTTGGCTATGGCAAATACGCCACCCTGTTCCAGAAACAACAACCGGGTTACACTGAAACTGGGTGTCAGACTGATGTTAAACCCGCCATAACCATATAAATACACCGGATTGTTGCCATCCATTTTTATGTCCTTACGGTGAACGATAAACATGGGGATACGGGTACCATCCTTGCTGGTATAAAATACCTGTTCGGAGATATAGGGAGAAGCATCAAAATCGAGGGTTGATTTGTAAAGCACCTCCGAAGTATTGGTTTTTAAATCGTAGGTGAATACCGTTGAAGGTTCCAGGAATGAGGTAAAGGAGTAAAATGCCAGCTCTTCATCTTCATTACCGTTGAAACCGGCAATGGTTCCGGGGCCGGGTAAGGCTAAGGTTTGCAGCAGCTTGCCATCCAGGCTGAATACCTTCATTTCGCTGTGGGCATCCACCATATACTGAGCCACCAGTTTTCCACCGGCTACTTCCACACTGGTAAGTACATTTTGCGTTTCCGGGATGATGGTCTTCCAATTTGCCGGTGCGGGATTTGCTGCATCCACTTCCACCAGTTGATAACGCTCGGCACCGCTGTTGGTCAACAGCATAAATTTATTGCTGTTGTTATGCACGACGGTATAATCATAGCGGAAGCCATCCACCAGCTTAACAAAACCCTTAACGGCATTTTTCAGGTCTTTAACATAAAGCGCATTGCCGCTGGTGCTTTCGTTTTCGACCAAAATTACAAACTGTTCATCCAGGGTAGTAAGGGCGCCGTAATTGCGCAACGGATAGTTGCGGTTTTCATATATCAGCTCATCGGCCGATTGTGGATTACCTATTTTATGGAAATATACTTTCTGATATTCGTTTTTCACGGAAAGTTCACTGCCTCCCGAAGGTTTATCGTAGCGACTGTAGAAAAAGCCATCTTCCCTCCAGGCAATCGTAGAGAACTTCACCCATTCGAGTTTGTCGTTGAGCTGCTTGCCGGTAATGGTTTCCATCACATAAATTTCATTCCAGTCAGAACCGGCTTTTGAAATGGCATAAGCGAAATATTTGCCATCATGAGATACCTTATACTCACTGAGTGAAGTAGTCCCATCTTCTGCCAGTTTATTTGGATCCAGAAAAACACGGGCTTCGCCACCCAATGAATCCTGAATATAGAGCACGCTTTGGTTCTGAATTCCATCATTCTTGAAAAAATAATAGTAGTTGCCTTTATGAAACGGCACACCATAGCGTTCGTAATTCCACAAACCGGTGAGGCGATCCTTCAATTGATTGCGATAAGGTACCTTTTCCATCCAGGCATCGGTCACCTTATTCTGTTCAGTAACCCATTGCATTGTTTCTGCCGAATTATCATCTTCGAGCCAACGGTATGGATCGGGCACAGCCTCTCCAAAATATTGATCTACCGTATCGGTTATTCTGGTTTCGGGATAAGTCATTTTAGCCTTGTTGTTGTCTGTTTGTTGGTTACATCCGGAGAAAAGTAAACACCCGGGAATGAAAGCAATGAATAATTTTTTCATAATTGATGAAGTATTGTTGTTGCGGCAAAATTATAAAGAAATATGGATATGTACCTCCTTTAGTAATCTTTGTTCCTGTTTCCGGGTTCCGGGTTCCAGGTTCTTAGTCTTTCTCGTTATCGCTTCGCTCTCCCGAGACAAGTGGCTATTGGTTTTTGGTCTTTGGTCTTTAGTCTTTGGTCTTTGGTCTTTCTCGTTATCGCTTCGCTCTCCCGAGACAAGTGG
>JAVEQP010000177.1:0-3262 GCA_034007585.1 Lentimicrobium sp. | reverse complement strand
ACGGCATCGCCACAACCTTCCTGTCCACCACCACTACATTGGCTGGACTAATACCTGCTCCAAACTCAAATTTGAGTCTGCCCTCGTAATCAAAGGCGTAAACCTTGCCATTACTTCCAAAATCCAGGGCATCGGTAATGTAAACCAATTTGGAAATGGGATCGGCTTTTATGCCATACACGGTTTTTATGGGTGTGCCATCGGTGATAAAGTTGTTGGTAATTATCTCTTCGGTTTTTACGTTGAGCATGAGTATGCTGCTGCTTTGGCTGGCCCAGTCGTAATTGTAAACCCAGGCGGTATCACCCGCTATGGTGAAACTCAGGGCTTCAAAATCCATGAAAGTGTGTTTTAGCGCTCCTGTAGCAACATCCAATATCTGAAGGCGGCTTTTCAAATCATCATAATTCCCACGAGAAATTAAATACATTTCTCCGTAATTGTCCGGCAAGATGGTGTAAGGATTGGGCCCGGCGGTAATTTTTTTCTCTTCGGTGAGGGAAAACGGGTCAATAACCGAAATTGTATCCTCATAATTCGGGAAATTCAGTCCGCCCGAGTTGCTTACCCATATTTTATCGTAAGCAGCCGTGATGCCATCCGGATTTCGGCCTACTTTAATGTATTTGGTTACTTCAAGCGATGTGGTGTCAATTACAGCAACCGTTCCATCGAAGCTACAGACAAAGGCATTGGAACCGGAAAAGGCAACCTTTCGTGGCTGCCGGGGTTTGTTTCCATCAAAAAATGGAATTTGTTTAAGACTTTTGCAGGTGGTGGCATTTACAACTTCTACCTGGCTTGAAACATTCACCACAATGTACATTTTGGAACCATAAATGGCCAGATCACTGCCGGTATCACCCAGCCCGCGGTTGTTTGCATTGTAAAAACAACTCTTTTCAACGGTTGAATCCTCAAAGCTGAAGCGGGTGAGCGAGGCATTGTTGGCATTAAAAAGACCTTCGTTCAACACATACACACCGGTAACTATCGTTGTTGTTTCTGCCGGCGGCTCTACATCAGGTTCAGGTTCTTTGGTGCATGAAAACAATGTCATGGAAACTAGCATCAATGTTGCTGCGAAAAGATTTTTTTTGAATAAAGGAGTTTGTTTATTCATTTGGAGGGTTTTATTATTTACTATTTGTGTTGAAAATTTTTTAAAAAATGATTTTAAGACTCTTACACTGTAACTTAAAATACTTTTAGAGCATTAAAAAATACATCGCGTCATCGCGTCTTTGCGTGGGAGAAACATATCAGCTTTTCATTTTAATCAGTTGTTAAAAATTTAAACCAAGGGTTAGTGCAAAGCTTCGGCCGGGCATGGGGAAGCTTTTTATGACAACATATTGTTCATTAAAAAGGTTAGTGGCTTCCGCTTTAACCTGATAGCTCAGCTTTGTGGTTTTTCGTTCCCAGCTCAAACCCACATCGCTCACCCACCAGCCCGGAAGCATGTTTTCCCAACTGTTTTCGGCGGAAATATATCGGAATCCATTGAAAAGTAAGGTGTAATTCAAGGTAAAAGCATGGAAATGAACCGAAGCCATTCCCGAAAAGGTTTCTAAGGGAATATAAGGTATCTGCTGCTTGTAAGCGGGCGAATCCTGACTAGACACATCCAAAGCCTGCTGATAGGTGAAGTTAACACTGAGATTTAAGTGTAGATTTTTAGTAATGTCCGAATGCTGGTCAAGCTGAAGCTCGATGCCTTTGGTTTGAACTTCTCCAATGTTGCGCATGGACCATACAAAGAGATTTTGTGTGGGGATGGCAATAATTTTGTTATTTACCTGATTCATAAATAAATCGGCGCGTCCGTTAATCGAAAAGCGGCTGCTGCGGACAAATCCAAACAACATTCCGGCATTGAGCTGATGCACATTTTCAGGTAGCAGGTTGAGGTTACCTATTATATTATAATACAAATCATTGAAGGTGGGCAATCGGAAGGATTGCTTATACATGAGCCGGAAACGAAGCGAAGGGTCATTGAGAAGCCGCACTGAGATTGATGCGAATGGAGTCAATTTTGCCAAATCTTTTTGGTACTCGCTATCATTCTCATCTCTAATCAGACTAAGCAGAAAGCCCGCGGAGGTTTCGGTGATTTTTCTTTTGTAGAGCAGGCTGCCTGAGGTAAGCAGACTTAACCGCAAAGGGTTGCGGTTGTCGAAAAGATTGGATGAAAAAGTGTTTACTATGGCATCGGCAGCAGTGGAGGCGCTTAAATATTTGCCAAAGGTAATGCCGAATGCCTGGGAAATATAAAATTCGTTTTGCAAATAGCGGTTGTCCAGGGGCTTATCCTGGCCTAAATAATATGGATCCACATAACGCAACCATGCTCTCGACCATCCTGCACTGCTCAGGCTGGATACATTTTTGTCTTTAGCCTGGTATTGAAGATTCAGAACAAGATCTTTATTGGTGAGCCGTTGTGCAGATTGCGGGTTGTAAAATACCACAGCTCCCGGCAGGCCACGTTCGGAATCATACATGCTTATTTTTGCCTGAAAATCCGAGCTGTCGCTGATGGTAATGAAATAACGGGCATGGGCAGACAAGGCAGTAATATCTGAATTGCTTCGGTCAAGGGTTTGGGTGCCTGCCGTTCCATTGTCCACCAGGTAAGGATAATCACCTTCTGACTTTAGCCAGGAGGCGGTAATATCTATCCATGATTTTTCACCGGTTTTCCGGGAAAGACCGGCGGATGGATTTATCAAACCGAAGGAACCTGCTTTTAGTTTAAAATTCCCGTGCGTCTTTTGATATTCAAAATCCGGTTTAATACTCCTTAGGTTAATCATTCCAGCCGAAGCAAAAGCACGCGCCGGCAGGGGTTGGGTTCCCGATGTGCCAATGCTGAGTGAAATTTCCTCAAGCCCTTCCAGCGGAAGTTTTCCCAGGTCAATTTGTCCGCTGGCAATGTCGGAAACCGGCATACCATCCACAAAAACTCCGGTATGATTGGCCCCCAGGCTGCGAATCATTACGGTTTTTAGTCCGCCCATGCCGCCGTAATCGCGCAGGCTTACGCCCGAAAAGGTTTTTACGGCTTCGGCCACCGAATTTCCGGCCAAAGCATTGATTTGTGCGGTATTAAGGATTTGTAACGGATTCACAGAAATCTCTGCCCTGCTTATCTTTTTGGTGGTGACTTCAATTCCCTGTAGTTGTAAAGTATCGCTAACCGGATCCTGTGCATGAAGCTGCAGGGCAATCATTCCGCAAAGGAAGCCGGTTAACGATA
>JAVEQP010000176.1:0-3287 GCA_034007585.1 Lentimicrobium sp. | reverse complement strand
CGGATTGCGGATTTCAGATTTATCTTCGGTGAGCTCCTCTTCGCTCCGGTTCGGATTTCAGATTGAATCACAGATCACTGATTACAGATCACATCAACAAATCAACAAATCCCGCTCCGCCTAAGGCGGACGGACACGCAACAAATCAGCACATCAGCACATCAACTCATCCCTCACTCGTTCTCCTCCAATCCCAAAAACGCCTCAATAGCACTACTACTACCAAATAACAGCAAGCGATCGCCGATTTTGAGGATAAAATCATCGGTGAGCATACCCAGAACTTTTTTCATTATCCGTGGCTGCCCAAATACGGATTTGCCTTCGTAGTCGCGGATAGCGGTAATGGGTTGAAGCTTGTATTTCTCTTTAAAATTAACCTCCCCCAGGGTAAGGCCATCATACCTGCGCGGTATATTTGCTTCCACTATTTTGTATTTATCCGAAATATGATAGGCATTGCTTACACCATACAACAATATACGATCGACAAAAAGAGAAGCCGAATCCTTTTCGGGACGAACAATCACTTCTACCCCCAACGTTTCAAGTACAGTAGAATGTAACTCATTGATGGCCCGGCTCACCAGATGCTTTACATTGGCTTGTTTAAGCAGGGCTGTAGTCATTACCGACGCGCCAAAATCTTCACCAATGGCCACCACCGCATAATCGCATTCCCGCAAAGGGAGGGTTTTCAGCGCATGTTCATTGGTCGCATCAAGCACAATAGTTTGCGTAATCACATCCTTAAAACTTTCCACTTTAACCGGACTGGTATCCACTCCAATCACTTCGTGGCCGGCGGCTGTAAGCTGAATGCCCAGTGCAGAGCCAAAATTTCCCAAACCAATGATAAGAATTTTCATAAATGAGGTGTTTTAGTTGATCATAACGTTTTCAAAAGGATACCGATAATTCAGGCTCCTCACCTTACGAAAGAAGGCTACCATTATGGTAAAAGTGCCTACCCTGCCCAGGAACATGGTAAGTATGATGATCCATTTCCCCGGAAAGGAAAGTTGCGAAGTGATGCCCAGCGATAAACCCACGGTTCCAAAGGCCGAAAATACTTCAAATGCCAGCTTACGCATGCTTAGGGCGCCGTCTGTCAATTCGAGCAACAGAAGTGCGGAACCCAATACAAGCACCGATAGGACAATAACAGCAAAGGCCCGCTTTACGGAACTTTCTGAGACTTCGCGGCCATAAAGTTCAACCCTGTCTTTACCCATGCCCAGGTTCAGAATATTGGTAACGGCCACAGCAAAAGTGGTTGTTTTTATGCCACCACCCGTTGAACCCGGCGAAGCACCTATCCACATCAACAAAAAATACAAGAGCAGCGTAGCAGGAGCTAAAGCACTCATATCCAAAGTGTTGAATCCGGCCGTGCGCGGTGTTACCGCACCAAAAAAGGATCCGGCAATCTTCCCGGTAAGCGATAAGCCCTGTAAACTATGATTATTCTCAAAGATAAAAAACAATACTGTGCCGCCAACAATCAACAAAGAAGTGGTAAGCAGCACAATCTTGCTACTTACATTGATGATGTGTGGGACATAATGGAAAGGTTCACCATAATACAATGACCGGAAACGGCGTTGAATGTTAGATTTAATAAGGCTGAAATAGTTGAAAACGATGGGGAAGCCAAGACCACCTATAATAATAAGTAAGGCAATGATAAACTGAAACTGATAATTATATCTGAAACCGAATTCAGCCAGATTGTTGGTAAGCAGCGAAAATCCAGCATTACAAAAGGCCGAAATGGCATGAAAAACCGAAAATGAAAGCCGGTTTAAGTGGCCATCAAAGAGTTGTGGGTTTACCGAGAAATAGATAAATAAGGCGCCCAGCGCTTCAATGGTAAAGGTTACCAGTACGATTTTGCCTATGGTGCGGAATATCTCTCCCATCCGCTCTTCGTTAAGCAGTTCCTTTAACAGGAATTCATTGCCAAAGGAAGATGACCCCTTGAAAAAATATCCAAAAAAGCTGGTAAATGTCATGATACCGAGCCCGCCTAATTGTACAAGTACAATAATAAAGATGTGTCCCAAAGGAGTAAAATAAGTAGCGGTATCCACTACAATAAGTCCGGTAACGCACACTGCACTGGTGGCTGTAAAAAAGGCATCGGTAAAGCCAATGCCCTCATACGTTGCCTTTGGCAACAGCAGCAAAGCCGTACCAAAAAGAATGAGTACCAAAAAACTAAACACGAAAACCAGGGCAGGATTGGTGTTCCGGTTGCTGAACCTGAGCGAACCGGTTGATATTTCAAGGATAAGAATAAAAATAAGAAATGCATGCATGGCTACATCCTTTGTCAACGCCTGCATAAACATGGTATCATACCAGTGAATGCCCGAAAACCGGATGCGGGCATCCAGTAAAAGTAAAATTACCGGTAAGGTTAGCAGCTCAGCCAGCCTTAACTTACGCAATAAAATTTCCCATTTAACCAGAAATGCACCGGCCAGATTACTGATAAAAATCAGCAACAAAACTATATTGAAAAACAAATGAATATGTGTGACTTGCCCGGGTGTATGAGGAAAACCTATGTGAAACACAAACACCACGAATCCGATCAGTGCCACAAAAATACCAATGGCATCCAGAGCGGCAAGCAGGCGCTTGCGCATGCGATTCAGGGTATCGAGCAGACGGATAGTTGCAAGTTTGAATGACATAGGCTTATTTGGAATAACCAGGTAAAAGTAGGTAAAATGCTAATTAGAATTAAAGGTTTGGTGATGCTTAAGCAGATACAAAAGTCGGCAGGGTTAAATTGGATACAGGTCTGTTGCTTTTTAGAATATAATTTTTTATCTTTGGTCACTACAATTCCCGGTTCTTACAATTACCCCTTAAACTCGTTGCGTTCTATCCCTGGCTTTTTATTTCAGAATAAATTCATTTCAAATTAAGCAATTATGAAAAGAATTACATTGTTTTTGGCCCTGGTTTCAGTATCCTTCGCCTGTATGGCCCAATCATGGAACTGGATAAATCCTACTACAGGCATGCAACAAATCAACGACATCAGCTTCGTTTCATCCGAAGAGAGAGTGGCTATGGGTGATTATGGAACGATACTGCATTACCAAATCGGAGAATGGATGGTTGTTGAAAGTCCGGTTACTACTGCCTTAAACGCCGTGGAGTTTGTGAGCCCCAACCTGGCCTGGGCAGTAGGTAACGATGGAGTTATTCTCCGCTACGACGGAAACAATTGGATACAGACTTCCTCTCCCACTGCCGGCACTTTAAATGAC
>JAVEQP010000004.1:0-66507 GCA_034007585.1 Lentimicrobium sp. | reverse complement strand
AAGCAAAAAGCGGCAACATTTTTTTGATAGAGCAGTAGCTTTCCAAAAAAATCCTGGAAATCATTGTAAATATTAAATAAATCTTTACTTTTGCACTCCCAAAAGCATTTGGCGGGGTAGCTCAGATGGTTAGAGCGTCGGATTCATAACCCGGAGGTCACGAGTTCAATTCTCGTCCCCGCTACAAAATTTAAAGAGCTGCAATTTGCAGCTCTTTGCGTTTTCAGATTCAGCGGAATTTCAATTTTATTTTTTCAGGATGGAATTTCTCGCCAATCCTGTCCCCCCTTAGCTCATGTAGTTTGTTTTTTCTTTCCCCACTTGATAAGTACATTTTGTACATCTTTAAATTTAATGGGTTTGGGCAGGTAATCTACCATACCGGCATTAAGATAACGTTCACGGTCACCCGGCATGGCATTGGCGGTAATGGCGATAATGCTTGGGCGTTCTTCTTCAGGATATTTCTCGCAGATGGCTTTTGTTGCTTCCATACCATTCATAACCGGCATTTGAATATCCATCAGAATGATGTCATATTTCTTACGTTCCATCATTTCAAGGACTTTTCGACCATTTTCAACAGCATCAATCTTATAGCCCATTTTGCTTAAAAGGGTGATGACCAGGTCCTGATTGGTTACGTTGTCTTCGGCAAGTAAAATACGCATCGGAAGCTTTACCGAAAGGTTTTTGTCAATGTTATGATCGGCCAGGTTGTTGCGCCGGCTGCGGGCTTCGGCAATTACCCGAAGTACCTCCTCAAACAGTTCGGCAAGCTTAATGGGTTTCGACAGTTGAGCATCGAATACATCGGTGGGGAGTTTGTTTATTTTGCCCAGTGAAGTAAGCATAATCATGGGTACTTCACCTTTAAAAGGCATTGCTTTAACGGCTCTTCCAAGTTCCAGCCCATCCATGGTAGGCATTTGCATATCAATAACTGCCAGGTCAAAGGGCTCTTCATCTTCTTCGATAATGGCCAGGGCTTCTTGTCCGGATTTGGCCGTAAATGGTATCATGCCCCAGGATTCAAACTGAAGAGTGAAAATATGCCGATTCGTTTCATTATCATCTACTATAAGTACCCGGCTGTTTTTAAGTTCAGGAATTTGTCCCCTCACGTAAAGCTTGGTTTTACCTATGCCTGAAGTGCGAAGTTTAACGGTGAAATAGAAGGTTGAACCTTTGCCTGCTTCACTTTCTACCCAGATGCGCCCGTCCATCATCTCAACCAGATGCTTTGCAATGGCAAGTCCGAGTCCTGTTCCTCCATAGCGGCGGGTAGTAGAAGCATCGGCTTGGGTAAAGGCGTTAAACAGTATATCAATCTTGTCTTTTGCAATCCCTATGCCGCTGTCGCGCACCGAAAACTGCAATTCCTGAAAACCGTCCTCTTCCTTCACTTTCTCAATAGAGATAAACACTTCACCTTCCTCAGTGAACTTTATTGCATTGTTAATGAGGTTGATAAGTATCTGACGAAGACGGGTTATATCCCCGATAAGGAAAGGCGAAACATCAGGCTGAATGAGATAAAGTAGGTCTATGCCCCGTTCAATCGCTTTCTGGGCGAAAAGGTCGAGGGCATCTTCAATGCAGTTTCGCAATTCAAAGGGCGCTTCTTCCAGGTTCATCTTACCCGATTCTATTTTCGAGAAATCGAGAATGTCGTTTATGATGGTCATCAGGTTGTCAGCACTTACCCTGAGTGTTTCTACATAATTCTTCTGTTCAACAGTAAGGTTAGTATCCAGCAGTAAACTGGTCATACCAATCACTCCGTTCATTGGAGTGCGGATTTCATGACTCATCATTGCCAGGAAATCAGATTTCATGCGGTTTTCACGCTCTGCTTCTTCCTTGGCGCTAATCAGCTCCTGTTCCTGCTGTTTTAAATATTCAAAGTGCTTCAGCTCTTCCTTGAGTTTCTGATTTTCCTTGAGTATCTGCTGCTGAGATGCAGATTTTTCTTCGGGCATGGGTTGATTTTCCATAGAAATAAGTACAAGTGTTTTTAATATCTCAACTTAACCGGAAAGGGGCCGGCTAAGAAAGTACTAAATTAGTAATATTTTAGTTGCATTTGCCAGAGTTACCATGACTTTTGACAAAAAAATCAAGATATACCTGTTTATGCCACTTTTTAGCATTTGTAATGCACTGATAAGTGAATATTTTTCAAGGTAATTCAAAAGTAACGGGCTTGTTTTCACTATTTCCTGGTTAATTTGGGCGCCAGATATTTTCCGGTATACGATTGCTCTACTTTAATAAGTTCTTCAGGCAGGCCTTCGAAAACAAGATTTCCGCCTTCGTCACCCCCTTCAGGTCCCAGATCAATTATCCAGTCAGCATTCTTAATCACATCCAGGTTATGTTCAATCACGATTATACTGTGGCCTTTGGCTATCAGTGCGTTAAATGAGGCAAGTAATTTATTGATGTCGTGAAAATGCAGGCCGGTAGTGGGTTCATCGAAGATAAATAAGGCCGGCTTGTCTGATGCGCCTTTGGTGAGGAAGCTCGATAATTTTATCCGTTGTGCTTCGCCGCCACTGAGGGTATCAGAGGACTGACCCATACGCAGGTAACCTAAACCGGTATCTGCAAGTGGTTTCAGCTTCTGAACTATCCGGTTTTCAAGGGTAGAGGAGCCTTCCTGCTTTTCACTAAAGAAAGCAATAGCCTGGTCAATGGTAAGTTCCAGGATGTCGGCAATATTTTTGCCCCTGTACGTAATTTCGAGTGTTTCCTCTTTATAACGACGCCCTTTACAGCTTTCGCAGGTAAGATGTATATCGGCCATAAACTGCATTCCGATTTGCACCATACCTTCACCTTCACACTCTTCGCAGCGACCGCCTTCCACATTAAATGAGAAGAAACCCGGCTTATATCCGCGCGTATGAGCCAGGGGCACATCCGCAAACAAGGCCCTGATTTCATCAAATGCTTTTACGTAAGTGGCCGGATTAGAACGCGAGGAACGCCCGATAGGATTCTGGTCAACCATTTCTACATCGGTAATTTTATGATGGTCGCCTGACAGCCGGTCAAACTGCCCGGTCTTCTCACCATATCCACCATGTATCTTCTTCAGTGCAGGGTAAAGTACCCGTTTTACCAACGAAGTTTTGCCCGAACCACTTACACCGGTGACCGTAACCAATACATTGAGTGGAAATTTAACATCGAAACCTTTCAGATTATTCTCGCGTACGCCTTTAAGTTCAATATAATCCCGCCATTTGCGCCGTTGCCCCGGAACGGGAATCTGCATGCGATGGGTAAGATATAAGGCTGTTAAACTCTTATCATCGTGAATTAAGCCTTCAAAAGGCCCTTCATACATCACTTCGCCTCCATTTTCACCCGCTTCCGGGCCTATATCAATCAAATGATCGGCAGCATGCATAATTTCCTCATCGTGTTCAACCACAATAACTGAATTGCCCAGTTTTTTTAATTGCTGAAGCACGCTAATCAGTTGCTTTGTATCACGCGAATGCAAGCCTATACTGGGTTCATCCAGAATATACATACTGCCCACCAGACTGCTGCCAAGGGAAGTGGCCAGGTTGATTCGCTGTGATTCACCTCCCGACAGGGAAGAGGAGAGCCGGTTAAGGGTAAGGTATCCCAGACCTACCTCACAAAGGAAGTGCAAACGGTTGGTTATTTCGAGCAATAAACGCTTTGAGATCGCATAATCCTGATCGTTAAGTTTTAATGTAGCGAAAAAATGATGTGCCTGAGTAACGGGCATCAGCACCAGATCAGTAATGTTTTTACCACCAATTTTCACAAAAGTGGCATCACTTCTCAGGCGGGTGCCCTGGCATTCGGGGCACAGCGTTTTGCCACGATATCTGCTTAATAAAACCCTGTATTGTATTTTATAGGTCTGATCTTCCACAAATTTGAAGAACTCATTGAGTCCTCCAAAATATTGATTGCCTTTCCAGACCAGTTTACGCTGCTCAGCGGTCAGCTCATACCAGGGTTTATGCACCGGAAAGTCGAATTTGTAGGCGTTTTTTATGAGAACATCTTTCCATTCACTCAGTTTTTCACCTTTCCAGCATGCAATGGCATCTTCATATACAGAAAGACTTTTGTTGGGAATTACCAAATCTTCATCAATGCCGATGATGCTTCCATAACCTTCGCAGGTTTTACATGCACCATATGGATTGTTAAAACTGAACAGGTTGGCCGAAGGTTCTTCAAAAAGGATTCCATCGGCCTCAAACCGGTTGGAAAATGATTCGGTTTTCACTTCCCCGTCCGGGGCCTCATAGCGGCAGAAACATTCTCCTTCTCCCTCGTAAAAGGCCGTTTGCACAGAGTCAGCCACGCGTTGTTTAAGGTCCTCATCGCCGGGGCGGATGGTTATGCGGTCAACAAGTAATTTTAAATCATTGGTCTCATCGGGTAGGTGTTTAAGAAACTCTTCTATACGAATAATCTTGTCCCCTTTTAGCACACGGCTAAAGCCTTGCTGCATCATGATGGTAAGCTGGGATTCGAGGCTGCGGTTGTGTTTTAACAGGATTTCTGCCAACAGGTAAACCTGTGTATCCTCAGGCAGACTGAGCATAAAATCAGTAACATCGGTAACGGTATCCCGTTTGACCAATTTGCCTGATACCGGTGAATAGGTTTTACCAACACGGGCAAAAAGGAGTTTAATGTACTCGTAAACTTCGGTAGAAGTGCCTACCGTAGATCGCGGATTGCGACTATAAACCCTTTGTTCAATGGCAATGGCAGGAGCAATTCCTTTAATTGACTCTACTTCCGGTTTGCTCATACGGCCCAGAAACTGCCTGGCGTAGGCACTGAGACTCTCAACGTAACGCCGTTGACCTTCAGCATATAAGGTGTCGAAGGCCAGTGACGATTTTCCGGAACCAGATAAACCAGTGATGACAACAAATTTATTCCGCGGAATAGCGAGGGATATATTCTTGAGGTTGTGAACTTTGGCTCCTTTGATTAAAATACTTTCTTTCGGGGATAATGATATATCTTTAGATTGAGTCATTTTTTTTTCCATGAAGCACAAAATTAGAAATAATTCACGCTAAGCTTGCATTTGTTAATATAATAAACGTATATTTGTGGCCAACAATATCCCGTAAAGGAATATTAACGCTGTTCAAACCCATTAATCACCAAAAAAAAACTATCGGATAAACCTCTACGCTACTTATTAACCAACAGCAAAGGAGGAGCTATGAATGCCCAATCCATTAGCGATCAAGTGCTAATTCACAGGTATTTATCCGGTAACGAGTCCTGTCTTGAACAGTTGATTACCAGGCATAAAACGAAAGTATTTTCTTACATTTTCATGGTTGTTAAAGACAAACAACATGCAGATGATATTTTTCAGGATACCTTTATTAAGGTAATCAATACCCTGAAGTCAGGAGCCTATAAAGAGGAAGGTAAGTTTATTCAATGGGTGATGCGCATTGCGCATAACCTGGTGATTGATCATTTCCGTAAAGCCCGGCGGCTGCCCATTGTGGAGAATTCCAATGAAGATTATAATCTGCTGGACAATCTCCGGATTTACGATGAATCTGTGGAGGACCGCATGATTACTGAACAGATACACCGTGATGTGAGGGCGCTAATCGATCATTTACCCCCGGAACAACGCGATGTGCTGCTGATGCGTCATTATGCTGACATGAGTTTTAAGGACATCGCAGAACAAACCGATGTTAGCATCAATACTGCCCTGGGCCGTATGCGCTACGCCCTGATAAATCTGCGCAAACTCATCGAAAAAAGGGAAATTTCACTTTCTGTCTGACTTTTATCTTTTATATTCAGGCCTATCTCTCCTGAGGCAGGCTTTTTTTTATGATTAATCAGAAGCGTTGGAAAATCAGATAGCAAACTAAATCTTCGCCTAATCACTTTACTTTTCCTGGCTTTGCCCTGGTTCGAACACAAGCCTACCAGGGTAAATCTTACTAAGCGTTGCGTTAACTAAATTCCTCATGCAGACACACTTTGTAAATTCAAAAAAGCATGATTTTCCCCAAATGGTCAAATTATTTTCAATAGTTCATACTAAAATCATGGTTCGTTCCGTTATTTGATAAACACCTAAAAAACGTGATCAGCCTATGGCAGAAAACTTTACTTCTCATCAATTTCAATCTCAACCGGAAAGCAACAGTGAAAAGGAACTAACCTTTAAAATGAAACAAACCTTATCGCCCAGTAGTGCTACCATCCGTAGTTTGTTGAACTATTCAAAAGCTTTGGTCTCTGTACCAAACAAACTTACAGAAAATTACAGTTTTATACTGTTAAATTAATCCTGTTTTATGTTGGTTAATGAAAAATCGCTCCCTGAATAAGAGGAGCGATTTTTTTTAATCGGATGATTGAAATTACAGAATAACTTTTACGTTTCGGACCTCGTCACCCGTGATTAATTGTATGATATATATTCCTGTTGGAAGACGAAGTTTAAATTCCTGATGGTCAGCGCCACTCATAATTGTAGTGAAAACAGTTACTGCATTGGCGGAAATAATCCGAAGCTCCCCTTTCACCTGGTTTGGATTGAGGAGATGAATAATGCCATTATGCGTATAGGCCTGTAAAGTAGGATTAGATTCAGGTTGTGATGACGGGGAGAATTTCACAAAGAAACGTTGTGGGTTTTCACCTGGCAGGTAATCAAATTTATATTGACTAAGGGCCTTCAGACCAAAACTTACTTCCTTTTGCTTATCGGTAAAAATCACGTTTAGGCTCTGATCAATCCCTGTTGGTGAAAAGTATAAGGTGTAATTTCCGGGATTATTGGCACTAAAGCAAAGGTGTTGCTCAATCGTGGTTCCCTGCCATGGAAACTCATTAATGCTTAAGGGGAGGCCGTCTGTTTCGCTATAAAGCTGAGGCGCTTCGTCGATTCCGAATAGCTTACGGGCATCAAATTTATAATCAAAACTGTGGGTAGCCAGCTCATTCAACCTGAAGTATGCTCTGTCGTCATAGGTGCCATCAGTTACTTCAATTTCAAGTATCGCATTAAGCTCAGCTTTTTTGTACTGAATTTCATTGGCATGTACCCGCGCGGTTTTGGGAATTTGAAAATAGCCACTACCTCTGTTTAAGGCTTTAACGAAGAAACCGGACATGGGTGGGAGTATTCCCTGGCTTAAAGCCCCGACAGATCCATTCCACGAGATGTAATTATAGCCGTTCCAGGCATAAACAGCCGCTTCCGTAGCATTGCAGGGGATTAAATCCCAGTCGAGACTACTTGGATAAGGATTGGCCATCAGGTTCCAGCCATCACGGTTAATATCATTGCTTGTATTATTATAAAGTAACCATGAAACAGGTTCACTCTGTGTGAGCCATCCGATAAAGGTTGCTTTGCCTGATTGCAACCCCTGGTATGAATATCCTTTATCGTGTGAAATAATATTTCTAATGGAATGATTGATCCAGTCCCCGCTTCCTTCCCAATACTCCCTTACCCATATGGCATTCTGGTTATAGGGGAATACATTTCCCCAGGTTGTTCTATTGGAGAGTGGGGAACTGATAAAATGGAATTGATTTGCCGTATTGTCTTTACTGATTTTTACTGATTTTACAGTTAAAAATTCAGATCCGATAAACGATGCTGAATTGCTCATAATAAGTGAGGCACAAATTGCCGGAGTAATTAGGGTAGGGAAGTAGTTTGCCATTTCGGGTATGGTAACCACCGAGGTAGCATCGGGCAAGCCATTATCCCAGTTCAATATGTTGTTCCAATCGTTGTTGGCATTGCCGGTCCAGGCGGTATAATGAGCATCCGAGTCCCTTACAAACATAACCACAGTGTTACCTTCTGAGTCGTAATCCGAGCAGGGATATATCATCCCCGCATTAATGTAATCACCATTCTCAGGAATACAGGTAAATGTTTCGCCGATAAATGAATCCTGATTGCTTCGGTTCCAGATATAGGTAGCCGGCGGTGCATCCTCCCTCCATTCAGGAACAGAGAAGGTTACCGTTGAACCAGCCATGATATCATTATTACTAACCACGATTGGACTGGTTGTATTGTAGTAATCATAAGTACAGATTCCATCCATCCACTGGTTAAAGCAGGCATTGGATGCCAGTATCTTAAATACACCAGCATACACAGGAAACTCGATGGAATATCCGGTACCCTGTTCAACAGAGGTAAAAGGATACACACTGAAACTGTCGTCCTCATCCGGTGCGTAATATACCGTATAGGTTACACCTGGTTCAGATCCATCGAGAAGCAATAATCCGTAATCAAATTCACAAAGATAACCACCCTTGCTGATTAACGTAAAGATTTGGGGGGGGGCACTGCACACCGATATCAGGATGGTGTTTGATAGGTAGAAATACTCTTGCAGACAGGGCACATCATCACCAATGGAAAGTGTGGCATAAATTTCATCTAAGTTTTCCGGCAGGTAGGTAAATTCAGTACCATGCTCATTTGCAGGCTGATCATTTACAAACCAGTTTATTTGAGATCTGTTACCGGCATTAAAGGTTTCGGCAGTAAAGGTTACAGGCTCACCAATAGCCACCTGGCCGGTTTCACAGCTTATGGTTATCCCGGCATTGACTGGAAAAACTGTAGCTTCAAAAATATCAGAATAACCGGTACATGCCCCTGAAGTAACGGTAACCTGAATAAGATCACCATTCGCAGGTACATAAGTATAGGTTGGTTCATTATTTCCCACCGGAGTGTAGTATTTATACCATTGATAAACTGGATCAGGTGCCTGACTTACGTTAGCGTAAAAGGTCACTTCGGTGCCGCTGCAAATTCGGTTTTCACCCGCTTTAATTTTAACTTCAGGCAAGGGTTGTTCGGTAATAACAGCTTCACCATTCATAAAGATACTACCTGCACTATTGGACGCCGATACAGTATAGGTACCTGCATTTTGTAAGCCGAAAGTGAAAGGTTGCCCATTACCCTGGCGGGTTATCATTGTAGGGATATTGTCTTTAACCAGGGTATAAAGTACACCGGGTTCTGAACCATTTAAACCAACCGGCATGCCGGGTGACCCGGCACAGAAAGTGCCTCCTCCGGTAACATTATATATTGCCGGTAAGCCCGGTAAGCGGGGAAACAGGCTATTGTTTCCGGCATTATTAGCCTGTGCCGGGATGCAATTGAAAAGAATGAATATAAAAATAAATCCACGCAACATAGCAAAAACCAATCTTGAATAGTGTCCTTTTTTCATATTAAATGCCCTCAGTATGGATTGATGTGTTATTTATCTCTCATTTGAAAGAATGTAATCTTATCAGCAAAAAAAGCAGCGACAGACGTCCAGGTTTTGAAAGGATAAAATTAGGTGAAAAAAAACTTACTTGCAATTGTTTTGTTAAGAAATGAGAAAATAATTTCTCAATCTTAAGCTTAGATGCACAAGTAGCGCGTTTTATCTTTAATTTTAGCTCATGAAATTTTTCTTTAATTTCAGATTTTACGTACTGATGTTTCTGTTCAGTTTAGGAATTCTTTTTCCCGGCTCGCTGAATGCACAAATGCTATATGGAATCATTACCGATCCCTCGGGTGAACCCATACCTTTTGCCACCGTATTTATTCCACAATTGTCGCTTGGAGCCGCAGCCAATGAAGAGGGACGCTTTGAACTTCATCTTGATTCGGGTGATTATAGTGCCGTCTTTCAAAGTATGGGCTATCAAACAGTTAAAAAAGAATTTTCCTTACTTAGTCAGTCGGTTGAATTAAATGTAGTACTGTCTTCCATGGTTTATGAGTTGGGTGGAGTTGAGATTAAAGCCGGTAAAGAGGATCCGGCTTATGGAATTATGCGCAAAGTAATACGTAAGGCCCCTTTGTATGCGGCAATGACACGTTCGTTCGAGGCAGATGTTTATATTAAAGGAAGCTTATTTATTGAACGCATTTCAGGAATGGTTAAACTGCTTGCCTCCGAAGATTTAAAAGAGGCTAAAATTACTGAAGGCAGCACTTACCTTGAGGAGTCAATAAACGAAGTGTCCTTTACTGCTCCCGATCACATTAAACAAAAGGTGAAGTCCATACAAACTACTTTCCCTTTTGGGCAGGAAAGCAGGTCATCGGGAGCTCTGGGATTCATTTCCGGCAACATTTACAAGCCCGGAGCCTTTGGACGGGCAATATCTCCACTTTCCGCAGGGGCTTTTAATTACTATAAATTCAAATATCTGGGATCCACCCCGGGAAACGATAATACCATTGCAAAAATACAGGTGATTCCCCGCGGTAAAGGAGCCCAATACCTGAGTGGTTATCTTTATATCGTGGAACAACGCTGGTGCATCAATGCCTTAGATGTTACCATTAATGAACAATTGGGCGTGGACCTGCGCTTAAAACAGCAATATTCAGAAGTGAAAGAGGGTGCCTGGCTTCCAGTAAGCAATCAGTTTAGTGTAACGATGGATTTGTTAGGAAATAAAGGGGGCTTCGATTACCATACCTCGGTGAGATACCGTAACCTGGAAGTAGATTTGCCGGATTTTGTGCTGAAGCAGATAGAAGAGTCCAAATCTGTTACAACAACCACTTCCCGCAATCAGGCGCGGATTGCTAAAATAAACCGGAAAGCCAAAAAAATAAGCAACACCACCGATCCAACCACGGCTCAGTCCTATAAAGCTGCCAGACTGTTATCTCAGCGGGAAAAGCTCCGGTTGCGCGATTCACTTAAGGGAGATCATACTTATGTGGAACGTTATACTATGGCCATTGACAGCAACGCCCGCAGACAGGATGCGGCTTTCTGGAGTCAGGTAAGACCCATTCCATTGACGGTAGCTGAGATTAAGGGGCTGGCGGTTCATGATTCTTTGCTTGCCATTAAAGGTTTTGAAGTGGCCGACACCACTTCAAAAAAGAAGAACAAGGCACTCTGGAGTACACTGCTCACTGGCGGGTCGTATTATCGTGACTCCCTCACTTATTTAAAAACCAAGGGAATAATTAATCCACCCGGCGTAAGTTATAATGTGGTTGACGGCTTTGCCTATCAGAGTGAATTCAAATGGGTGAGACGTATTCCGAATCAGAACGTACTTGCGCTCTCCATAGTGCCGGGCTATGCTTTTAGCCGAAAAACATTTATCTGGCATGTTGGCCTTTCACTCAAAAGCGAGAAAAAACTAAAATCATCTTTTACGCTTTATGCAGGTGAGCGCAGCAAAAGCTTCAACGACCATACTGTTTCTACCTTGCCCAATACGATCTATTCACTGTTTCTACGGAAAAATTTACTTCGTTTGTATGAGAAAAAATATTTGGAGTTTGTACACGAGATTACTCCTTTCTATGGCATCAGGCTGAATTCAAAATTAGCCTATGAAGATAATTATGCGCTCGGGAACCACAGCGATTTTTCCTTTTTTTACAAAAAGCAAAAGGAGTTTGCACCCAATATACCCGACAATAAGCTCTTCAGCATGGAGAATCACCAAAACCTCAAAATGGAGCTGATGCTGATTTATCAACCTATGCCTTATTATTATATCAAGGATGGTGAAAAAGTGCCCCGTCCACGGATGAATCAATTGCCTCAGTTCTATGTCGGTTGGGAAAAAGCATTCAGGTTTAACCGCTTTTATGCCCGCTATGATTTTCTTAAAGCCGGTATTCAGCATAAATTTTCACTCGGACTAATGTCTAAGCTCACTTATATGGCTGAAGTGGGAACTTTCCTAAAGCCTAATAAACTCTATTTTAATGATTTTAAACATTTTACGACTCAGGAATCTCTTTTGGGTACCACTAATTTTTATCCGGTTTTCCAATTAAACGAATATTATAAATACAGCACCAACAGTACTTACGTGGAAGCTCATCTGGTTTATGAGGATCCATTCCTCTTTTTAAAATTTCTTCCCATCATCCGGAACCGATTGTTGAGTGAAAAATTGTTTTTTAATTATAACTATACTTCTGAATATCATCATTATTATGAATTAGGTTATGGACTGGGTAACCAGATTTTTGAAGTGGGTCTGTTTGCAGGTTTCGAGAATGATACCTTTAAATCAGTCGGCTTTAAATTGGCATTGGTAATTCTCGATTCCCGTGAATTTAGAATTGAAATGTAGCATCCTGGGCGTAATAGTTTTGATGTTAATGTTAATGGGGATGGGGATGTTTACGCTCGGTATTAATTATTCTGCACTTCTCTTGCCAGTAAATGATGGAATATTGAAAATAAAAAACGGCCCGGATAAACCGAGCCGTTTTTTCAATGAAAAAAGACTTTCGCTACAGTTTTGTTTCTTCTGTATGCGCTTTAATATCAGAAAGAACTGCATTGTCGACTAAAACATCGTAATAATAACCTGAGCCGAAATCCTTATTCAGCAGCAGGGTTCCTTCGGCGGTAAGGGTATCTCCCGGCCTGGCCTGCTCATTTGTGGTAATGGTCAGATCAAACTGATCATCGAAACCCGTTCCATCCTGAAGATGTATCCAGTTCTTGCCCATAATATTATTGTTTGCCTTTACTACAACTCCTCTTACTTTAATGGTACTCTTTTCATACTTTTTTCTGTCACGAAACAAGGTTTCCAGCGTAACGCCTCCAACAGCGGGCTCCACTGAAATATCGCTCTTTTTCCCAATCCTTATCCGCCCGGTGGTATTCATACTTTCCTGAGGATTCGGGGTATCCGAGGGGTCCTGTACAAAGTAAATCACGGGAAAGGTTCGGTTCAGGTCTTTACTTACAAAGTCTTTCATTTCCAGGGCATCTGTAAAGTATAGGATATCTCCTGCTTTGGCTTCACGCAAGGCAACAGCTATCCAATATTTATTGTTATTCTCAAAAACCTGAAGATAAGTATAGCTGTTGGCCTGTACTACTTCAATAACCGAAACGGCATGCGTTCCCGGGGGTAGATCTTCTGCACTTTTCCCTGTATTTCCTGAACGATTACACGAAAAGAGGAAAAATAATGCACCCCCCAACATTAGTAATAATGAAAAATTTAAGGCTATTTTCTTCATAGATGATGTGGTTTGGTTAATTGTCGAAGCAAAGATATCGATATATTTACATAAATGAATACACGGAGTTGTTTTAAGCTGATTAATTCACAAAAACAAATTTACACAATTTTGACAAAAATATTTTTTAATCTTAAGCTCTGTTGCACCTATGTTTAATGCCTTTTCCATTCTTAATATCTGCCTGATTTGAAAGAGGAGATTTGGGCTTGTAAGTCAGGGCGCGACTTTGAGTCGCACCCTGACTCCCCTCAAATAGATCAGTTGCCCGCATTTAAGCAGACTCTATTTATATTATTTGAGGATACTAAAGTTCAGTGCGCAGAAGGCAATTTCACTCTAATAAATTATAAAATGATCAGGAATTATCATATAAGCACCCTGAAAGAGCGATAATTTTATATATTCGCAACAAAATGGGATTCACATGAAATTTGGGCACAAAAATATCTGGATTACCGGAGCGGCATCCGGTATGGGTAGGGCATTGGCCATAGCCCTGTCGGGATTTAATGCTCAATTAATTTTGAGTGACCGCGATGAGGCCGGATTGAATGAAACTGCGGCATTGTTATCTAAATCCTCACCTGCAGCCCGCATCCTGATGCTGGATATGGGCAATACGAAAGCCATTAATGATGCTGTTTCATTGATAATATCGGAATTTAAAACCATTCATGCCCTATATCAGTTTGCCGGTATCAGCCAACGATCGCTGGTCGTTGAGACCCCTCTGGAAAACGATCGAAAAATAATAGAAATCAATTTTTTTGGGGTTATAACGTTAGCAAAGGCTATCTTGCCTTCTATGATAGCATCAGGCGGAGGGCAAATAGCGGTAACCTCAAGTATAGTTGGGAAATTCGGCTTTCCGTATCGTTCTGCCTATTCGGCCTCCAAACATGCCATTCATGGTTATTTTGAAAGTCTGAGGGCCGAGAACAGCAAGCTTAATATTCGTGTAAGCATCTTAATCCCCGGAAGGGTACAAACCAATATTTCGAAATTTGCCCTCGATAAGAAGGGACAGGAATATGGCAAAATGGATGCCGGACAGGCCAATGGCATTACTTCCGAAAAGGCAGCTAAACAAATTTTACGTGGATTAAAAAGAGAACGAAAAGAGATACACATTGGCGGCAAGGAGTTGCTGATGTTGCAAATACGTCGTTTTGTTCCTGCTTTATATTATAAATTGGCTACCCGGATAAAACCAGTTTAATTGAAATGCATGGTATTTGAATTAATTAATTGAAAACTTGTGAGAATAAACTGATGAAAGCACAAATAAACGGAATTCAGCAGTTGGGCGTAGGTGTTACCAACATTCATGAAGCATTTGCCTGGTACCGAAAGTACTTTGGAATGGACATCAAGATGTTTGATGAGGCGGCTATGGCCGAATTGATGCTTCCCCATACAAAAGATGAAGTTCGTGAACGCCATGCCATTCTGGCACTCAATCTACAGGGGGGCGGTGGTTTTGAGGTGTGGCAGCATATCGGTAAAAAGCCGGAGCCTGCTACGTTTGAGATCGCTTTGGGCGATTTGGGCATCTGTTTTGGCAAGCTTAAATCAGCAGATGTGCGCAAGGCCTTTGCACAATACAAAACCTGGGGTTTGAATCTGCTCACCGAAGTTACCACCGACCCGGAAGGGAAAGAGCATTTTTACCTCAAAGATGCGTATGAAAACATTTGGGAAGTATGCTATGATGCGAATGTTTTGAAGCCGCAAAAGTCGGTGAACGGTGGTGTTTATGGCGTTACGATAGGTGTAGTTGATTTGGAGGTAAGTCTTCCGATTTATCAGAAACTGCTGAAGTACGATTCCCTAGTTTATGACAAGGCCGATGTTTTTCACGATTGGCAGGGCGTTCCCGGCAGCGACAAAAAGTGTCGGCGCATGCTGCTTCGTCCTTCAGTGAAACCAAACGGTGCTTTTAGCCCACTGCTGGGGCCTTCATGCATTGAGCTGGTGCAGCAGTTGGAAGGCAACCCAAGAGATATTTATGAAGGCCGCATTTGGGGCGATCCGGGATTCATTCACATCTGTTTCGATATCAATGGAATGGATGCTTTGCGTCAGGAGGTTAAGGCCTCAGGTTTTCCTTTTACCGTAGATAGTGCTATTGATGCAGATACATTTGGCATGGGAGAAGCTGCAGGTAGTTTTGCATATATTCAGGCACCCGAAGGAACGCTCATTGAGTTTGTGGAAACCCATAAAATTCCATTGGTGAGAAAATTAAACTGGTTTCTCGATCTTACCAAACGAAAGCCCGGCCCATTGCCAAAATGGATGTTTGGCCTTTTCTCCATGATGCGTATTAAATAATTGCCTGAATAGCCTGAAGTATTATGATTAACCCTTAGTTCCCCTTGCGAAGAGTGGGTTTTCTTAATTTTGGCATCCATTGGAGGTTTTTGTTTTGGTTTATTTGTAAGCCATTCCTACATAGAGTAAAATGGTTGTAATTGCTTAACTTTGCAATAAACAATAATGGTGTGTATGTCAGTTAAATTAACCCTTCCGCAGCGATTCAAAGCGGTAATAAATTGGTTTGAGCAAAATATGCCGGTGGCTGAAACCGAACTCCGTTATACCGATCCCTACGAGCTTATTGTTGCCGTTATGCTTTCGGCACAATGCACAGATAAGCGCGTAAATATGCTTACACCTCCATTTTTCCAGCGTTTCCCTACCATTCTTAGTCTATCAGAAGCAAATCATGAAGAAGTTTTTAGCCTTATTGCCTCTTGTTCCTACCCGAACAATAAAACGAAGCATCTTATTGGTATGGCCCGCATGCTGATGGATGATTTTGGAGGAGTAATACCCGGTGATGTGGAAACTTTGCAAAAACTGCCGGGAGTCGGCCGAAAGACAGCCAATGTAATTGCTTCGGTAGCTTTTAATATTCCGGCCCTTGCTGTTGATACCCATGTACACCGGGTAGCCCGGCGCATTGGCCTCACATACAGGGCGAAAACTCCACTCGAAACGGAAAAGCAGTTGCTTAAATACATCCCTGAAGAAAAACTCACTATAGCTCATCACTGGCTTATCCTTCATGGAAGGTATATTTGTGTAGCACGAAAACCAAAATGTGAAGAATGTGGATTGGCACCATTTTGCCGGTACTATGCTGAAATGAAACAAAAAGAAAAAGCAAAAGAGAAAGATCATTAATGTGTATTGAACCAGACAGCAGCTTGTCTGTTCTTTTAAATGTTTAAACTTAAATTAGATGGAAGAACTTAAAAAAGGCCAAAAGGCCCCAGATTTTACTGCTACCGATCAAAGTGGCAATCCCATAAAACTCAGCAATTACAAAGGAAGCAAAGTAATTCTTTATTTTTATCCTAAAGACAACACTCCCGGATGTAATGCGGAAGCATGCAGTTTGCGTGATGGATATGATGATTTATTAAGTAAGGGTTTTAAAATTATCGGGGTAAGTCCGGATAATTTAAAGTCCCATCAGAATTTTACTGAGAAATTTAGCCTGCCTTTCCCTCTAATCCCAGACACTGGGAAGGAAATCATTAAAGCTTATGGTGTGTGGGGGCGTAAAAAATTTATGGGTAAGGAATATGACGGCGTTTTTCGCACCACCTTTATCATCGATGAAGAGGGTAATATTGAATCCATAATCAACAAAGTGGATACCAAAAAACATGCAGTACAGATTTTAAACCTGTAAAACTGCATGCGGTTTTCCATAACTTATAAACAATTTGACCATCTGGTGATATTATTTTCTTCGTTGGTCATTTGTTTTTTTATCTTTGACACAAGAATAGCAGATTGAGACTTTAACAATAATAATATAGCAAATCGTCATGAGTAAAGATCAAAAAGAGAACAATCAGGAACGCTTGAAAGCCCTGCAGTTGACCATTGATAAAATTGAGAAATCTTATGGTAAGGGCGCCATCATGAAGTTGGGAGATTCTCCGGTAGAGGACATGGCTTCCATTTCCACAGGCTCCATAGGCCTGGACCTGGCATTGGGGATAAACGGCCTGCCCAAGGGACGCGTAGTTGAAATTTATGGTCCTGAATCTTCGGGTAAAACTACCCTTGCCCTGCATGCGATAGCAGAAGCTCAAAAGTTGGGTGGTATTGCTGCATTTATTGATGCAGAACATGCCTTTGATAGGTTTTATGCCCAGAAACTCGGCATTAACATTGATGATTTGCTGATATCACAGCCCGACAACGGTGAACAGGCACTTGAAATTACCGAAAATCTGATCCGATCAGGAGCCATTGACATTATTGTGATTGACTCCGTAGCAGCCCTGACCCCACGCAGCGAAATTGAAGGTGAAATGGGCGATTCAAAAGTTGGTCTCCATGCCAGGCTGATGTCGCAGGCCCTGCGCAAGCTCACCTCTACCATAAGTAAAACCGGCTGCTGTTGCATCTTCATCAATCAGTTGCGTGAAAAAATCGGCGTGATGTTTGGAAATCCCGAAACCACTACTGGTGGAAATGCCCTTAAATTTTATGCTTCCATCCGTCTGGATATCCGGCGTGTTTCACAAATTAAAGAGAATGAGAGTATTGTAGGTAACCATGTGCGGGTTAAGGTGGTGAAAAACAAAGTGGCTCCTCCTTTCAGACAAGCTGAATTTGATATAATTTATGGTGAAGGTATTTCACGTATGGGCGAAATTGTGGACATGGGCGTTGACCAAAACATTATTAAAAAAAGTGGTTCCTGGTTTAGTTATGGCGATACCAAGCTTGGACAGGGAAGGGAAGCGGTTAAAAAGTTACTTAGCGATAATCCCGAACTGGCTGACGAACTCGAAGCCAAAATTCGCGAAGCCATAGCCATAAAGTAAAATTAAAAATACTTCATTATTTTTCAGGCAACCTTTCATCCGATGAGACGTTGCCTGAATTGTATTAACTTTGTCGGCTTAAACGACAATTCTATCCATCAAATCCTTAAAATGAAATTTCGAATTTTGGCAGGAGTTGCTTTGTCAGTTTCACTTACGCTGCTATCAGGCTGCAATTCCGATCAGCCGGGTGCCGATAGTCATCAAAAAGCAGATATTGTACTTGAGGATACCCTCACCATGCTCAATCAGGCCATTGTAAATCAGCCTGCTGCTGTTGCGCCTTATCTGGAAAGAGCTAACTTCTTTATAAAGAAGGACAGCCTTAATCTGGCGTTGAAAGATGTGAACAGTGCCCTGGAAATTGAGGAAAATAATCCTGAAACTTATGCCGTATTGTCTGATGTTTATCTATACTCAGGCAAAGTCCAGCGGGCCCTGGATGCGCTTAAGAAAGCTCAGGAACTGAATGCTTCCAACGCACAGTTTGATGTAAAGATGGCGCGGATTTACCTTACCATGAGTGACTACAAACAAACGTTTGAATCACTTCGAAAGGCACTGAAAAAAAATCCAGAAAATGTGGAAGCACTTTTTATCAGTGGGCTCGCCAATGAGGAGATGGGTGATACTGCCAAAGCCATTGAAAATTACCAGATGACGGTAGCACGCAATCAAAAGCATTTTGATGCACTGAAACAACTTGGGATTTTGTTTGCCATAAAAAAGGACAGGTTGGCCATTGATTACCTTCGGAATGCTTTTACGGTGCGTCCAGGATCTGTGGAACCCCTTTATATACTGGGTATGTTCTATCAGGAAAATAATGATCCGGATAAAGCGCTGAATGTTTATAATGAAATTTTATTGATCAGACCTGATTATAAGCTGGCTCAGTATAATAAGGGATACGTTTATCTGATTTATAAGGAGGATTATCCCGAAGCCATATCGGCTTTTACTGAGGCCATTCAACTTGATGCCGCTTATGCCGATGCTTATTTTAACCGGGGATATGCCTATGAATTAAGCGGAAATAAGGAGAAAGCGCGCGAAGACTATCGTAAAGTGTTAACAATGAGCGTAAATGATGAGAAAGCTGTAACGGCACTCAACCGTTTGGATCAAAAATAAAATCGCCACTCAACATCTCCTGTTTTATTTTCTTAAGATCTTCGCCGACTTTAATAACAGTTGCATTGATTTCTGAAAGTTGATTTTTTATTGCGGCCTCATTGAACTCTTTGCCTTCCTCTTCGAACAAATCAACCGCAGTTTTTTCGAAATTTTTTATCATTTCAAAAGCTTCCGGCGCCGAAAAGTTTGAAATCACCCCTTTTAAGTTATGTGCCGTGAAGCGAAGTGCTTTAAAATCACGCTCTTCAATGTTCTTAGCGAGTCTCTCCAGCTTTCCCGGATATTCATCAATATAAATATTAATGATTTCAATGATAACATCCTGATCGAAAAGCTGATAGGTTTCCCTGAAGATATTTCTGTTTACCATGTTAATGTTAAAACTCCCCTAAGTCTAATTTTTATCAAAAGTACATTTTTTCTGGACTTAAAAATAAGGTTGTATGTCAAAAATATTGTTGTGATAGAAAGTGGCTGCAAAGAAAAATAATATGTATTTGAATGTCAGCATGGTATAATGGCATTTTTTTTATGGGGAGTCAGGGTGCGACTTTAAGTCTCGCCATGACTTGCGGCCCAAAAAATAATATTGTGTCAAAACTGTGTAAATCTGTTTTCGTGAATTAAGCAGGCTAAAAACCGGTTTACGGCGAATGTTCTGTGTGGATTGATACGTCTGAGTTCTTTTTGAGTTTTTTTTCTTCAATTTCCTTTTTTAAATCAGACAGTTGGCATCCCGAACAATCACTTACGCAGCTTTCACAGCTTTTGGTTGGATTGCGTAACATGCGGACTATTTTATATCCCGCAAATATAAAGGCGAGGATAATAATTACAATGGCGATGATTTCCTGTGTATCAAGCATAATCTTATGAGTTAATGTTAACACCAAATTCAGTTAAAAGTTGGCTGGGTGATGGAAAATAACCGGCGATGATGTGGTAAATTATCCAGGCACACAAGGCCAGCATTATCAGCGCCCACAGCCATGCTGGCAGCCGCGTGGTACGTGCCAGATTTGTAATATCCCCGGCCTTTCGGGGTTTGGTTAAACCAAGCAGTATAATCTGAATGGTTGAGATAATCGCTTCAGCCAATGCGATAAGGATCAGACCGGTTAAAACCCATTCGGCAACCTGGGGTGGAGCCTGAGTAAAACTTACCGTCAACAGTACAATAAACAAAGCCAGCCAGATCATGCCGAAGGTGTTGCGCACAAAAAAGGTAAGGTGGATAAGCGCTAAGGAAATAAGTGCAATATAACCTGCTTGATAATATCCATTTCTCAGAAGCGCAAATAGTGCCAGAATGCTCAAAGCTGCAAAAGGATATCCGTTTAGTGAAATGAGTGTGGATTTAAGTCTGGAGTTGCTACTGGTAGATGCCGATCCGGATAAGTCGCTGTTAAGCCTGACTTCATGCACTGTTCCATTGAGCAGTATAGCCATCAGCATATGACCCGATTCGTGTAACAGGGTATTGAAAGTTCTTAGGATTTTACCGATCCCGGGAATCCTGACAAGCAACATTGCAGCCAGCATAATCAGATAAAATACCGATGCAGGATAAGATGAGGTCATATCGGTGAGTTTTATCAGACAAACAAGCTTCCAATCTGATAAACCAACAGTGAGGCAAGATAGGCAAGAGACGTGGTATATACCACAATAAAGAGTGCCCACCGCCAGTCTCCCGATTCTTTGCGAATGGCAGCCACCACAGCTATGCATGGAAAATATATCAGTATGAAAAGCATAAAGCTGAAGGCAACCAGGGGTGAAAATACTTTTTCGCCTTTTTTGGGACCAATCTGATATGTTTGCTCCTGAATGCGTTCAATAAGAGAAGCTGAGCCTTCATCACTCTGAAGATCAGTTTGGTAAAGGACTCCAAGAGTTCCAATGGTAATCTCCTTGGCCGCTATCCCTGTGATGATAGCCACGCTCATTTTCCAATCAAACCCAAGCGGTTTCATTGCAGGTTCAATAAAACGGCCCATATCACCAATGTAGGAATTCATCTGCCGTTCACTCTCCCGGGTAATTTTTACCTGATTTATGTCTCGCTTCTCCTGCATCCTGATTTGAGCTATGATTTCTTCACTTTGTTGTGTCTGAAGTATTTGTTTTGAATACTGGTCCTGAATGGTCACTATCCGGGCGTTGTATTCCGGATCATTTTCAGTAGTCCTGGGAAAATAGCCCAAGACCCAGATAATAATTGAGGCCAGTAAGATTACTCCGCCAATCTTACGAAGATATTGTTCTGCCCTGTTCCACATATGCTTAAGAACGGATCTTAGGGTGGGGACGCGGTAGGGGGGGAGCTCCATTACAAAGGGCACATCGGCCTTGGTTAATACCGTTTTCTTCAGAAGCAGTGCCGTTACTATGGCCAGCGATACACCAATGGCATACATGGCAAACAATATGGTTCCCTGGTAGCTCACAAAAAAAGCACTGATAAAGAGTACATATACAGGCAGTCGGGCACTGCATGACATAAAGGGATTTATAAGCATGGTTACCAGCCTGTCGCGACGGCTTTCGATGATGCGCGTGGATAAAATGGCGGGTACATTGCATCCAAAACCCATCAGTAATGGAATAAATGACTTCCCGTGTAAACCTATCCTATGCATGGCTTTGTCCATAATAAATACCGCCCTTGCCATATAGCCAGTATCTTCCATTAAAGAGATAAACAGGTAGAGCAGAATGATGTTGGGCAAAAAGATAATTACTCCGCCCACCCCTCCAAGCATCCCTTGTATCAGCAAGTCCTTCAACATTCCATCTGCCATCATGGCATCTACTTCCAGCGAAACATAATTCACCAGTGATTCAATCCATTCCATGGGATACTGTCCCAGTTTAAAAGTTCCGTAAAAAGTAAACCACATCAGGAAAATAAAAATCGGGAATCCCCAAAGCTTGTGCGTGATGATGGTATCAATGACTTCACTTTTTTTGCGCTGTATAACCGGATTTGGCGTGAATGTTTCGCGAATTGCTCCCGCGATAAAGCCATATTTGGCATCGGCTATCAAACTTTCCGTATCCTGACCTATGGTGGTTTCGATCTGCTCAATCTGCCGATCCACTTCTTCAATAATCTCATCGTGATTGGGCAGGGTTTCTGTCAACACCTCGGTAGCGCGATCCTTTTCAAGCAGTTTAATGGCACAAAACCGTGATGATATTTTATCGAACATGCTGAAGTTGCCAGGTTTCCGCAACTTTTGCTGAATTGCATTGATGCCACCCTCCAGGGTTTCTCCATAATTGATGTGGATATGGCGTATGGTTTTATCACGTCCCTCGTAAACTTCTATAATTTTATCGAGTAGGGCATCTATCCCCTTGCCCCTGGAACCTACCGTAGGAACAAACGGAATACCCAATAGCTGACCTAAATATTCGTAATCAACAATGTTACCGGCCCGTTGTAGTTCATCGTACATATTGAGGGCACCCACAAGGCGGATGTCCATATCGATGAGCTGTGTGGTAAGGTATAAGTTGCGCTCAAGGTTGGAACTGTCAATGATATTAACTACCACATCCGGAACAGAATCAACGATGAAGTCGCGCACATACAATTCTTCGGGACTAAAAGCACTGATAGAATAGGTGCCGGGTAAATCGGTAACCACAAAAGTATAATCTCCCCTCTTAAGGCGGGCTTCTTTGGCATCCACCGTAACGCCGGAGTAGTTGCCTACTTTTTCACGAGATCCTGAGGCCAGGTTAAATAGGGTGGTTTTGCCCGAATTGGGATTGCCAACAAATGCAATATGAATGGTTTTCCCTTTTTTATGGTAGGAAGTTTTTATTAACTGACCATTGATTGAACTGTTGGCTACATTTCCATTGGTGTTTCTCTGATGGTTCAGCTCTGTGACTATTTCGATGAGCCTTGCTTCGCTGTTGCGCAACGATACGTTGTAGCCCATTACATTGTATTCCACAGGATCCATCAGGGGGGCGCGTTGAATCATGCTTACCTCTTTGCCTGCTACAAAACCCATTTCAAGAATGCGCTTGCGAAACGCACCCCTGCCTTTGATCTTTACGATAATGCCTTTGCTTCCGGGAGTAAGATCAGCCAGTGTCAATTGCTTCTTATTTAGAATGTTTATAAATTACGGCAAAAGTAACTAAATAAATATTAGCAGAAGCCAATATTCAATTCTAAATAAGGGAATATGAACGCAGGTTCATAACTGGTCTGCATCCTTCAGAAATAGTAAATGTAACGCATATTGTGCACGGATGATGGAAAGGCCGGATCGCTCTCTAAACCACAGACTGATGTTGGCAACGGCATTTTCGCGACTGGAGTGCTTTTTCTGATAAAGCATCAGAAAGTCCTTCATATCCTGATAGATGTCAGCCAGACACTCACCAAGGCTAAATTTTTCGATGTCTGTAGTTTCATCATGGGCATCCTGGCTCATCCAGAAGTGATCATCCGGATAAAATTTATTGCGAATGCTGTTAAATAAGTCTTCCCATACTTCTTCAATTACATATCGTTCTGATTCCTCAGGATTTGAGGGCGTTAAAATTGGCACCAGCGAGGCTTTTAAATAAAGTAATGGCAATATGTGTCTGAAGTAATTGAGGATGTCATGTTTACTATATTCATCTGCTTTTTCAACAAATAAACAATATTCATTGGCTACAGTGAGCAATTCGACGACCTGCCTTGAATAAACCGGATGCGAGCTTATGTCTTCCATATTTTTTTTTGCAAAATTACATTAAACTGATTATAATCCCGGCAGGAATCTGCGGCCGTTTTACCTGAATTCAGGGATAGCAGGAGGATTTATTCCAAAATACTCTAAGTTAACCTGACTTGTATTTCCGACTTCAAACAGTAAGTTTCTTCCCGGAGTATCTGAACGCGGGAAGATGGTAAATGAAAACTGGAAAGTGGAAAAAACCAGGTTCTCATTTTTAACCCTGATACCCAAACCAATGGCCGGATACACTGGATTCTTAAAAATGTTTCTATTTGCGGATGAAATCATTGCCATTTCAATAAAACTATAAGGCGCAAAACGAAATCCGAGAATATAGTAGGAAGTAAAAAGAACAGCTTCGGCCCTTAGGCTAATGCGTTGCCTGCCCATATAATCAAAATTATTATAGGTATTGGTAAACGGATCGTTATTTAGCTGCAGCAAACGATAATGCTCCCGGTTGATGCCCGAGAGATAGTGCAGTTGAAAGAAGTGGCGTATGCGGTTATTCCCTGCCTTTATTAAATTGGAAATATAAAACAGATCTGCCGAAATAAAACCATCCGTAAATGCACCTTTATGCCAATATCCACCCAAATTGATTCGACTATATAAATAAGCTGAGTGATATATTTTATCTCCCCTTAAGAAATTTAATGCAGTATAAGTGCGAAGGGCCTGATCAAATTTTTCATAGCCGAGGGTTACTTCTGCCAGATAACCAATGGGTATATCTTCAGTTCGACCAAATCCAAAGATCATATTGTTGCGATAAAAACCGCTTTTTAAGAAATTAAAATTTACAAGATAACGTTTAAGACGTTTAAATTCAGTGATTTTGTTGTCAGGAACAGGTGGTGTTTTCAAATAATAAGTTTGGGTATAACGACCTGCAATGGCTGCCTGTGTACGCAGCTTCCTGATGCTTTTATCCCGCTCAATAATCGTGGCATATCCGCTCCACAAATCCAGATGATTATAGCTGTATTCCGGCCGAAAGGAGAGACTGTCATAATGGATTAAGCGGGTAAACCTTCCAAGGGTCAATCCGCCTCCAAACCGGGTTTCCGGTGTAATAAACGGTTTACTGCTCTTAATGGCAAGGGCCTTCCCGTCAGGTGCAGATTTCCAAAAGAATTCTGCATCAATAAAACTGCCCTTTATATTTCGAATTTTATAGGCCCCTTCACTTAAATAAAGAGCGGGGTTATCCTTTATATCGTAATCTATCTTTTGCTCAAACTTATGACCACTGCCAAAAATATTGCTGTTGGTAAAGGTTAAACTGCTTCGATTTAAGTCCGTGGCCTGAAAGTCAAAGCCAACAGGATATACATCTTTTATAATAAGTATAACATCAACACTGTCATTTTGCGGAACCGCTTCCACAATAAACCTCGCATCATTAAATATAGGTACCGAGCGTATGAAACGCTCATTGTCTGCAAGTGTTAAAGGCTCTAATGCATCACCGGGCTTAATCAATAAATACTTTTTGATTGCCGACGTCATAGTATTGATGTGGGTGGAATTCAGAAAGCTTTCCAATTTAGTTACAGTATAGGTGGTATCATACACCGAGGTGCCGAACGCACCTAATTTATGTACCATAATTTTACGAACCGGCTTTCCCTTAAATTGCTGGTAAATAGAAGTAACTTCCTTTCCTTCATTGACTTCTTCAATGGAGATTTTGTTTTTCTTAAAGATAAGGGGATATAAATTTTTCCATAAAAAGCTGCTGTCCTGCCTGGCCTCCAGTTTACCGAAGAAATCTGCGGTTTGTTGCTTGCGGTTGTCAATATTGTTCAGGTGGTTCTTATGCTTATTGATTGTCGTTGAATCCTTCAGAATCAGGAAAAGGGTGTCGGTGTGAATTCTGGAAGTATCGGGGCGGGTAATGGTATCTACGGTAAGCTGGGCCACAGCTATAAATGGACAAATCACAAACAACAAGACTAAAGTTGTGTGTCGAAGCAGCCTGTTCTTAAAGAATGATTTTAAAGAGTGATGCACAAAATCAGGATTGAATTTAAGCTCATTTCGTGTACCAAATTAGTAAAAATTTCTTGAGATTTGGTGTTTTACTTGCGGGCATTGGCCTGATGTTGAAAAAAAGAAAAGAGGCTACTTTAAAAAGTAACCTCTTTCTCAATTTCCAGCTATGGAAAATATTACACTCTTTTTTCTTTAATTCTGGCTTTTTTACCTTTAAGCTGACGAAGGTAGAAAATACGGGCACGGCGCACAACACCGCGTTTATTGACTTCAATTTTATCAATAAAAGGAGAAACGATAGGGAAAATTCTTTCTACACCGGTATTTCCTGATATTTTCCGAACCGTAAAGGTTTCGGTAACACCGGCCCCATTGCGCTGTAAAACAACACCCTGAAATTGCTGAATGCGTTCTTTGTCGCCTTCTTTGATTTTATAGTGAACAGTAATGGTATCCCCTGCCTTGAAACTGGCATGTTCCTTCACTTCTATGAAGGTTTCCTCAACATACTGTACTAACTTATTCTTGCTCATTATTTTAGGTATTTTGATTGTTGCGTTTTCCAAAAATGAGTGCAAATATACGACAAAATATTTTTAATAAACAAGCAGCGCTTAAAATAAAATAATTTTAAGCCTCCCGTCACAAGTCAAAATATCACTCATCAAGTAGTTGAGGCCGGCGTTCCGCAGTGCGTTTCAGTGATTGATTGTAATTCCAGAGTGCAATCTCTTTATCGTTGCCCGAGAGCAATACATCGGGCACCTTCCAACCTTTATATTCTGATGGGCGGGTATATACCGGCGGACTGAGCATATTGTCCTGAAATGAATCGCTAAGCGCTGAAGTTTCATCGTTAAGCACGCCGGGCAGCAGCCTGACAATAGCATCAGTAACCACAGCAGCCGCAAGTTCTCCACCCGAAAGTACATAATCACCAATAGAAATCTCACGGGTAATATAATGTTCGCGCAAGCGCTCATCAATGCCTTTGTAATGTCCACACAATAAAATAAGGTTTTCACACAAGCTCAACTGATTGGCTGTGGATTGAACAAATAAGCCACCATCCGGAGTCAGAAAGATAATTTCATCATAACTCCGCTCTGACTTGAGCTTGTCGATGCAGTCGGCTATGGGTTGTACCATCATTACCATGCCTGCCCGGCCACCATAGGCGTAATCGTCCACATTTTTATGTTTACCGGAGGCGTAATCTCTGATGTTGTGCAGGTGAATATCAGCCAAACCTTTATTTACCGCCCGTTTAATGATAGATTCACTAAAAGGACCCGTAAACATTTCCGGAAAAATGGTCAATACATCAATGCGCATTACTTTTTTTTGCAAAAGTAAGCCTTCCCATTAAACTTTGTGTTTATTGTTTGATTTTTGGTTGCCGTCATCCTGTTTAACAAGTCAGAAACTTTTACTTTAGTCGTTACTTTGTCCAAACCACTCGGGGAAGAAGCATATTCAGATTTGAAATCATTAAAAAAATAGATAGGTTTGCATTCGTTAATCCGCTGCTGAATATGCGCTTTAAAATCGACTGGTTCGTTCCACTGTTGTTGCTGATGATTGTTTTGGGCCGGTTTTTACCCGGACCAGGACTGATGACCGGTTTTTTCTCGCTCAGAACGTTTGCTGAAGTGGGAATTTCCGCAATATTTCTGCTTTATGGATTAAGCCTGAGTCTGAATACCCTCTGGAAAGGCATGGCCCATTGGAAACTACATCTTGTCATTCAGCTTACCACCTTTTTAATCTTTCCGGCTATTGTGCTGGCTGTAAAACCCTTTATACCGGCCGGTCATTTGATGGAACTTTGGCTGAGTGTTTTTTTTCTGGCGGTACTGCCATCCACTGTTTCCTCGGCTGTAGTTATGGTGTCGCTGGCAGGAGGCAATGTTGCAGGAGCGGTATTTAATGCGACCTTATCCAGTATAGCCGGTATTTTTATTGCACCCCTGTGGATGAGTATCTTCACATCATCAAATGCTGGAGCAGGGGACAATGCCGAAATCTTTATTAAGCTGGGATATCAGATTTTACTCCCGCTTTTCATGGGTTTGCTGCTAAATAACAGACTTCACTTTTTAATGAAACGCATGGGCAAATACACCCGGTATTTTGACCAAACGGTTATTCTTGCCGTAGTTTACACCTCATTCAGTGCTTCTTATCGTTCTGGTATTTTTAAAGATATGGGTACGGGAATCATATTGTTGATAATGCTGTTTTTAATCTTACTGTTTGCACTGGTTAATGGCTTTGTACTGGTGATGGCAAGAAGGTTTAAACTTTCTACTCCCGATTTGGTTACCGCGCTGTTTTGTGGTTCTACCAAGTCGCTCATGCATGGTAGTGCGATGTCGAAAGTGATATTTACTACTGCGGCACAGGGTGGATTGATGCTGGTTCCCTTGCTGATTTATCATTCTATGCAACTCGTTATTACCGGTGTTATGTCACAGCGTTTTGCCAAACGCCTGATGAAGGGGCAGCACTAATTAAAGATTCAATTGAGTAAGAATATTACTCATTATTTCTAAAGACTACGCTTAATATTTTTGCAGAGAATAGTAATTTTTGCTGTAGGGATGTTCTCTCGTAATTTGATGGGGACTCAATGAAGACAGCCAGGCAATGGCTTCGGATTTTGAAATAAACACTCCAATCTGAGGAGTGGTGCCCGAAATCATCACTTCCTGCCCGGAGTATATGATCGAATTTAAAACAAATGCTATTTTTTTGATTTCGCTCTGCGTGAGCTGGGGGAGAAGATAGTTTTTAAGCCAGTGGTGAAATGCGGGTCTCCGTTGGAATAGCCTGGCTGAAACATGAATGATTACGTTTTCCACACGTTTATTTACAGCTTCTTTAAAAAAATATTGCAATTCAAGTACATATTCAGATAGGAATTCCTGTTCACCAATAATATGCTTATTGCTGATAAGCAAATTAAACAATTTGAGATATTCGTAATTTCCCGATGGACCATGAATACTCATTACTAAAAATTAGGCTTTCAAATATAGTAAAATATTTCGAAAAACCCAATTGATTAGTAAAAATATTAATCAAAAAAAAATATTCCTGGTCTAAATTAAATTTTTACTAAAATCTTACCCTGCAGTTTCCCCTCTAACATCTTAGCTAAATATTCCGGAGTTTCATCTAGTGAAATGGTTGTGACGAGCGTGTAAAGATTTTTTGGCTTTAACTTTTCTGCAATGAGATTCCACAGGTAGATTCGCCGCTGCCGGGGTGTTTCGGCTGACGCAATACCAACCAGCCGTATTGCCCTCAGGATAAATGGGAAAACGGGTACATCCAGTTTATTGGAGGCAATCATTCCGCAGTTAGCAACTATGCCTCTTTCGCGGGTAGAAAGCAGGACGGTGGACAGTGTATTTCCTCCAACTGTGTCAAGGGCTGCCATCCATCTCCCCGGAAGCAACCCCCTGCCGGAGGTATCATCCACCGACTGACGGTCAATCACTTCCTCAGCACCCAATTGCCTGAGCCATTCCGAAGCTTCCGGCTTTCCGCTGGAAGCTATTATCTGATAACCATTTCGTGCCAGCATCGCAATGGCCATAGAACCTACGGCACCCGTAGCTCCGGTAATTAAAACCTTATCTTCCCCCGGCTTTATACCATGTTCCATAAATTCAGCAATAGCACTGGCAGCAGTAAAACCGGAAGTGCCAAGAATCATACTTTCTTCAAGACTCAGTCCTGTGGGTTTATTTACCACCCATTCTTCCGGTACGCAGATATATTCAGCCAGGCCGCCTGCCGTATTCATGCCAAGATCATAGCCGGTAACAATCACTTCGTCACCAGGGTTAAAATTTTCTGTTTTGTTGGTTACAACCCCTGCGGCATCAATTCCGGGAGTGTGCGGATAGTTGCGGGTGATGCCTTTATGGCCACTGGCAGATAACGCATCTTTGTAATTTAATCCTGAAAATTTCACCTCAATGATTACTTCATGCCGGGGTAAGTTACTTATTGGTAAGGATTTAACTGCCATGTGATATTGCCCGTTTTCATCCGGAGCAACCAACAGTGCACGATAGGTGGTAGCAGGAGTAGCTGTCTTCATAGGAAATAAGTTTTTTTGCAAAAGTAACTATAATGAAACAAGCGGTAATAAAGTAAAACCTTTTAAGCAGGACTGGTTTACTATGACTTTAATTTATAATTTTGCCCGTTCAAATCACTCAGGTAACTGGAAACACTTAGATTCTCATCATAAAAAACTAAAAGACATGGCAATACCCATCATTACGGCTGAAGAAGCTGCTTCATACATCAATCATGACGACACGGTAGGTTTTAGTGGATTTACACCTGCCGGTTCAGTTAAAGCCATTCCGGTAGCTTTGGGCGAACGTGCGAAAGCCTTGCATGCTGAAGGCAAACCCTTCAAAATCGGAATGATAACAGGAGCTTCAACCGGTGATTCTCTTGATGGCTCTCTTGCACGCGCTGACGCTGTTAAATTCAGAACCCCTTATCAGTCCAATGCAGATATGCGTAACCTGATTAATGCCGGCAAGGCAGAATATTTTGATTCTCACTTATCGGTGGTTGGCCAGCAAATCAGATATGGCTTTTTGGGTAAAATCAATTGGGGTATAATAGAAGCCTGCGATGTGACTGAACAGGGCGAAATTGTGCTTACAACAGGCGTAGGTATATCACCCACTGTATGTCAATATGCGGATCGTTTACTTATTGAAGTGAACGCTTTTCACCCCAAAGGCCTCAGAGGAATGCACGACCTTATGGTAGTAGCTGATCCCCCCCATCGTCGTGAAATCTCCATCTATAGCCCCTCTGACAGGGGAGGAGCTGAAGTAATAAAAGTGGACCCTGCCAGGATAGCCGGCATAGTGCTTACAAACAAAGCCGATGAAGTAAGCGGTTTCAGCAAGACGGATGAAGTCACCGATCAGATTGGGCGGAATGTAGCTGATTTTCTGAGCGGTGAACTTAAAAAAGGAGGTATTCCGTCTTCATTTTTACCCCTGCAGTCAGGCGTAGGTAATATTGCCAATGCCCTGCTTGCCGCCCTTGGCGATCACCCGGGTATTCCTGACTTTGAAATGTACACCGAGGTAATTCAGGACAGTGTGATTGATCTGATGGAAAAAGGCCGCGTAAAATTTGCCAGTGGCTGCTCCTTAACCGTTTCACCCGAGAAACTGGCTCATATATACAGTAATCTTGACTTTTTCCATAAACGAATATTACTCAGACCACAGGAAATATCCAATAGTCCTGAGGTAGCCCGCAGACTGGGCATCATCTCTATCAATACGGCCATTGAAGTGGACTTGTTTGGTAATGTGAACAGCACCAATATTATGGGACGCAAAATGATGAATGGTATAGGCGGATCGGGCGATTTTACCCGCAATGCATATATATCAGTCTTCACCTGTCCGTCAGTGGCCAAAGGGGGCAAAATCAGTGCGTTTGTGCCTATGGTTTCTCATACTGACCACAGCGAGCATTCTGTGCAGGTGGTGATTACCGAACAGGGTGTTGCTGACCTTCGCGCCAAATCGCCCAAAGCCAAGATGAAAGCCATCATCGACAATTGTGTTCATCCCGATTATAAGGACATACTTCGCGAATATGCCGGACTGGCCGGTGATACACATACACCATGTACCCTTTCTGCTGCTTTTGGAATGCATCTGGAACTGGAGAAATCAGGTGATATGCGAAACATTAACTGGGGCGATTGCTTCAAATAATCGTCTTTTATTCTAATTTCTTTGGTTTTTTTCTCCTGCTGCTGTGGGTTGACTAATACATCTACATGATGAAGAAAACATTCTTCCTTTATTTACTATTGGTTTATTTGATACCGGTAAACCTTACTGCTCAGGTGCTCAACATTGAACGTGAGCGGCTAAAAACGGATACCACCGGACTTGCCGGTTCGGTAAAGGTGAATGTAAACGTAATCAAAAATGTAGAGAAGTTGACTGAAATTGGTTTTTTTTCACACCTGCAGTATAAGACCAATCGAAGTCTGTATTTATTATTGCTGGATTATAACTTAATTAAATCGGCCAAAGACGATTTCTCGAATAACGGAATGTCACACCTGAGGTTTAATTATAAATTAACCCCTTTAGTTTCTGTTGAAGCGTTTACTCAGGCACAGTTTAATAAAGTGTTGGGCATAAATTTCAGGGCTTTGGCAGGAGTGGGCCCCAGGTTTAAAGTTATTGGGAGTGATCATTTCAGATTATATTCAGGACTGGCCTGGATGATTGAGCATGAAGAGCCGGTAAAAATTGAAGATAATCTGGTTCAAAATCCGATTGAAACGGTTCACCGGGTCAGCTCTTATATTTCTTTCACACTTAAAGTGACTGATAATCTGTTGATCACCAATACCACCTATTATCAACCCCGGCCTGACAAATTCAAAGATTATCGTATCTCCACGGATTTGGCAGCGATTTTTAAGATCACCAAAATGATGTCGTTTTCCTTCTCTTATGCCTTTTTATTCGATAATGTACCTTTTGAAGGGGTTCCCGGACAGGTTTATACCATAAAGAATGGGTTGATCATTGACTTTGGCAGATAAATTACGGTTGAGGGGTTTGCCTTGGAGATACAATATGTATATCCCGCTGTGGAAAAGGTATCTGAATATTGTGTTCCCTGAATTTTTTATCCATGGCATAACGGAGCTTACTCTTGATGAATTCACTCAGAAATGCTTCATCTGTCCAGAAAAATAATTGAAATACCAGGGAGGATTCACCAAAGTCATAAAAGCGTACAAAGGGGGCCGGTGCGGTTAATATGGCTGTATTTTCCATTGAGCATTCGATTAATAACCGGGTAACCAATTCAACATCTGAACCATAGGCCACCCCAATCTTTACGAAAAACCGGGTGGCACTTTGCTCATTGCTCCAGTTGATGACCTTTTCGTTTATTAATTTTGAATTTGGAATGATGGTAGTGATATCATTGCGATCATTGATTTTGGAAGTGCGCAATCCAATAAAGGTTACTCGTCCAATAATATCATTTTCAATTTCAACGATGTCACCCACCTTAACATTGCCTTCCATCAATAAAATTACACCAGATACAAGATCATTAAAAATATGTTGAATACCAAAGCCTAAACCTACAAGCAGGGCAGCCGAACCGGCCAACATGATATTTAAATTTACCCCAACAGCATCGAGTACAATCAATATGAAAATTATCCAGATCAGGTATCTGACTAAATTATATATGGTGTAAGCGCTGCCCTTATCTAATTTTGTTAGCCTTACCCGGCGGTCAAAATACTTTTTCAATAACTTCAAAATTGATATAGTTATGACGAAAATCACAAAAACAATCAGCATATCCAATAACGTCAGCGAGAATTTACCAAATTCTACCAGTCCAAAGTTGAGTATTTCATTGAATTTCATAAGATTGATGTTCTATGGGTTAAAATGCTTCATGCAGCACATTTGTATAAAATAGCTACTTTTGCTAAAACAAACACTAAATTATGAACTTTAAGCTTACCTCATCAAAAAATAATGAAGAGGACAAACTTTTTCTTCGTCTTTGGGAGGGAATGGGTTCAATTAACAGGGAAGTACTCTTTGAAGTTTTGCTTCCTGAAGTGGCTGCCATTATGGATGAAAACAGGCGTATAGTGTTTGCCAATGAAGGTCTGCTGAGAATGATGAATGCCGGAGAAGATCAATCCTTTTACGGTATGAAACCGGGTGATATATTTGGGTGTGTCCATGCTGCTGAAACTGCGGAAGGTTGCGGCTCAACTGCTGCCTGCATTTATTGTGGAGCGCATGATGTTATAAAGCGCAGCCTGGCTACTGGTATGCAATTTGAGTCCGAATGCCGTATTATCCGGACAACGGATAATCAGCAACCTGCTTATGATCTTTTGGTCAGGGCCAGTCCTTTGACATTGAAAACCGGACGTTTTGTCCTGTTGGCGGTTAAGGATATCAGCGACAAAAAAAGACGCAACGTACTTGAAGATACTTTTTTGAACGAGAGTCTTACGCAGATTAAGCTGCTTACTCAGAAACTCGAATCATTGGCCGGCTCTGATGAGGATCAATCCCCTGAAACATTGGAATATATTAGCTACACTGCTCACGATATTCAGGAAAATTTTTTGACCTATCAAATGCTGGCTTTGGCCGAAAGAGGGGAACTCAATACCACTTCCAAACGTTTTACTTCATTATTGCTGGTGCAGGAACTGGTAGAAGCGTTGTCGCATACTCCTTTGTCTCAAGGCAAACGCATCATTATTTATCCTTTTTCACACTCCACTTTGATGGAAGCAGATGCAGGCATCTTAAAAAAGATACTGACCCACCTTATAAAGAATGCACTTGAGTCAATATCTCCGGAGGCGGCAATACAGATTGGAGCCCGCCTTGAAGATAAATTCGTTCGTTTTTGGGTCAATAATTCAGGAATGATGGCTGAGGAAGTTAAGCAACAAATTTTTCAGCGCTCTTTTTCGACAAAGGGTGCTCATAGGGGAGTGGGAACTTACATGGTAAAACTACTTACCGAAAAATATCTGCATGGTAAGGCTGGTTTCTCATCTGACGAGGAGTCTGGTACCACTTTCTGGGTGGAGATACCCATTAGCCCCGGGATGATTTAGTAACCTGAAATTCGAAAAGATTAATAAACTATTGAATAATTACAATAAAAACTTTGACATGAAAACTGAACAGGTAAATCTTGCTGCTGACAATATTCGGATTTTGTCGGCCGCTATGGTTGAGAAAGCCCATTCCGGACATCCCGGAGGCGCAATGGGAGGCGCTGATTTTATAAATATTTTATATACTGAATTCCTTCGATATGATCCTGCTGACAGGCAGTGGTTTTTACGGGACCGCTTTTTTCTGGATCCGGGTCATATGTCGCCAATGTTGTATTCGGTACTGACTTTATCGGGTACATTTACCCTTGATGACTTAAAACAATTCAGGCAATGGGGCAGTTGCACTCCCGGCCACCCGGAGCTGGATCGCAAAAGAGGGATTGAGAATACATCGGGCCCATTGGGTCAGGGGCATACCATGGCGGTGGGTGCTGCCATTGCTGAACGCTTTATGTGTGCCCGCTTTGGCGAATGGATGGCACATAAAACCTATACTTACATCTCGGATGGAGGCATACAGGAGGAAATATCCCAGGCCGCCGGTCGCATTGCAGGAAACTTGGGGTTAAGTAACCTGATTATGTTTTATGATTCCAACGATGTTCAGCTTTCTACAAAAACCAGTGTGGTTAGCAGCGAAGACACGGGCATGAAATATAAAGCCTGGGGCTGGAACGTTATTGAAATTGTTGGTAATGATGCTGCCCAAATCCGCAGGGCGCTGACCGAAGCCAACAATGAACAGGAACGTCCAACCCTGATCATCGGTAAAACTATTATGGGTAAAGGTGCATTGGCAGCTGATGATACTGACTTTGAAGGCCGGGTATCCACCCATGGGATGCCTTTAAGTGAGGCAGGTGCTTCATTTGAAAAAACCATCCGCCACCTTGGGGGCGATCCGGAAAATCCATTTTACGTATCCCCTCAGGTTGCTAAACTCTATGCTGAAGCAGCACAAACTAAAAAAGAAGAGACAGCGGCTCGCACAGCTTTTCAAAAAGAATGGGAGAAAGCCAATCCTGAACTTGCGGAGAAACTGCATAGCTTTTTGAACATGGAATTTAATCTGGATTTCAGTAGCCTGGTTCAGAAACAGAATATTGCTACACGCGCCGCCTCATCAGTGGTACTTGGTTATTTGGCCCGGGAAGTGGGCAACATGATTGTGGCCTCTGCCGATTTGGCCAATAGCGATAAGAGCGATGGCTTTTTAAAACAAACAAAAGCTTTTGAGAATGGTGATTTTTCAGGTGCGTTTTTACAGGCCGGAGTGAGTGAACTGACCATGGCCGCCATAGCGAATGGCATTGCCCTGCATGGTGGTGTGCATGTTTGCTGTGCCACCTTTTTCGTATTCAGTGATTATATGAAACCTGCCGTGCGTTTGAGCGCCCTGATGGAACTGCCTGTGAAGTTTTTATGGACACACGATGCTTTCCGGGTAGGGGAAGACGGTCCTACCCATCAACCGGTGGAGCAGGAAGCTCAAATTAGATTGCTCGAAAATCTGAAAAATCATAGTGGGCAGCGCAGCACCCTGGTATTGCGCCCTGCTGATGCTGACGAGACAACGGTGGCCTGGCAAATTGCCATGGAAAATAGGAGTACACCCACTGCATTGATTTTGTCGCGCCAAGGTATTAAATCCTTACCTGCTGCTTCAGATGCAACCTACAGTAAGCTGGCGGACCAGTTAAACAAAGGCGCTTATGTTGTTCCGGGTAGCGATGATCACCCAAAGGTGGTGTTGATTGCCAGTGGAAGTGAAGTATCCACTTTAGTGGAAGGCGCTAAATTACTGCGAGACCGTAAAAGCTGGAAAGTCAGGGTGGTTTCTGTTATTTCCGAAGGGCTTTTCCGCAATCAGTCTGCAGAATATCAGCAACAAATTATCCCTGCTAGTTTGCCTGCATTTGGCCTTACGGCTGGCCTGCCTGTTACCCTTCGTGGTTTAGTAGGCTGCGAAGGTACCATTTGGGGGCTGGATCACTTTGGCTATTCCGCACCTGCCGCTAAACTGGATGAAATGTTCGGGTTTACCGCAGAAAACGTTTATCAGCAGGTAGTTAAGATGTTCGAAAAGAAATAATTCAACTCATTCTGAGAATTTCTTTTTTGGTCTAAAAAGAAATCCCCCATTCGGATAATATTTGAATGGGGGATTTTTATTGTTTTTTTTTTGATTAAAAACGGTCAGGATTTAACATGCATTCCTATCAACTGGATGAGAATACCTGGTTTAATGGGTTTAGGAATGTAATCATCGCAGCCGGCATTAAGAAATACCTCCCGGTCACCCGGTATGGCAAAAGCGGTGGTTGCAATAATGGGAATGGCCGGCTTGAGTATTTTTATCTCCCGCGTTGCTTCCACTCCATTCATAACCGGCATTTTAATATCCATAAGAATCAAGTCAATATCGTCATATAGACGCGCATATTCCACTGCTTCAAAGCCATTGGTTGCACGCAACAAATCATAACCCTCGCGTTTGAGAATTTTCTCCACGTATTTATAATTTGCTTCTTCGTCTTCAGCCACCAGAATTCTGTAATTGACTAGTGGCGACAAATTGTCTTGCTGTTGCATTATGAAATTGTCCACCCAGGTTTAAACAGTTAGTTCTCGAAAAAATGATATGAAATGTGCGACGAATATACGACAAAAAAACAGTGATGTAAAGGGATTTTTCATAATTATTTATAATGCATTTCAAGTAATTGGTAATCAAATACTTGAAATAACTCCTTACAGGCAACTCAGGGCCACAGTGGAGAGGGATAAATACCAGAATGCGTTAACTGAGCTATTTTTTTTACCACTTCCGGTTTGTCTTCCTTGTAAGTTATGCCAAACCACTGGCCATCATTTTTCAGTAGCTTCACTTTAATTTCATCATTTTTAATGAGCTGATCAACCACTCCGGGAATATAAAATTCTGCGGTCATGCTGCCTGCATTCTGTTTCAGGAATGATTCAAAATGATTTTCCAGGTGGTTGAAAAAACCGGGTTTAAAACCCCAGAAATTCATTGACACCAGTGTATCGTCAGACAAAGGAAAACGCGTATTATCCGCTCCGGAATAACTGATCTGCCCCCCGAAGGGTTCAATACTGGTTCGTTCTGTTACGGATAAGAGTTCATTGTTGGCATTGGTGACACAAATACCCCTGGAAACTGTTCCGAAGTCGGAAATCGTATTTTTCAGGCGGTAGGCAACCATGGCATATTCGGTCTCATTGTTACTTTCGTTAAAGTAATTACTGAGTGTTTCAAAGGCCTCCCGACCATAGAAATCATCAGCATTGATCACTGCGAACGGCTGATGAAGGTTATTACGGGCCATTAACATGGCATGACCGGTGCCCCAGGGCTTGGTGCGGCCGGTGGGAGCAGCATAACCATTGGGAAGTGCATCTGTTTCCTGAAACACCCATTCTACATCAACAAATTTTTGAAGTTTGTTGATGTAAGTTTCAACAAAAGCCTGCTCAATGTCACGACGGATAATAAACACGACTTTCCCAAAGCCGGCTTTTATGGCATCATACACCGAATAATCAAGTATCGTTTCACCGGCAGGACCCACAGGATCAACCTGTTTAAGCCCTCCATAGCGGCTGCCCATGCCGGCAGCCAGAATCAGTAATGCGGGTTTCATCATGGTAATGTTAGTTTCTGATTTTATGTCCTTTCATTCCGTAGAATAAAATAAACATATATAAAGGTATCATAATCCAGTAGGCCTGTTGTTGATTTCCAATAATATCTGCCAGCCAGCCATAAAAAAGCGGAATGATGGCTCCACCTGCAATACCCATTACCAGCAGGGCCGAACCGGCTTTGGTAAATTTACCCAGTCCGGAAATAGCCAAAGGCCAGATGGAGGGCCAGACCATTGCATTGGCAAAGCCCAGTAAGGCAATAAATGCCACACTTACGAAGCCGTTGGTAAACAAGGCAAGTAAAGTAAGTAATATTCCCAAACCTGCAGAAATACTCAGCGCAGTATGTTGTTTAATGTACGTTGGAATAACGATGATACCTACAATGTACCCTATGACCATTGAAATAAGGGTAAGACTGGTGAAATATTTAGAATAGTCCAGGGATATTCCCATGTAAGTGCCATAAAGACCAATGGTATCGCCGGCCATTACTTCCACACCAACATAAAAGAACAAAGCCATAAATCCTAAAATCAGGTGGGGGAATTGATACCACGCTTTTTTAGCCTTGCTTTCAACGGCAGCATTTGGTTCTTCCTGATCGGTATCAATCTGAGGTAAGCCTGAAAATCGGATCATAACAGCCAGCAGCGCGAGTACTATGGCCATCACTATATAAGGATTGATAACGCCCAAAGCAAGTGTGTCGAGAAGCTGAGTTTTTGCAATTCCGATTGCCACTCCGATTTCCCGCTTCGACTCTTCTGCTCCGCTTAAAATGAGTGCACCTATAATGATGGGTCCAATAGTGCCGGCTACTTTGTTGCAAATTCCCATAATGGCAATGCGGCGGGCGGCACTTTCACGCGGTCCAATAATTGTAATATAGGGGTTGGCTGCAGTTTGCAACAGAGCCAGTCCTGAACCCTGCACAAACAGGCCGGTTAAAAACAATCCATATTCACGGGTGAGGGCTGCAGGAATAAAGATAAGCGAACCAATAGCCATAATGAACAGACCCAATGCCATGCCATTTTTAAAACCTGTTTTATGCAATACCCAGGAGGAGGGAGGTGCCATTACCAGATAGGAAATATAAAAGGCAAAGGTGACAAAATAAGCCTGTAGATTGCTGAGCTCACAGGCTAGCTTCAGGAAAGGAATCAGGGTGCCATTAAGCCAGGTAACAAACCCAAAAATGAAATAGAGGGTTCCAATGATGGCGATTGACCGGAAATAAATCCGGCGGTCAGTGGGTAGAGTGGTATTCATACTTGAGTTGGTTTAAAGGGTTTTATATGTTTTGTACATTGGCTTCTTCGTGTTCGTAAAATATTTTGTGCATCGTCATTGCCAGGGTGCCCAGCAATTTCGCGTTATCGCCCAACTCAGAAGAAACAATCCTGGCATCACGTCTAATACGGGAAATGGCATAAATGTTCAGGTTGCGCTCAATGGGTGGAATAAGCAGATCGGAGGCTTTAGACAGTTCACCACCAATAATAATCAGCTCAGGATCAAAAAGATGAATAAGTGTTGAGATTCCTTTACCCAGGGCATCACCGGCATCGGATAATAAATTAATCGCATACTGGTCGTTCAGCTCAGCAGCTTTAAGTATGGTTTTCAGGTTTATTTTTTTTAGATTATTTTGAACCAGTTGTTGCATAATAGAGTCAGTGCCTGAATCAATTTCTTCCCGGGCCCTGTTTATCATTACCTTGCCAGAGGCAACAGTTTCAATGCATCCAATTTTACCGCAGTGGCAAAGTCGGCCGTTGGGCACCAACTGTATATGTCCGAATTCTCCAGCGTAACCTGAGTGACCTTTAAATATTTTTCCATTTAAAATAAGGCTGAGGCCGATGCCTGAACCCACATTTAAACAGAGCACATTTTGATGATCCTGCGCCAGGCCAAACGCTTGTTCTCCCCAGGCCATAGCCCGCGTATCCTGTTCAATAAAAACCGGTAAGCCGGTTTTCTGCCAGAGCAAATCAGCCGGTGGAATGCCTGAATTCAGGTAAGTATAGGATAACCCCGTTCTTATGTCAATCAGACCCGGCAGAGATAATCCTATACCCAAAACTTTCTTTTTATCAATGTTGTAGGCCGTGAGCAATTCATCTACCTTATTGGCAATAAAGTCAATCACATCCTCTGTATCGTCGAGCCCTTCATTCAATTCATGGATTTCGTTTACCGGCTGGTTATGCATGTCAAATACAGCCATTTTTATATAAGCCCGTTCCAGATCAATCCCTATCATATACCAGGAGGATGGATTTAACCCACACATCCATGGAGGTCTGCCTCCGGTGGATTCTCCAATGCCATGATCGGTAATCCAGCCTTCTGCCATCAATTCATCCACGGCCCGTGTAATGGTGGGTGTACTCATCTTTGTCGCCTGGGTCAAGTCATGAATTGACATGGGTGCATTGTAATAAAGTTCTCGCAGAAGAATCAGTTTTAATTGCAACTTCTTATACTGGCTTTGGCTGATCTTATTTTTTGCAATCGAATGATCAAATAGTAGATTAATACCTTTCATTATACAAGCCTTGAATATTTCAGGGTAAAAGTATTGATTTATTGAATTGAAAGAGGTAGTTTCGGGAATATTTCTCTATTTTTTGCAATGAGGCCGGAGCATTGAAGCATAATCATTAAAGAAGAGGTTAGGTGACAGGCAATAAACAGATGCTGCTGTTGGATTATACCTGGCTCATATGCAATATTATATGCGGGAAACCGAGCCGAAATTCAGGGAAATCGGGGATATTTCCCGGTAGTAAAGATTTACAAATTCGGAACGACCGCAAAAATATATGTGGATATCTAATCGTTGTTGGCTTATAATTCGGGATTAAATCTGAACAGAGGGTGGTTTTTACTGAGCCTTGCTAAGACCGTTAAGGAGATGGGGGTTATATCTAAGTATAAATACCTAAATTACTAACAACCTATTGCTTTTTGATTAAAAATAGTTTACTTTTGTCTGGTAATCAATAGGTTACATCAAAAAGGCGCTTAAACTCGCTGTAAAATAAATTTACACGTACAACCCGGATAAATGCCCAGTAAGGATTAAAACAGTGGTTATTAAGTGTAGGTTTAAATGTTGAGTTTTTAAAAAGTAATATAATGAAGGGCTTAAAATGAAATTATTTTACACTTTTTGTTTCATTCGGAAGCTGTTGAGAAATAACCAACTCAAAGGTTTTTTTTTCAGGCTGAAACCAGGCTAACATTACATAGACAAGCGTTTCAGACATTTTTAACGTTAAGCATACATTACATTTGGCAACAAAATCAATAAACAACTACTCAATGGACAGGCAGCAACCTTTACCCAGATTTTGAGCGAAACACATAAAATACACAAATGGTTCAAAGTTTAAACATACACCCTTATTTCTCAGATACTAATCTGAATCCATGCAATATTTGCCCACGCCACTGTAATGCTTACAGGAGTGTGGGACAAACGGGTTATTGTGGGGCCGGAGGAAGTTCGGGCGTAGTTTCGGTTTGTGTACATAAAGGTGAAGAGCCATGTCTTTCTGGTGAATCAGGCATATGCAATGTTTTTTTTAGCAAATGTAACCTAAGATGCATTTATTGTCAGAATGCACAAATCAGCGCTCCTGAATTACATTGTGAAATTCCAGAACTCGCCTATGATGAGGTAGTGAAACACATATGTATATGTTTGGATCAGGGTTGTACTGCCGTTGGTTTTGTTTCACCTTCACATCAGGTGCCACAAATGAAGCACATCATCGCTTTGTTAAATGAATGCGGCCGATATCCGGTAATTGTTTATAATTCAAATGGTTACGATAAACTGGAAACTTTACAATCACTCGAAGGAATTGTTGATGTATATCTGCCGGATTTTAAATATGCCGACGATGTGCTGGCAAAATCCTTTTCAGGGGTAACCAATTATCTTCAAACAGCCACCACAGCCATTAAAGAAATGATTAGACAAAAAGGCCGTGTGCTGATTACCAATGATAAGGAGGAAGCCGTCAGTGGAGTTATAATCCGTCATTTGGTACTTCCGGGTTCTATTAATAACAGCATTGGAGTATTAAATATAATTGCGGAATCATTTTCACCCGGAATGTGGGTTTCACTGATGGCACAGTACCATCCCATGCCTGCTGTAGCTGCTGTACCCGGATTAAACCGTGGCCTGACCGCTTCAGAGTATGATCGTGTGATAAACCATAGGGAAGACCTGGGTATGTACAATGGGTATATTCAGGAACTGGAGAGTAATACTTGTTATCTGCCCGATTTTAATGAGCTTCATCCCTTTGAAATAAAATATTGACTTTAAAAATATAAAATCAGCTTGCAAAAATTAAAGCTAACCGGTATGTTTTGTTTCAGATCTTTAGGGATGCTGATACTGCTTTTGGCATTTGTTGCCATTCGGCCAGTTAGTGCGCAAATGCTTAGGATGGACAGCCTGAAAGTACTGCTTGAAAACAATACAGACCCGGCATATCGGGCCAGCCTGTTGCAGCAGCTTTCGCGCAATGCCATGGCTATGCATGCTTATCGCGATGCAGCTGACTATCTCACCCGTGAAGCAGATGAGCGCAAATCTGCTGGAGATTCAATTGGTTGGGCCAATGCACATTATAATCTTGGTATGGTGTATTCACGGTTAAGAAATTTTGACAGGGCTATCCTTAACAGCCTCGATGCACTGGAATATTTTAACCGGAACCGCATGTTTTCTGAAGCAGCAAATTCAGCCATCAATCTGGGTTTTATTTATCATGAAAAACGGCAAATCGATCATTCACTGGACTATTATCTTCGCGCACTGAATATTATCAGTAATCTATCAGCCAGGGATGACCTTGAAGCATCTTATTTAAATCTGGGTACCGTTGATCAGGTAGGGGTGATTGCAGAAAAGAAAGCAGAGACCATTACAGGTCAATCAGTGGTAAACCAACACTCCCTACTCCTTATTTATACTACCCTGGGTGAGTTGTATATGGAAAAGAATGAGCTTCTTCAAGCGGATAAATTTCTTAATCTTGCGCTTGAAAAGTCACGTGCGGCAGGCAATAAGCAGTTTGAAGCTACCGCCCTTATTCAACTTGGCGAGGTCTATTTCGAAAGTGGGAAACGGCCGGAAGCCTATAAAAGCATTGAGCATGGTCTGGCCATTGCCCGTAAATCAGATTTAAGGGAGTTGGTGCTGAGCGCATACTCAAAACTTGCCCGGATTACCATGGCATTAAAGCAACCGGCTATCGCCTATACCTATCTCGAACAGTATATTGGCCTTAAGGATAGCCTGTATAATGAGCAGCAGTTGCAATTGCTGAATCAGTCGCAGGAAAGTAACCTGATGAATGATCGGCGGATTGAAAGTGAACACTTGTTGCGCGAGAATCTGGAACAAGCCTTAAAGCTTGAGCGGAATACGAAGTCGAAAACGACTTTGATAGTGCTCTCGGTCTTTGTGCTCATACTGTTGATAATCATTATCCTGCAATATATACACAAATCTAAATCAAAAGTAACTTGCACTGATGCCAATGCATTGAGCGCATCACAGAAATCAGAACTGGAACAATTGATTGAGACTAAAGATCGTTTTCTTTCCATCATAGCTCATGATTTAAAGAATCCATTTACTTCTCTACTTGGTTTTGTAGATCTGGCTTATACCGAATTTGATGAGATTACTGATGCTGAAAAGCGCTCTTACCTCGGCATCATCCGGCAGTCGAGTCAGCATATATATGCCTTACTCGAAAATTTGCTTACCTGGTCGAGGGCTCAGTCTGGACGGATTGAATTTGATCCGGAACCGGTTGATCTTTCTGAAATCGTTGAATCCTCTATTGAAGTAGTACGTTCTTCTGCCGATAATAAACAATTAGCGCTTTATACGGATATACCGGGAAAAATAACCGTGACCGCAGATAAAAATATGCTATTTACCGTATTGAGGAACCTGCTGAGCAATGCCATAAAATTCACTGCCAATGGCGGTTCGGTCACCGTAAGTTGCCGGGTTAAAGAAACCAAGGCTTATATCAGTGTGGCCGATACAGGGGTGGGAATGAACGAAGACGAATTGTCGCGCTTGTTCCGCATTGATGGTAACCTTAAAAATAGTGGTACCAATAGCGAAACCGGTACAGGGCTGGGATTGATTTTATGTCAGGAGTTTATGAACATTCACAAGTCTGTAATTACGGCAGAGAGCACTCCTGGCAAGGGCAGTACTTTTACCTTTGCCCTTAATCTGGTTAAATAATCAAACAAACTTTACCCGACTAAAGTATAAAAATATCAGGCCATAGTTAGTTTATTGCTATAGCCTGATATTCCGATTCAATTCTCCTAAAAGGGAAGATCATCGTTGCCTTGAGGAGCGATTTCACCTGCATCGGGTATTGACTGGGCAGCGGGTGCGGGGTCAGCAGAACCAACAGCTTCAATCCGCCAGGCTTCAAGGTTGGTGAAATAGGTTACATTATTGTCCTTTACCCATTTGCGGCCCTTAAGGTTAAAAGAAACCTTAATCTCTTGTCCGATAGTAAAAGTGTCGATCATTTCACAACGATCGTTGGTAAGTTGAAATTTCAGCAGTTCTGAATACATTGAATTGGGGTTGTCCTGATATTCGACCACAAACTCTCTTTTCCTGAATTTTTCAGAAGTTTGAAGCGTCTGCAGTTTTTCGATCAGTTTTCCGGTAATGTCAAAGCTCATGTTAATATTGATTTAAGTTTAATTAATAAGGAGTTTTTCGGTTTGAATCGGTCCATTGATCAAAAACAGCCACGGCTTCATCGCGCATAAACTGTTGCATGGGTATGGTCCGAACATCATTGTCCAGGTTTAACTGTTCATAGATAAAGCTGTCGTCAAACTGAGCCCTGGCGGCATCATGACGGTTAGCCGCAAAGAAAACCCTTGCCGGCCGGGCCCAGTATATTGCTCCAAGGCACATGGGGCAAGGCTCACATGAACAGTATATATCGCAATCGGTGAGTTGAAAAGAGCCCAGTACTTTACTGGCCTGGCGAATGGCCACAATCTCGGCATGAGCGGTAGGATCATTGTCAACAGTTACCCGGTTATTGCCCCGGGCAATTATTTTGCCATTTAGAACCACTACTGCTCCAAAAGGACCGCCACTGCCGGTACCTACATTATCAGAAGCCAGTTGAATGGCTGCTGACATAAACTCTTTTTGATCGCTATTTATCATGATATCTGTTAAATGCTTTAGTCCATGAACCGGTAAAATCCGGATATGCCATGGCTTGATGGAGTAGTTTAAGGTAATCGTCCCGCTTTATCTTAATACCCCCCAGTGTCAGAAGGTGTTCAGTAGGAATTTGCGCATCCACGAAATCAAAGCCTAAACTGTCGAGCCAACTGCAAAGATAATAAAGTGCCACTTTGGAAGCATCCCTTTTATGATGAAACATTGATTCGCCGAAAAAAGCCTTGCCCAGGGACACTCCATACAGCCCACCGGCCAGTTCCCCATCGCTCCAGACTTCAATGGAATGTGCATAGCCGGCTTTATGCAATAAAGTATATGCTGATGCCATCCGTTCATCAATCCAGGTGCCTGTCTGATCTTCCCGCCCCACCGAGGCGCACTGATTCACTACGTTTGCAAAATCACGATCTGCTGTCACTGAAAATAGGGTCTGATTTATTTTTTGTTTCAGACTTTTTGAGGTCTTAAAATTTCCGTTAGAAATAATACAGCGGCAGGGAGGTGAATACCACATAATGGGTGACCATTCTTCGAACCAGGGAAAAAGTCCTTTTCGGTATGCTTTTAGCAAGGTGGTTATCTTTAAATTACCTCCGATGGCAATCAATCCAAAGGGATCACCCGCTAAAACCTGTGGAAAGTCATCTGATGATTCATCCAGAAATTCAATTTCATTATAATCCATTGATTCAACTATTATCGGGCAGTAAAAATAGTGAAAAAATATAGGATATTCTTCTTTGAAATGTCATATAATGAAAACAGCTGCCTCATAGGAGACAGCTGTTTTAGTTTAAATGTTAAACCAGATTAAGCGTTTTCTTTTTCGAAATCCTGCATACATTTTATCAGGGCTTCAACACTTTCTTTGGGAAGTGCGTTGTAAGTAGAAGCTCTGAAGCCGCCCACGGAGCGATGGCCTTTAAGACCAACCATTCCATATTTTTTGGTATGTTCCAGGAAGGCTTCTTCCTTGTCCTTATACTGATCCTTCATTACAAAACAAATATTCATAAGTGAACGCGATTCTTTATCAGCAGTACCTGTAAACATTTTGCTTTTGTCAATGGCACTGTATAGCAGACCGGCCTTTTCGATATTCATTTTTTCAATGGCGTCAACACCGCCCAATGATTTGATCCAGCGTAAAGTTTCTCTTATGGTGAAAATGGGCAATACAGGAGGGGTGTTAAACATAGATCCCTCTTTAATGTGGGTGCGATAGTCGAGCATGGTAGGAATAGCACGTTCAACATGTCCCAGGATATCCTCACGAACAATAATAAAGGTAACTCCGGCAGGGCCTAAGTTTTTCTGAGCACCACCATAAATAAGCGCATACCTGGATACATCCATCTTACGGCTAAAAATGTCGGATGACATATCAGCTACCAGTGGAACCCGGCAATCGTAATCGGTCCTGATTTCGGTGCCATAAATGGTGTTGTTGGTGGTAATATGAAAATAGTCTGAATCTGCGGGTACGGTATATCCACGGGGAATAAAATTAAAATTTTTATCAGCCGAAGTAGCAACAATATTTACTTCACCAAACAATTTGGCTTCTTTGGCCGCTTTTTTAGCCCATACGCCTGTTTCCAGGTAGGCAGCCTTGCTTTTCATCAGGTTAAAGGGAATCATTGCGAACTGCAGACTGGCTCCACCTCCCAAAAATAACACCTGATAACCCTCGGGAATATTCAATAATTCCTTAAATAAGTCAACTGTTTCATCCATTACCGCTTGAAAATCTTTGCTACGGTGAGAGATCTCAAGCAACGATAATCCGATGCCGTTTAACTCATTAACAGCCTTTGCAGTGTTTTCAATGGCTACTCGTGGCAGGATGGAAGGACCTGCACTGAAGTTGTGCTTTTTCATGATGTAAGATTAAATGATTTAAAAATATAGCTCAAATGAAATTAGTTCTCAGTTTAATAACCTGACAAAGGTATAAAGAAAAATAGAGTTGCAAACTAATTTTGCAACTTTTAAATACTTTTTATAATATTAAATATCAAATAGTTATAAAGTTAAAGCTTTCGGGATGTAACAAAGTATTTGCGATAATCCAGCAAGTCAGCCACTTATTGTCCGGCAGGTGGGAATAAATTATATTCTACTTTTTTAGTTTTTGATTTAGGAACAGCGGGATTGCGTGGGGAAATATCTTCTACAAATGTCCAGTATTGATTTAAAAACACAAAAGCGTCGTAGGTATCGCCGGCCGGCACGTAAGCCCAGTATTCACCTATGAGGGTTTCATTTAAAGGTACCAGCTTATCCAGCACTATCATATAATCGGTTATTTTTTGTTTTGATTTCCGGACATTTGAAATTTTTATGCTTTGTTTGTCATAGATTAATGTAAAACGTGCTTCACTTGAATACTCTTTTACCACTCTGTGTTGAATTCCATCCATGGTTTTAAAAACCGGTAAGCCAAAAACAGGAACGCCTTCTTCATCAAAACTTAGGACGTCTATGCTTTTACGCACGGTTCCCCGGCTGAAACCATCCCAGGACAAAAGGGTATAAAAAGGCTTTTTTGACTCTTTTCGTGAAATCACCTTGTAGATTAAGCCTCCCGGCCAGTCCTGATTAGTAAACAGCCGATCGTTTTCAATGTGCTTAAGTGCAGCTACGGGATCCATCTTGAATACTTTATGTGAAGACAAATGATGAACAATAAGAAAGTAAATATTCTGACCGTCGTTTTGCTGAATATTCCAGTTAAATAATCGCACCCGGCCATCCTCAGATACAGGCTTTCCTATATACAAGGAATCGTAGGGCCACAGGCCATGGGTGTCATGCTGAATGGCTGTATAAAGCCCATCGTAAAACAACGTATTTAGCGCCAGGCGTACGCTATCGTTTTTTTCGATACGGGTGCTGTCGAGTAACCCTTTAAGCTGTGCTTCAGTGTCCGCAAAATTAATTTCTTGTGAAACCCCGGTTATGCAGGTCATCCACATCCCAAGTAATAATATGATGAAGCGCATGGTTATTTGATATTAAGGTAAATGTATTTTTGGCATCAAAATGCTACTTTTGCTGCAAAATAAAGGCCAGTTTATGAACATTACAACAAATTGTACTGAAAAAGGACTAAAAAGTTTCCTGAATGGTCTTTTAAAAGTCTCGGCGTCTTTTAAAAATAATGCCCTCGAATTTCAGCATCCCTGGTATATCTCATCGCATCTGGCCTTCGCATTCCATGCGTTTGCGCGTTCACTTGAAAGTAATTTACCTGAACTAAAAGCATTAAATCACCAAAATGAACCTCAGCCCATAGCATTGATGTTAAGAAACAATGCTCCGCTCGAAGGTTTTGATCTCCTGCTCCAGTTGCTCCTGACGGGGAATGCCTGCCAGATCAGTATCCCCAATCCGCAGGAAGATTTATTGAAATTGTTTTTGGGGTTGGTGAATGAACATCTGCCCGAAGTTGCTGCAGGCGTAATTACAATAAACCAACGATTTTCAAAGGTTAAAGGAGTGGTATATGCCGGACCTGTGATGAATGAAACAATGCGAGGTTATCTGAATCATAAGAATTTGCTTATACTTGAAAATGTAGATCATACAGCTATTTTAACCGGTGAAGAAACGGGTGAAATAATACTTTTGCTTGCCAGGGATATCTCAATGCACTTTGGCAGGGCTGCCGATAGTGTTAAAAATCTCTTGGTCCCTGAGGCATATGATTTTAATCCGCTGTTGAATGCGCTGGAGGTTTATGCGGCCAACAGGTTCCATTCAAGGTACTTTAACCACTATGAATATCAGAAGGCTGCCATGCTGATTAATCATGTGGCTCATTTTGACAATGGGTATGTATTGATATGTGATGATATCAGTTACAAAGGAAAAATATCAGTGGTTACCTACCAAAAATATAGCAGAACCTTAAATAGAGGAGAGGATAACCGGGGTGATTTTGGCTGTGGTGGTACGCAGTTTTTCCGACAAAATGAAGTATTAAGTAAGTGGATATCAGATGTTTAATGCATTTTTTATCATTTGAAGAGAGGTTAGGCTTAAATAAATTTCAGTTTTCTTGCTTGAATAAATAAATCTTCTTACTTTTGCAAACCCAAAACGCCCTGGCTTTTAAAGCCTTTAAACCGCTTTAAAATAACCAATCAGGCAGGCAAAAAGAGCAGGAAGGCATTTAACAAATTTTGATTATGAAAAAAGAAATTCATCCCAAAGAATACAGAATGGTTGTTTTTAAAGACATGTCAAACGACTACGCCTTTATTACCAAATCAACGGTGGCAACCCGTGATACCGTTGAATGGGAAGACGGCAAAGAGTACCCACTGGTGAAACTTGAAATTTCAAATACCTCGCACCCTTTTTATACTGGCAAAATCAAACTTATTGATACCGCCGGACGGGTTGATAAATTCAAGACCAAATATCAGAAGCATTTCGAAAACCGGAGTAAATAAGCTGAAGGTTATCAGCACTCCGATGTTGATAATATTTTTTAAGCCCTTTAATTTTAAAGGGCTTTTTCTGTATTTTTGTAGCATGCTTTTTGTATTTCCCGTAAAATAAGATTTATGAATTACATACTTTTTGACGAATCAAGGCGAAATAACCTGCTGCCACTGACTTTTCTGCGGCCCGTAGCCGAGATCAGGTTTGGCATTCTCACCATCCGTGAGAAGTGGGAAAGGTATTTAAACTGCAAAACTTCATCGCTGACCGAGTCATATCTTTCTAAGAAATTTCCAGTAGTGAAAGAGAAAGACAATATCATTATCAACGGTGCAATATGTCCCAATCCTTTGTTGCTCAAAGAGATTAAGAGACTCGAACCTGCTCAGGCGCTGATTAAAGGCGATACGGTAATCGCCATGTATTTGAGTGATAAGGATATTGAAAAGCAATCTGGAGCTATCTCAGAGATTGAAACTGAAGTTGAGTATCTCGACATCACCAATACCTGGGATATTTTTGCAAAAAATGAACAGGCCATAGACGCTGATTTTAAGTTGATTACCAAGGGTAGGAAATCTGCTCCGCTGCCTGATCATTGCATAGGCATAGCTCCTGATAATATCTTTATTGAGCCGGGTGCTGAACTTTATGCCTGCACCCTAAATGGAAGTTCCGGGCCAATATATATTGGGAAACAGGCAATTGTCATGGAAGGTAGTCATATCAGAGGCCCATTTGCCCTATGCGAACATGCCCAGGTAAAAATGGGGGCTAAAATATACGGTGGCACAACCATAGGCCCTTATTCAAAAGTAGGAGGCGAGGTGAATAATTCTGTCATTTTTGGTTATTCCAACAAGGCCCATGACGGGTTTCTCGGCCATTCTGTCATAGCGGAGTGGTGTAACCTGGGCGCCGATACCAATACCTCAAATCTTAAAAACACTTACGATCAGGTGAAATTGTGGAGCTATCCTGAAGAATCGTTTGTGGATACCGGCGAACTGTTTTGCGGTTTAATCATGGGTGATCATTCAAAGTGCGGTATCAATACCATGTTCAATACCGGTACAGTGGTTGGGGTAAGCAGCAATATTTTTGGTTCTGGATTCCAGCGAAATTTTATTTCTTCATTCCGATGGGGCGGAGTATCAGGCTTTTCCACTTTTTTACCCAAAAAAGCCATCGAAATAGCCCGCGGCATGTACAGCCGACGTGATCTTGAATTTACCGATGACGATGCCCGACTGATTGAAGATGTATATAACCTCACACATTCTTATCGCAGAATGTGAAACATTTTTTTAAAAGGCTTGTTTATCCGGTACCTCCTTGTACCGGATTTTTTTTTGGCGGCACAGATTTTGGTTAAACTGTTCTCTTCTACTCTTTTTATAAAGACCAGTACCAGCAATAATTATAAAACTTCAAACTGCACATGAGCGACAACGGCTTTGGATTTACTGACATGATTGAAAATGAAACTGAATTCATACCTCTACTTTCTGCTGAAGATGAAGAGCAGATGAATGCGGAAGAGGTTCCTGATACCCTGCCCATTCTTCCACTTCGAAACACGGTATTGTTTCCCGGTGTGGTCATACCCATTACTGTGGGGCGTGATAAATCAATAAAGCTGATTAAAGATTATTATAAAGGGGATAGGATAATAGGTGCTGTGGCACAAAAAGATTTTGAAATCGAGGATCCTTCATTCAACGACTTGAATGAAATAGGTACCATAGCTTACATCATTAAACTGCTGCAAATGCCTGATGGTAGCACTACCGCTATTATTCAGGGCAAAAAGCGGTTTCGTATTATGGCCATGTTACAGGAAGACCCTTATTTTATGGCCAGGGTAAGTCAGTTTGATGCTGCCAAAAAGCCGGTTAAGGATAAGAGATTCAATGCATTGATGGCTTCGATAAAAGACCTGGCTATACAAATTATCAACCTTTCACCCAACCTGCCTTCTGATTCGGTATTTGCCATCCGCAACATTGAGAGTCCTGTTTTTCTGGTAAACTTTATCTGCTCCAATTTAAATGTTTCCCTCGAGGAAAAGCAAATGTTGCTTGCCATTGACGATCTGGTGGAACGTGCCAATATGGTGTTGGGTTTACTCACCCGTGAGCTTCAGATTATTGAATTGAAGAACCAGATTCAAAGCAAGGTGAAGATTGACCTTGATAAACAGCAACGTGATTATCTGTTGAACCAGCAGTTGAAAACCATTCAGGACGAACTTGGAGGTAACCCGCATACCCAGGAAATTGGGGAATTAAAAGAAAGAGCAGCCAAAAAGAAGTGGAATGAAAATGTGGCTGAAGTCTTCGAGAAGGAATTGGGCAAACTACAGCGTATGAATCCTGCTGCCATGGAATATTCTATGCAGATGAATTATCTTGACGTGCTTATTGAGCTTCCCTGGAACGAGTTCACAAAAGATAATTTCGATCTTAAGCATGCCCGTAAAATACTGGACAGCGATCATTTTGGACTTGAAGAAGTAAAAGATCGTATTCTTGAATATCTGGCGGTGCTTAAACTTAAGGGTGACATGAAATCTCCGATTTTATGCTTATTCGGCCCTCCAGGAGTGGGAAAAACTTCTCTGGGTCGTTCTATTGCCAATGCAGTAGGCCGTAAATATATCCGCATGTCGCTGGGTGGCCTGCGCGATGAAGCGGAGATACGCGGACATCGCAAAACATATATTGGTGCCATGCCTGGTCGCATCCTGCAAAGCATCAAAAAAGCCAAAGCCTCTAATCCGGTTTTTGTTCTTGATGAAATTGATAAGGTTATTGGGGCCAACATTAATGGCGACCCTTCAGCAGCCTTGCTCGAAGTGCTTGACCCTGAACAAAACAATTCGTTTTACGATAATTTCGTTGAGCTTGAATACGACCTTTCGAAGGTGATGTTCGTTGCAACCGCGAATAACCTGAGTACTATACATCCTGCTTTGCGCGATCGTATGGAAGTGATTGAAATCAATGGTTATCTGCTGGAAGAGAAAGTCGAAATTGCACGTCGTCATTTGATGCCCAAGCAATTGGCTGAGCACGGGGTTAAAAAAACTCAGGTTATTTTCAGTAAGAAAATTTTGGAATTTATCATAGAATATTACACCCGTGAATCGGGGGTTCGTGATCTGGAGAAAAAAATTGCCAAGGTAATCCGTTACCTCGCCCGTTATATTGTAAGTGGAGAGGAATACAATGTCAACATCACTCCCGAAGACCTTCATAAAATATTGGGTCCGCCCCGACATAGTAAAGACAAGGATTCACAACTGCATGCTCCGGGTGTAGTTACCGGTTTGGCATGGACACAGGTAGGAGGGGAGATATTGTATGTAGAAACCAGCCTCAGCCATGGCAAGGGTAATATGAGTATTACCGGAAATCTGGGAGAGGTAATGAAGGAATCTGCTACCCTGGCATACGAGTATCTTAAAGCGCATGGTAATGACCTTGGCATTGAACCAGGGGTATTTGAAAAATGGAATGTTCACATCCACATTCCCGAAGGGGCAACGCCTAAAGACGGCCCTTCAGCAGGTATAGCCATGTTTACTGCTATGGCATCAGCTTTTACACAGCGGCTCATTAAATCGCGTACTGCCATGACCGGAGAAATAACGCTCAGAGGTAAAGTATTGCCGGTAGGAGGGATAAAAGAAAAAATTCTTGCAGCCCGCAGAGCGGGAATACAGGATATTATCCTTCCTAAAGAAAATGAAAAAGACATCAGTGAAATTAAACCGATTTACCTTAAAGGATTAAACTTCTACTATGTAAGTCAGATGATCGAAGTCATAAATCTGGCGCTTACATCTAAAAAGGCTGCTTCACCACTTAAAATTAATTATTGATCAGAAATACAGTTTAATGATTAAAAAAATTCTGATCATTCAGGGGCATCCTGTAAGGGACACGTTTTCAGAAATGCTGTTCGATCGTTATGTGAAAGGAGCTACATCTTCTGGAGCAGAGATTAAAACATTAGTTTTAAGTGATTTGAAATTTGATTTGAACTTCAGGGAAGGTTATCGTGGTAATCAAACCCTGGAGCCTGATCTGGTATTGGCTCAGGAACTTGTTGCCTGGGCAGATCACCTTGTGTTTATTTATCCTAACTGGTGGAGTACCTTTCCGGCCCTGGTTAAGGGATTTATTGACCGCACCTTCCTGCCTGGATTTGCCTTCAAATACCGAAAAGGCAGCCTGCTCTGGGATCGTCTGCTCACTGGCCGTTCGGCCAGAATCATTGTAACCATGGATACTCCGGCCTGGTATTACCGGTTGGTGTATAGAAGACCCGGACACAATGCAATGAAACGCGGCATACTCGAATTCTGTGGTATCAAACCCGTTGGGATCACCACCATAGGACCCATAAAAACTTCCTCCGAAGCCAAGCGGTTACACTGGCTAGAAAAAGTGGAAAAATTAGGTCGGAAATTGCGTTAAGCCGTTTTAATGCATAACTGAAAATTTACTGTGACCCGTTGATCTACCATTACTCAATGTAATAATATACATTCCGACAGGATAATCCTCCGTTGGAATCTCAATGGTATATTCACCTGCAGCAGTTATGGCCTTTTGCCCCGATTTGACGATGCTGCCCGATAAATCAATGAGTGTATAGGTGTAAACCCCGACGTTTCCCGCATAGAAGCTGAGTAATGCCCTGCCTTTGGCTGGATTGGGATGAACGGTAATTGCAAAATTTCTAATTTTCGACGCATCACTGCTTACCACCGTGATTGCATTTTTGAGCACGATTTCATTGTTAGGGTCAAAAAAAAGTTGAACCGGCTCTTTGTCAAAACTGAAAACAAAATCCTGAATCTTCATATCATTCATTACCCTTAACAGGGTGTCACTGCCGTCAGAGAAGCCAATACGCAATTCCAGAGGCATCTGAAAGAATACGGTATTTGTTTGAATTTGGTTTGCCCTGAAAAATACTTTCCATTTCCCCGAAAGATCCATGCTAAAGTTATAGGTATTCCGGTAAACCGGATGATTGGGTTCGAAAATCCACTGATTAAAAAACCAGTCAAAATCATGGCCGGTTGCCTGGTTCACCTTATTCATAAAATCCGGGATGGTGGCTGATTTATACCTGAATTCAGCCGTATCGTTGGCATATTCATATAATGTATGGTAAAACAGTGAATCGCCGGCCACGTATCTGAACATATGCATTACACTGGCTCCTTTGGCATAGGTAATGGCATAATTAAATAACACATTGCTGGAAGGTGTAGTCGTAGCCCATTCAGGATTGCTTATGGCCCAGCCCGGATTGGCGCTCAGATAGTAATTTGCGTAATACTGAATACGTGATTTGTAAGCAGCAGGTCCGTTTTTGTGGCCCATCCATTCGGCTTCAAAATAAGAAGCAAAACCCTCATTCAGCCAAACATCTGCCCAGGTGGCACAGGTGATCATATCTCCAAACCATTGGTGAGCATATTCATGTGCAACCAATAATTCGTCGCCCCAGCATCCCTGGCACAAGGTAGTAAGGGATTGATTTTCCATGCCACCCCAGGCGAACTGTCGGGTTACCGTTGCAAAACCATCTTTTTCAAAAGGATGATCTCCAAACATAGAGTAGTAAAAATCAGAAAGCGGAACAATTATATTTTTAATCTGTGACGGATCTTCTCCCGGATTGTAATAAAAACGAATGGGGAGTGTATCGGTTGAAGGAGAAGGCTTTTCCCAGTAAACAATATCGAGGTTATAATTGACGCGCGAAGTCAAAACCATAATATAAGTAGCGATGGGGTCTCTGCTTATCCAGGTGTACCAGGTGGTATCGGCAACGGTAAGTGAATCAGCCAGTCGCCCGTTTGAACCGAGTTTCACATTTACGGGTACTTTGGCCCTCAGGTTCAGGGTGGCCTTGTCCGAAGGCTTGTCCCAGCAGGGAAACCATCGTCGTGCTCCTTCCGGTTCACAATCCGTAAACACATTGCCTCCATCCACATAAAAAGCCTGATCAGGTACATTAAGATGCTCATAATCAATGCTTACTACTACTATTTCACCGGGCTGATATTCGCGATCAAGCATAATGACCAGGGTATCCGGAATATGTTCAAACCCTGAGCCAGCCAATCCCACCGAATTGATTTGCAGCGAAGTCTGGTCGGCATTCAGCCTGATTTCTGTCAAGGCCGTGTCCACCCGGAAAGTCACTTTGTTTTGTGCATTAAAATTACGTGGATAAGGATCGGTATAATTGTGATATAGATCGAGATCGAGGCTGTAGTTTAATACATCGAAGGTGTGGCGTGGACTATTTGCTGAACGGGCTGAATTACCGGAGGGCAGGTTCATTTGCTGCTTTCGATGGGCACACTGTCCGCCTCCATCATGCTGCCATTCCTGAGCATCCGAAACATTATAAATAAATAATAATAAAAACGCAAGGGCTAATCTTTTCATAATAAGGAGTATCGTTTGTTTTACAAAGATAATAAATCTCTCCTTTATGGAGGAATTTGGCATATTTCTCCAAATGAAGCCCATTTCGTGTAAATTTGTAAGGTTATAACATGCTTTCAGATGAAAAGAACGTTTCTTTATGCTGCTGTTTTCCTGATGCTTGCCTCCTGTCATCGGCGGGAGAATGACCATAAAGAACGTACCGTTTTCAGGTACAATGAATCTGCCGGTATCTCCTCACTTGATCCTGCGTTTGCCCGCAACCAGGCCAACATATGGGCTGTAAATCAACTGTATAACAACCTGATTCAATTTGATAGCGCATTAAATATAAAGCCCTGTATTGCTCAAAGCTGGGAAATATCACCCGATGGTCTGCATTATCGTTTTTTGCTTCGGCAGGATGTTTATTTTCACGATGATGCTGCTTTTGAAGGAGGCAAAGGCCGAAAACTGAATGCGGCAGATGTTGTATTCAGCCTGAAGCGTTTACTGAATGCAGGCCTGGCATCCCCTGGAGCCTGGGTGATGAATCCGGTGGCTAAATTTTCAGGCGAACCGGCAATTCAGGCCTTAAATGATTCCGTTGTTGATATCTTTCTGGAAAAACCTTTTCCACCTTTTTTAGGCATGCTTGGTATGCAGTATTGTGCTGTTATTCCAAACGAAGCTGTTGAATATTACAAAGAAGATTTCAGATCGCACCCTGTAGGTACAGGCCCTTTTGTTTTTAATACCTGGAAGGAAGGGGTGAAGCTTGTGTTACTGCGAAACCCGGCTTATTTTGAATGGTCATTAACCGGAGAAAGACTGCCCTTCCTTGATGCCATCTCCGTTTCATTTATCATTGATAAACAGTCGGCTTTCCTGGAATTTGTCAAAGGCAAACTCGACTTTATGTCTGGACTTGATGCCAGCTATAAAGATGAATTGCTCACCTCCACCGGAAAACTCAATCCAAAATATGCAGACCGGATACATTTTACCAGTCAGCCATACCTGAATACTGAATATCTTGGATTTTTAACCGATACTTCAAATATTTTGCTGAAGGGTAATCCCTTGTCTGATGTCCGCGTTCGCAAGGCCATCAATATGGGGTTTGACCGTAAAAAAATGATACGATATTTACGCAACGGTATTGGGAAGCCGGCAACACAGGGTTTTATACCTGCGGGAATGCCCGGCTATGCTGCCGATGCCGGATTCGGCTATGACTACCGCCCTGATGAAGCGCGAAGATTGCTGATTGAGGCGGGGTTCCCGTCAGGCAAAGGCCTGCCGCCAATTACGCTATCAACCAATGCATCCTATCTTGATTTGTGCCAGTTTATTCAGAGCGAACTGGCTCATCTGGGCATTAACCTCAAAATAGATGTAAGCCCCCCGGGCACTTTGCGTGAGAATATGGCTCAGGCGAGAGTCACCTTTTTCCGGGGTTCCTGGATAGCCGATTACCCGGATGCTGAGAACTATCTGTCGCTCTTTTATTCACCCAATAAATCGCCGCAAGGGCCCAATTACACCCAGTTTAGCAGCCAGACCTTTGATCGGCTGTATCAAAAAGCCATTTCTACTACCGATGAGCGTATAAGGACAACCTATTACCGCGAAATGGACAGTTTAATGATGGAAAAATCACCCGTCGTGGTGCTTTTTTACGATCAGGTGCTTCGGTTTTCGGGGAAGAATATTTCCGGGCTGGGCTCCAACCCACTGAATCTGCTTAATTTAAAAACGGTCAAAAAAAATAATAATGAAAAGTGATTTCAATAAAGTGGATATTTCCACTATTGATTTGAATGCCATCGACCTGATTGGCAAGCAATGGATGCTGATAACGGCCGGCACTGTGGAAAAATACAATACCATGACGGCAAGCTGGGGTGGTATGGGTGAACTGTGGAATAAACCCGTGGTATTTATTTTTATCCGCCCACAGCGGTTTACCTATGAATTTGTGGAAGAACACGATTATTTTACCTGCTGTTTTTTCGACAAAACTTATCGGAAAACCTTAAATTATTGCGGTGAAAACTCTGGTCGTGAGGTGGATAAGGCAGCAGAAACCGGACTTCAGCCTATATCGTCAGCCAATGGTGTGATCTTTAAACAGGCAAGGATGTACATCGAGTGCAGAAAGATTTATGCCGATGATATTAAACCGGAAAAGTTTCTGATTAATTTTATTCAGAAGCATTATCCATTGCAGGATTATCACCGTATGTATATTGGAGAAATCACCGAAGTGGGCGTTAAAGGATAATTTTTTTTTGAATAAAGGTTGACATCTAATGGATTGTTTGTTACTTTTGGGTGCAAAGTTTAAGAGATTACATCGGGGATCACCATTTTTTATCATCATAAAAGCCTGGAAAATTGATTATTCTGGAAAAAATCCGTTCCCGTTTCGGTAAGCGGGGGGCACTTCGTGAGGTTAGCTGTTTGAAGCGAAAGATTAAGGCTGTGAATTTAAAGGATGCCCGTGAAATCGGCGTTCTTTATTCTCTGGATTCGGAAATGGAGTATGAAAGGATAAGTCGTTTTGTATTGCAGTTACAGAACCACGGCAAAAAGGTAATGGTGATTGGTTCATTCAAATACCGGAAGCTTCCGCATTATTATTCGCCCAAGCTGGCCTATGATGTAATTACACCGGCCGACCTTGACCTCTTTTTGAGACCTAAGGTAAAATTCATTCCTCCATTTCTCGAACATTCTTTTGATATGTTGATAAATCTCGGTTCACCGGATGATTTCCCGCTTTATTATCTGGCAACCATGTCGAAAGCGGGTTTTAAACTGGGACAGAAAAAAGGTATTCAGCCCTGGCCTTACGATTTGATGATTGATGCTGAAACTCAGGATACAGATGAGCTTATTCAGCAGATTATTCACTATACCAGCTCATTTAACATGGGCAACAGGGCAGACTAAAGAATGGATGAATATAAACGTACAATTGCATATACACACACAATAAAATATTTCAAATATGCTGAAAAAATTTACCGGGACAGGTGTGGCCTTAGTAACACCTTTCCACAAGCAGGGAACCATTGATTTTGGTTCATTGGAAAAGTTGCTCGATTATACGATTTCAAATAAAGTGAATTATCTGGTTTTAATGGGTACCACCGGAGAAGCGGTCACATTGTCTAAAGATGAAAAGTTTGCTTTGCTCGATTTTGTGAAAGAACAGTTAAATGGTCGCATCCCACTGGTGTTGGGTATGGGGGGATACAATACCCAGGATGTGGTCAACCATTTGCAGACTGCCGATCTTAGCGGTGTAGATGCTATTTTGTCGGTTACCCCATATTACAATAAACCTACCCAGCGCGGATTGTTCCTTCATTATAAGAATATTGCCAGTGCCAGCCCTTTGCCGGTGATTCTATATAACGTGCCCGGAAGAACCAGTGTAAATATGACGGCTGAAATCACCCTTCAACTGGCCAATGAGGTCAGCGGAATTATTGGTATTAAAGAAGCCTCGGGAAATCTGGGACAAATCATGGATATAATACGGAATAAACCTAAAGATTTTCTGGTCATTTCAGGAGACGATGCCATCACACTGCCTTTAATTGCAGCCGGTGCGCACGGAGTAATATCCGTTACGGCCAATGCCTATCCGTCAGCGTTCTCACGCATGGTAAATGCAGCACTGGCAGGTAAATTTGATGAAGCCCGCAGATTGCATTACCTGTTGCTGCCATTTATGCAGGCATTGTTCGCAGATGGAAGTCCTGGCGGGATCAAAGCTGCGCTGGATAACATGAAAATTGTATCAAATAACCTCCGTCTGCCTGTGGTAAAAGTCGGTAAAGCCTTCCAGAACCAAATTATTGCGACAATAGCTGAACTCAAAGAGCAAAATATTGACTGTTAGTGCTGCCAAAACTTTCTTCCATGTTGAAACTTCTTACCTTTGTTGGATTATCCTTAATTTCAGTCCACATATATGCCCAAAATTCATCCCGGCCTGAAGCAGACAAAATATTCGGCACTGAGGGTGAAATTTATTTTGCCCTGCCCGGCGCAAAGTCACAGGTGAATAACCTGAGCCGCCTCATCGGAGTGGATCAGGTTAAAGGAGATACCGTATTTGCTTATGCCAATAAGGCTGAATACCAAATACTTCTTGCAAAAGGGATAAATGAGTTGATCATATTGCCTCATCCCGGCGATGTAGGCGAAGTGGCCATGAGCAGCGATCCACGCCAGTTGCTTGAGTGGAATTATTATCCCACCTATGAAGGCTATGAGGCCATTATGCACCAGTTTGTCGATGATTACCCTGATCTTTGTGAATTGGTTACTATCGGGGTGCTTCCGAGTGGCCGGAAACTTCTCGCCTTACACATCTCTGACAATGTAGGTATATCGGAAGCTGAACCTGAATTCCTTTATACATCATCCATACATGGCGATGAAACCACCGGCTATATCTTGATGCTACATCTGGCAGATTATCTGCTTGCTAATTATAATCAGGATCCCCGCGTTACTCAAATTGTCAATGGTATTGATTTGTGGATTAATCCATTGGCCAATCCTGATGGCACCTATGCCGGTGGAAATAACACGGTAAATGGCGCCCGGCGCTACAATGCTAATTTTGTCGACCTCAATCGCAATTATCCGGATCCGGAGGATGGACCCCATCCTGACGGATATGACTGGCAGCCTGAAACGGTAGCTTTTATGAATTTTGCGGAGGAACACAATTTTGTAATGTCTGCCAACTTTCATGGGGGTGCTGAAGTGGTTAATTACCCATGGGATACCTGGAGCAGGCTTCATGCAGACAACAACTGGTATGTTATGATCAGCCGCGAATATGCTGATACCGCCCAGGCAAACAGCCCTTCAGGATATATGACCGGTTATGATAATGGAATTACCAATGGCTATGACTGGTATTCAATTTCAGGAGGGCGACAGGATTATATGAATTATTTTCAGCAATGCCGTGAAGTAACCATTGAGATATCAAATATTAAACTAGTACCAGCCAATAAATTAATTCCTCACTGGAATTATAATTATCGCTCTTTGCTGAATTATATTGAACAGGTCAGTTATGGTATTAGGGGAGTAATAACCGATACCATAACCGGAGCGCCTATTGTTGCCCAGGTTTTTATTAATGGTCATGATGTGGACAGTTCTATGGTTTTTAGTGCTGCCGGGTTGGGAGATTATTACCGGCCACTTAAAGGAGGAACCTACAACATTAGCTATTTTGCAGAAGGTTATTTTTCCAAAACCCTAGCTAATGTATCCATAAGTGATTATAGCAGTGTGACAAGAAATGTTAAGCTATGGGACGGCTCAGCCATTCCGGCTTTTACGGCCAGCGATACCTTAATTCCCATAGACCATGAAATTCAGTTTACCGATCTTTCAGGTGGTAATCCCAGTCAATGGCTGTGGACTTTCGAAGGAGCGGATACTCCCTTTTCAACGGAACCCAATCCCAAAGTAACTTATAGTACACCGGGAACATATAGCGTCAAGTTATATGTAGCTAATATTATTGGAGGTAATGAGCTGTTAAAACAGGAGTATATTACCGTGACTCCTGGTTATTATATTGGTATGCAGGGTAGTTCAATTTGCAATGCAATGTTTTACGATAGTCAGGGACCTGATTTGCCTTATCTTCCCGATGAAGCCCTTGTAACAACTCTTTTTTCATCCAATCCGGATAAAGTATTAAGAATTAATTTTTTATCCTTTGATGTTGAACCTGGTGAAAATTGCAGTAATGATGGCCTTTATATATATGACGGGCCCGATGTTTCTTCTCCTTTGCTTGCCATGTTATGTGGCTCAGACCTGCCGGAGGATGTTTATGGAAGTGAGCCTGGTGGGGCACTTACCTTCCGGTTTGTATCCAACGATATCATTCAGGGCGAAGGATGGAGTGCAGAGGTTAGCTGTGTTGATGACGTGCATGCTGAATTTTTGGAGAAAAACGAGCTAAAAGTCTATCCCAATCCGGTTGAGAACGATTTGTTTGTCGTTAAATCAGACCAGCCCATTGCACAGATAAAGATGTATGCTTCTAACGGTTTACTGTTGTTTACCTTGCATCCGTTTTCATCTGAAAGTAAGGTTGATGTATCTGCATTAACTCCCGGACTTTATTTCCTTTCGGTTTATACTACGACCCGACAACAACAATTCAAAGTGATGATAACCCGTTAAAACCGTATCGGGAAGCTAAGGCCAATTCGGTAAATTAGTAGAATAATAATCACGGTAGCCATCAGGCGGCCGTTTATTTTTATGCTTTTGGGTGTTTCATCAAAAAACAACATGGGACGACCGGAACTGTTAAGCAATACAGTTAACAATATGACTATGGGCGTAAGTAGCAGGGCAGTATCATAATAATTGAGAGGAAGCCTGAATAGCGCAATTATTATGGTACCAGCGATATAGGGTATAATCGCCTGATTAAATATGAATTTACGGGTATTTTCGGGCTTAAGCTGATTGTAATAAGTGTTGGCACCGAGGATAAAAAGGCCACTGACGGCAAATCCCACTGCAGCCAGTAAAAACAAGGAGAGCAGGGTGACGAGCAGTTTGCCGGTATCAGGTAAAAACATCCAGATGAGCACATGGCCAAAACCTTCGCCCAGCAGGGCACCCGCAAAGGCCGGACCCAACAGCAAATTGATGCAATGAATAAATGCCCAGAGAAAAAAAAGCTTTAGCAATCCGTTATATTCCTTGAAGCGTACAGCTATGGCAATCATGGCAATGGATGCAATGAAGCTGATTATCGGACCACTGCTGTAGATGGTTTTTACTGAATCGAAGGACCATTCTGAGCGTTTTACAAGAAAGAAAATTCGGGTATAATTTATTTCCATCGTAAAGTCAAACAAAAGTGCCGCGATTACTGTAAAGGACTGAAATAACAAAAAGGCAAACAAATATGCCAATATAAAAATTGCCGTGGAATTGATAATAATGGCAAGCTGATTCTTTTGCATACGGTAAAGGATAAACTGTGAATCCGGGATTTTTCAGGTTGCATTCTTAATGGAACAGTAAGCTTTCAACCGGCAACAAATATAATGTAATTGTGTTAATACAAAAACGTAAGAATGGTGACAAGAATAATCCAGAGGCTGATACCATTTATAAAAAGTAACTCCGTTACCCCATTCAGCCCGTTTTTTAAAATGGCAAGGATTACACTTAGTAGCGTGATAGCAATAATAATCAGTCCTGAAATTCCCAGAAAAATAAAATCGGGCAGGATAATGACCTGAAAAGTGATGATAAGTCCCGGTAAGGTTAAAAAAACTACAACGGCAAGTACATTGTGCAGAAAGCGTTGCATGTTTGGGGCCAGGTTTCTTAAACTTAAAGGCTTTATATTGTGCGGCATAAATGCCAGAAGTGCCAGCGAACCAAAGCTAAGATCGATATAACCCATTAACCGTTCATGCTCTCCCAAATTGTAATATTGAGTAAGCAGCCAAAAAAACAGGTAAGTAAACAGGGCGGTTAAAAAAAGCAGCCATTTATAGCCTTTTTTATACTTTTCACCATAGATGCTTTTGTTACTTAAAAAGCTCAGGGTTTGGTTTTTAATGTCAAAATTTACATGCGCCAGCGCTTTACCCACAGCATAAGGCAGCAGGCCTGCGTTGGCAAATCCGATAAGCAATATACCCAGTTTAGTCCAAACCATTGCACTTTAATATCATTCCTACAGTGAGTAGTTTACCTCGATAAGTATGTATAGGCTTATCTTTTCTGTAGTTGTTGCGGCAAAATTACGATAGTTCTATGATCTTATGGGCTCAATTAATTGATGTTTTGTTCTATCACGCCTTTGTTAGAACATAGCCATTTCATCTTGTTCATCAATCGTTTACAGATTAGGCTATGACTTTACCATTGTTTTCTTAACTTTGGGAATTGAAATCAGCTTTATTTAATGAAACTCTGCATAGCCGAAAAACCAAGTGTAGCCAAAGAAATAGCTCGGATTCTCCAGGCCGGAAACCGCCGTGATGGCTACTTTGAAGGCAATGGCTATCAAATTACCTGGACCTTTGGCCATCTTTGCTCGCTTAAAAACCCCGATGACTATTCTCCAGGCTGGAAACAGTGGCAATTGTATTATTTACCCATGATTCCGCCACGGTTCGGTATAAAACTTATTAATAATGAGGGTGTTAAAAAGCAATTTGAAACCATAAAATCATTGGTTGCCGATTGCGATGAAGTGATAAATTGTGGTGATGCCGGCATTGAGGGGGAACTCATTCAGCGCTGGGTGCTCACCCTGGCGGGGAATCAGAAACCTTTGCGCCGCCTTTGGATATCTTCTTTGACCGACGAAGCCATAAAAGAAGGATTTGAGAAACTCAGGGACGGAAAGGAATTCGACCGTCTCTATGCTGCGGGAAATGCCCGTGCCATTGGTGACTGGCTGCTGGGAATGAACGCCAGCCGGCTTTATACGCTAAAATATGCCAGCGGGAAAGGTGTTCTTTCTGTAGGACGTGTACAAACACCAACGCTGGCGCTTATTGTGCGGCGGTTTGAAGAGATTCAGCAGTTCGTTCCCAAACAGTATTGGGAAATAAAAACCACGTATCGTGAAGTGGTATTCAGCGCCAGCAGCGGACGTTTTGACACCGTTGAAGATGCTGCAAAAATCATTGAGGAGATTAAAGAGAACCTCTTTGAAATCATTTCCTTTGAACAGAAAAAAGGAAAAGAATCGCCTCCTAAGTTATTCGATCTTACTTCGTTGCAGGTCGAGTGTAATAAAAAGTTCAGCTTCAGTGCAGATGAAACCCTGCGGTATATTCAAAGCCTCTATGAAAAAAAGATGGTAACCTATCCGCGTGTGGATACCACTTTTTTGCCCAATGATGTTTATCCCAAAATAACAGGCATTTTGAGCGCCATGGAGCCTTACGCCAACTTTATTGAGCCCTTGCTCGGTAAACCCATCAGAAAAAGCAAAAAAGTATTTGACGATGCCAAAATTACCGACCACCATGCCATTATCCCTACCGGCGTGAAACCTTCAGGTCTGCTGTTGGATGAGAAACGGGTGTATGATACCATCGCCCGCAGATTTATTGCTAATTTTTATCCCGATTGTATCGTTTCTAACACAACAGTGCTGGGCATGGTTACCGATTATGAGTTTAAAGCTACCGGAAAAGTCATTCTGGAAGAGGGTTGGCGGGAGCTTTATCCTAAAAAGGAAACCGATAAAGAGGAGAATGCCGAATCAGACCAGGAACAGATCATGCCCAACTTTGTGAAGGGTGAATCAGGAGAGCATACTCCCGATTTGCTCGAAAAAATGACTCAGCCTCCCAAAATGCATACCGAAGCCACTTTACTCCGGGCTATGGAAACAGCGGGCAGGCAAATGGAAGATGAGGAGCTGCGCGAACTAATGAAGGAAAACGGTATTGGCCGGCCATCCACCCGCGCCAATATTATTGAAACGCTCTTTAAACGCAAATATGTGGTGCGCGAAAAAAAGAACCTTGTTCCAACTCAAACCGGTATTCAGCTTATCAATACCATTCAGAATGAACTGTTGAAATCGGCAGAACTCACCGGTATTTGGGAACGCAAGTTGCGTCAGATTGAGAAAGGGGAATATGACCCGAAAGCCTTTCTGGATGAGATGAAGGAGATGGTCACCAACCTTGTAGCTGAAGTAAAGCTGGAGACACATCATAAAATTGAGATTGAACAGAGCGGGGAAGATAAAAAAGCAGAATCTGTCGAAAAGCCTGAGAAATCAGCTTCCGAAAAAACCGTAGCCGGGAAAAGAGATAAAAAAGTATTGGACTTCTCCGCCCTTACCTGTCCAAAATGTAAAAAGGGCAGCATTCTGAAAGGCAGAACCGCCTATGGATGCAGTGAATATAAAACCGGATGCACTTTTAAAGTGCTGTTCGAACAGTTTGGTAAAAAGCTCACAGAAAAGCAGATATACACCCTGATTGAGAAAGGCAGGTCACCCAAAATTACCGGTCTTATGGTTGATGGTCAAAAAGTGGAAGGAGTGCTGGGTTTTAATGA
>JAVEQP010000175.1:0-3311 GCA_034007585.1 Lentimicrobium sp. | reverse complement strand
CCGTCCCGGTCATATCCAGGGGCGGGGTAACCAGACGGGTGATTAGTCCGGTAGCGTAAGGAATGTGAGACCTGAAAACCAAATTGTGGGTTCCAGCATATGCCTGAGACGGAAAGGGTGAATTGCCATTACCAACCGTCCAGAGGGGACCGTTCACTACTTCCTGTGTCCAGCCGTCAGGTATCTCATTTGAAGCTTCAAACCCTTCATAAAATGGGAGTGGCAGCGACACATTGTTATTATTATCTGTGAAATGTGCCTGGATCAGGGTGTCCGACTGTAAAACAAAAATAAGAGGATTTTCTGTGCCTAGGGTTACTCCATTGGATGTCCAATACGAGAAAACATATTCATCTCCTGCTGACACTGCCGAAAGCGTAATGGTGTTGCCATAAAAAGGCTCACCCTGCACGTCAACAGAACCGGCTTCCGAAGGCACTACCTCAACAGTAACGTTAAGTGCATCAGGTAGAAAATAGGCCATAATGGTATGTGCTGCAGTTACCGATTCGAAGGTAAATGTAAATTGAGCTTCGCCCTCAGCCGCTGCAATTGCCTGTCCATCCACCAAAAGTGAAGAGATGTGATGGCCATTATCAGCTTCGACATTAAATTGCTGATTTTCTCCCGCAGGAACAAGTACTTGTCCCGAAGGTGTGATGCTTCCGTTGCCTGAGGCTCCGGCCGTAATGGTGAAGCTCTCTATCTGCTGCGCATTGATTGTAATCTCATCAATGCTAATACCAATACCTGCTCTGCTTTCGCCTTCGAAAGCGATATAGTAAGTATTCGACAGATTAGGAAGTACGATGGAAACTTCCGTCCAGTTTCTCAGGTCATCATGGAAGGTTTCGATGGTTGTCCATTCGTCTTCCAAATCGGACTTGTATTTAATGGTCAGCCGATCAAGATAAAGGAAGAAATTATAGATGCCTGCATTGGCGTAATAAAACTTCAAAACGGCTGTATCCGTCCCGGTCATATCCAGGGGCGGGGTAACCAGACGGGTGATTAGTCCGGTAGCGTAAGGAATGTGAGACCTGAAAACCAAATTGTGGGTTCCAGCATATGCCTGAGACGGAAAGGGTGAATTGCCGTTGCCAACCGTCCAGAGGGGACCGTTTACCACTTCCTGTGTCCAGCCGTCAGGTATCTCATTTGAAGCTTCAAACCCTTCATAAAATGGGAGTGGCAGCGATTCGGAGTTTGTTGTCCCCAAAGTGTTTGCCCCGTTATCGTAATCGGGTAAGTCACTATAAGTGTTGACTTGCTGTGGAAAGCCAGTGACGCTTTGAAAAAGCATGTTTTTTGAGACTGATTCAGCATTTTGCAACTGTCCCGCTTCCAGAGCGTCTAATACAATTTCAGATGAAGCAATGGAAGAATGTTCACCTGATATTATGCCGGGTTCGTGACTGTAGGACAATTGAGCAGTCATAAAAAATAGCACTGCGTTGAGAATTTGAAATTTAAAGAAAAAACGATTCATAATAGTAAAATTTAAAGTTTATAATAAAATCGAAAACGTAAAATATTAGATAAAACAAGCTCCATTAAGATACATTCCGGGCAGGTAATTAACTTTTATTAACAATTATGACCTTTCGGTTTTCATCCTGTCTGCTTATTGAGCGTTTAGAAAATAGCAGAGATCGGGACAGAACGCAAGGTTTTCCCGATAGTGGAAAAATTGAGCAGTTGAAAAAATGAGTCCAGCTTAAAAAGGTAAAAAAATGACAATAAAACCAGCCCGCCTTAGGCGGGCAGGCCTGCGTGGCCCTGTAGCAAAAAAAGAGTTTTTAAGCTTAAAAATAGAAATTGAATAAGCATTCAGAAATGAAAATTGTACAAATAAAAAGCCCTAAACCGACTTTATCGGGTACTTTTCAAACAACAAACGTTTTCCTGGCATTACAGTCATATGCGGTAAGTTTGCCATAACCATCTAAATGTTTGTAAACACAGCCGGTGTCAATGTTAATTACTTTGCGGCTTTTCAGTATGCTTACTTCACACGCATAAGAGGTAATGGTTTTGTGTCCATGAATAATTGTCTTATTTTTTAATATGGGATTGTCATAATATTCTCTGCTTTCCCATGTCATGGCATAATAATCTGTAAAAGGGTTGGCTGCAAAGTTATCAAAGCCGGCATGAACAAACAGAAAGTCTTCGTATGAATAAAAATACTGCAGCTCACGGAAGAACGTTATGTATTTTGGATCTATATCAAATATTGAATTGATATTAAAACTCTTCAAAGTTGTAATACCTCCGTTTATAAACCATAATTCAAAATTTTCCTCATCCTCATAAGCATCCAAAAGCATGACTTCATGGTTCCCCCTTAACGGAATAACATCATAGCCATTTTCCGTCAGCTCCATGATATAATCAATAACCTCCTTGCTTTTATAGCCTCTGTCGATGTAATCGCCGAGCAAAATAAGCTTGTCACTTTTTTGAAGTTTGATTCTATTTTCTACCATTTCCCTGAAAGAATCAAAACATCCGTGAATATCTCCAACTGCTAATAATCTTTCAGCCATATATTTTAGGTTTTTTTAAATGAAATGGAAATTTTTGATTCCTGAATTTTCTGTCGGGTATTTTGAAATCCTAAAACAGCGATCACCAAAGCTTGTGATGCGTGTTTTCAATTATTTTATCTGCCAGGTAAACCCAAACCGCAAAAGCCTTGCATAGCACTCATTAGTTCCGCCATCATAATCTGACTTGTAGTTTGCCAGACCAAATGAATATCCGATGTAAGCACCGGTTTTATTATAATTTGCTGAAATTTGAATTCTTGGCCGGATATCAAAACTAATCGTTTTCCTTTCGGTAGAAGTTATGAATTTTGTGCCGTCTGTGGCAGTTGCCCGGCCGTCTTCTTTTGAGCTCAGGCAATAGGCGATATCCGCACCGCCGGTGAAATCAAAATTTATTTTGTTTACAGGCAATCGGTAACCCATAAAGACAAACAGGTTTAGAAAATTGGCATTTAAATACGTCCTCCCTTTTGCATCCAGGCTTTCCGGGTAGGTATAAATATGGTTGATTTTAATTTTACTTCTTAACCATTCATAGCCTAAATCAGCACCGACAATCCTATTTTTGGTTGAAAGCCTTTTTATATTTCCCGACAGACCAATGCCAAGTCGGCCTCTCGAACCGTAAGGATTGTTTGTATATCCTGAATTTGTCAATTCATTATAGTTGATGCCGGTTACAGATTGAGCAGATTCGCCGGCAAACGAAAATAGTCCTGAGTTGAGTGAAACCCTGATTTCGGTTTTTTGTCCGTAAGA
>JAVEQP010000174.1:0-3397 GCA_034007585.1 Lentimicrobium sp. | reverse complement strand
CCACTTTATTTATTCGATTCAAGAAAACCTATCAGGTTAGAAGAAAACCTGATAGGTTAGCATGTAATTCCATGAACTGACCTGTTAGGTTTGGATGGCTCCCTACTCTTTTTCCTGTTCCGTCCGGCAAATAATTTCTTCCTGTAATTCCGGGGTCAGGTCGTTGAAGTAGTCGCTGTAGCCGGCTACACGAACAATCAGGTTGCTGTATTGCTCTGGATTTGCCTGGGCCTTGCGTAGGGTATCGGCCGAAACCACATTAAACTGTATGTGATGCCCATCCATGCGGAAATAGGTACGAATCAATTGCCCAATCTTTTTGATGGCTTCTTCGTCTTTGAAAAAAGAAGGAGAGAACTTCTGGTTCAGCAAGGTGCCGCCGGTTTTGATGTGGTCAAATTTAGCTGCCGATTTGATTACTGCCGTTGGTCCTTTCCTGTCGGCACCCTGAACAGGCGAAATGCCCTCAGAAACCGGCTTTCCGGCCTTTCGTCCATCGGGCAATGCCTTGATTTTGCTGCCGAAATAAACATGACAGGTGGTGGGCAGCATTTCAACTCTGTAAGTAGCGCCCCGCGGGCTTTTTCGGCCATCAATAGCATCAAAATAGGCTTCAAAAACTTTCGTCACGTGCTGATCAGCCTCGTCATCGTCGTTGCCGTATTTGGGCGTTTCAAAAAGCAAAGAGGCAAGTTCCCGGTCAAAGCCGTCGAAATCCGCGCTCAGCATCTGAAGCAGTTGCTTCATGGTAAATCGCTGCTTGTCAAATACGTTGTGTTTGATGGAAGTCAGGCAATCGGTCATGGTTCCCAGGCCAACACCCTGAATGTAGCTGGTATTGTATCGTGCGCCCCCGGCATTGTAGTCGCGGCCATTGGCAATACAGTCATCAATAATTACCGACAAAAACGGTGCAGGCATTTGAGTTGCCCAAATCTTTTCGATGATGTTGCTCCCAGCGATTTTTATATCGATAAAATGCCGGAGCATCGTCCGGTAAGCCTCCATAAATTGCTCAAAATCCTTAAAATCCTCCGGGTTACCGGTTTTTGGACCCAATTGCTTGCCGGTAAGTGGATCCACTCCATTGTGCAGTGTAAGCTCCAGGACTTTCGACATATTGAAGTAGCCGGTGAGAATATAGGCTTCCGTACCAAAAGCTCCGGCTTCCACACAACCTGAAGCCCCTCCCCTGCGGGCATCTTCAGGGGTTTTGCCTTGCCGGATAAGCTCCTGGACAATGGCATCAGTGTTGAAAATGGAAGGCTGACCGAAACCGGTCTTCACAATCCGCGCTGCCCGATGAATGAGCTGATCGGGATTCTTTTTGCTGAGTTGAACCATGGAGCTGGGCTGCAACAGACGCATCTCCTCAATTACATCAAGAATGAGGTAGCTCAGCTCATTCACCGCATCCGACCCATCTGCCTTCACTCCACCCACATTTATCAGGCAGAAATCAGTGTAAGTATTACTCTCCTGAGCAGTTACGCCAACTTTTGGCGGTGCCGGGTGGTTGTTGAATTTTATCCAGAAAGCTTGTAATAGCTCGGTTGCCCGTTCTTTGGTGAGTGAGCCTTCGGCTATTTCCTTTTGGTAAAAAGGTAGTAAATGCTGATCGAGACGACCTGGATTAAATGAATCCCACGGATTTAGTTCGGTAATCACCCCAACGTGAATAAACCAATAATGCTGCAGGGCTTCGTGAAAAGTTTCTGGTGCATGGGCAGGCACCCTGCGGCAGATGGCAGCCATCTCCAACAATTCATCACGCCGCCGATTGTCCGTTTCGGTCATCACTAATTTTTCAAGTGCTTCTGCATGGCGTGTGGCAAAAATCATCATCGCCTGGCCGGCATAGCGCATGCCCTGTAGCTCCTCCGACTTCGACAAAGCTTCAGTATCATTGTGATAATCCAGTTTAGAAAGGGCATCATCAATATCCTGAATCAAATCAAGCATACCTTTTTGAAAGACCTTTTCACCGGCCACGGTATGCCCTGGTGCACGCTGCTCCATAAATTCGGTAAAAACGCCGGCATTGTAGGCGTCTTTCCAGTTCTCGGGTAGCGCCCTGAACATACGGTCGCGCACACTGCGGCCAGTCCAGAATGGGATTATCTCATTTTTGTATAGTTGCCGGGTTGCTTCGTCCACTTTGTACGACACTTTTGGACGGCTATTGAGAATTTCCAGATCCTGCAAAGAGTGTACGCACACCTCGGGATAAGTAGGCACGGCTTTGGGCGCCGGGCCGCGTTCACCCACAATCAGTTCATTTTTACCAATATACAACACCTTGTTTTGCATCAGATAAAGCAAAGCTTTGCCCCTTTGGACGGGAATGGGCAAACCGGCTGTTTCCGGTTGCTTGTAAAAGTCAGTAATCAGCCGGGCGCGTTCACCCGAAATGCGGTTTGTAGCCTCCAGGCTGGATTGGCGAAGTGTGGTAATGCGTGTGTTCATGATTGTTGTTTTTTTAAATTTTTTTTAACAAGTCGGCCTTCGACTACTCATATCGCTGACTCGCGTTTCCCAACGCGTGCTGCGTGCCTTCACCCTCCAACCGTAACTTTAAATCCCTTTCCCTCAAAAAAGCAAACGGCCTTTTCAATTTCATCCTTTGAAGGTTCTTTTACGCCCTTCATTTTATATTCAATCCCCAAACGGGTGTATTTGTGGGATGCGATGCGATGATAAGGAAGCAAGTCAATCTGCTGAAGGCTGGGTAAGTCTGAAAAAATTTTAGCCATTTCTGCGTATATGGTTTCCGACATATTAAAGCCCGGAATTAAAGGAATGCGGATAATCAATGGCTTCTTTGCCTGAGCTTTTGCTCGTAGGTTCCGTAAGATCGGTTGCAGCTCACCGCCGGTAAAATCCTTGTGCAAACTGGCATACGAATGTTTCAGATCGAATAATACCAAATCAACTTCAGCTATAATTTCGGCATACTGCTCCGGTTGAGCATAGCCACAGGTATCCAGGGCAATGTGAATGTTGTGTTGTTTCATCAGCCGGATGCAATCCATCAAAAAACCAGGTTGCATCAAAGGTTCGCCTCCGGTAAAGGTAACCCCACCCCCTGATTCTTCGAAAAACAGTTGGCTTTTTAAGACTTCTTCCACAACTTCATCAGGCGACATCAGTTTGCCAATGGTTTCAGGCAGTTGTATCAGCTTTTCACCGATCCGCTTTTCTTTGAATATCTCTAATGGCAGCATCTCCTGGCTTTCGGGATTGTGACACCATCGGCACCGCAACGGACAACCTTTCATAAACACCGCGGTGCGTATGCCCGGACCGTCGTGCACCGAATAATGTCGTATATCGAAAACATAACCATCCATGGAAATGCAATTGAAAAATAGAATTCAGGTAAAGTTAAGCTATTCCC
>JAVEQP010000087.1:0-15985 GCA_034007585.1 Lentimicrobium sp. | reverse complement strand
CGCAATACAAGTGAACCACTGCCCGATCATATCTCTGCCAGACACCAGGATATTGAAGTTTTGATGAATGGCCTGATCAATACGGAAAAATTGCTGTTTAAATCCCATATGGATGCCGTACTTTGCGCTACTGTATTGGCTTTTGGTTTTGTATTTATACACCCTTTTGAAGATGGTAATGGTCGTATTCACCGTTACCTCATTCATCACACCCTGGCTAGAAAACAATTCTCACAACAGGGAATTATATTTCCGGTATCGTCAGCTATTTTAAATAAAATTGATGAATACCGAAAAGTACTCGAGTACTATTCTCTTCCTCTGCTCGATTTTATTGATTGGAAAGAAACAAAAGACCATAATGTGGAAGTTTTGAATGAAACCATCGATTATTACCGCTACTTTGATGCTACTGCACTGGCTGAATTTTTATACGATTGTGTCAATGAAACCATTCAGTATATTATACCCAATGAAGTAAGCTATTTGTTGAGCTACGATAAATTTAAATACAGAATTGAAGTTGAGTTTGAAATGCCGGACAGAATGATAGCCCTGTTGGTGAAATTTCTGGAACAAAATCATGGAGTGCTGTCAGTCCGTGCGAAAGAAAAAGAATTTAACAGTCTTTCAGAGGAAGAAATATATAAAATAGAAAAAATATATGCCGAGGCATTCACTCCTGAGTAAAAGCGCCTATCGTTAGTCGATTAGAAATTACTCTTTAACCTTGACTCCAAAAAAAGCATGAATGGACTTTTATGTACGATTGTGGGAAATTTAAATGTGATATAATCTGATATGCGAGATGATCAGGCTTTCGTCAGTGTGGTACCGCCAATTGAGGTGAGAACGCGATCCAATGGATAATTGCACAAAAATAAAAAACCCCGGCGATTAGTCCGTTCTTATGATTTTTATCCCAGATAAATTTTGAGAATTTTGCTCCTTGAGGTTTGTTTCAACCGCGTATGGCTTTTTCCATAATCTGCCACATTCCCACACTGGCGTGTGCCAATACCTGATTTTCACAAAAAAGATAAATTTTACCTGTTTTTCACATTTTATACTCAATTTTCATCTATTTTTTTATGACCTATGAAAAGACTTATCCGATTATTACAAGAATTATCTGTTTTTCACGGCAGACCACTTCCGGAACCAGGAAATACCAAAAAAAAGAGCGGAGGTTAGTCCGCTCTTATGAATTTTATCCTAAATAAGTTTTAAGGATTTTGCTTCTTGAGGTTTGTTTCAACCTGCGTATGGCTTTTTCCTTAATTTGTCTTACCCTTTCGCGGGTCAGGTCAAAACGCTCGCCTATTTCTTCAAGGGTAAGCGGATGCTCCCCACCCAATCCGAAGTATAGCCTTACCACATCAGCCTCACGTGCGGTAAGTGTGGAAACGGCGCGTTCAATTTCCTTGCGCAATGATTCATACAACAATTCCGTTTCCGGTGTAGGACCTTCATCGCTGCGCAATACGTCGTACATATTGTTGTCTTCATCCTGCACCAATGGCGCATCCATTGAAACATGGCGCCCGGCGTTACGCATGGACTCCTTTACCTCATTCTCACTAATCTCAAGTAAACCGGCAATTTCATCAAAATTGGGTTCCCGCTCATACTTTTGTTCAAGTTTGGCGTAAGCCTTATTGATTTTATTGATGGAACCGATCTTGTTTAGCGGCAGTCTTACAATACGCGATTGTTCAGCCAAAGCCTGTAGAATAGATTGCCTGATCCACCATACGGCATACGAAATAAACTTGAACCCGCGGGTTTCATCAAATCGTTGTGCTGCCTTAATCAATCCGAGGTTTCCTTCGTTAATAAGGTCTGGGAGACTTAATCCCTGATTTTGATACTGTTTTGAAACAGAAACAACAAATCTGAGGTTTGCTTTGGTGAGTTTTTCGAGGGCGGCCATATCGCCTTGCTTAATGCGCTGAGCCAATGCTACCTCTTCGTCAGCAGTAATGAGCTCTACTTTACCAATTTCCTGGAGATACTTGTCAAGCGAAGCCGTTTCCCGGTTGGTAACCTGTTTGGTGATTTTAAGTTGCCTCATTATTTATTTTTAATAAAAAATAGGTTGAATCGTATTCCGAAAATTATCCTGAAATTGTGGTTTTATTTGTTTGGCTGATCAGGCCTGGGTAGCAAAACTTTGCGTGAAAGTTTCAATTTACCGGTTTTACTATCAATCTCGATGAGTTTCACATCAATTTCCTGACCCACTTTAAGGGCGTCTTCTACCTTTTCCAGTCTTTTCCAATCAATTTCAGAGATATGCAACAAGCCGTCCTTACCGGGAAGCACCTCAACAAAAGCACCAAAAGCGGTGATATTTTTTACGGTTCCGTGATATATAGTTCCAATTTCGGGGATGGCCACAATGCGTTTAATTTTTTCGCGCACTGCCTCAATTGAAGCCTTATCATTTGATACAATATCAATGATACCGAAATCGCCAACTTCTTCAATAACGATAGTGGAACCTGTTTCGCGCTGCATTTCCTGAATCACCTTTCCACCTGGGCCTATTACGGCACCGATAAATTCTTTGGGAATGGTCATTTTAACGATGCGGGGAACATGCGGCTTATAATCTTCACGCGGGGTAGTAATGGTCTTGGCCATTTCACCCAGTATATGCATACGGCCGCGTTTGGCCTGTTCCAAAGCTTCGGAAAGCACTTCGTAAGGCATGCCATCTACCTTAATGTCCATCTGGCAGGCGGTAATACCGTCTTTTGTTCCGGTTACCTTAAAGTCCATATCACCCAGGTGGTCTTCATCCCCCAAAATATCACTCAAAACAGCAAAACGATTGGTTTTGATGTCAGAAATCAATCCCATGGCAATGCCTGATACCGGTTTTTTCAGTTTCACCCCGGCATCCATTAGTGCCATGGTACCGGCACAAACCGTAGCCATGGAGGATGAGCCGTTGGATTCAAGGATATCACTTACCACGCGAATGGTGTACGGATTATCTTCTCCATTTGGAATTACAGGCTTTAAGGCCCGTAAGGCAAGATTACCATGACCCACTTCGCGGCGACTGGTTCCCATGATGCGTTTTACTTCACCCGTTGAAAATGGCGGGAAGTTATAGTGCAACAAAAAGTTAACTTTCCCTTCAATAACGGCGCCATCAATCATCTGCTCGTCCAGCTTGGTGCCAAGGGTAACGGTAGTCAGTGACTGGGTTTCGCCCCGGGTGAAGATGGCTGAGCCATGCACTGAAGGCAGGTAATCCACTTCACACCAGATTGGACGTATTTCATCCAGCTTACGGCCATCAAGGCGTTGACGTTTATCCAGGATTACATTCCGAACCGCTTCTTTTTCGACATCATGATAGTAGCGCGAAATCATAAATCCCTTCTCTTTGGCTTCTTCTTCACTCAGTGTTGCAATGAATTCTTCCTTAATGGCAGAAAAAGCATCGGAACGCTCATGCTTGGCTGAAGCCTGGCTGGCAATTTGCACGATACGGTTGTAGGCAAACTGATGCAATCGTTCTTTCAGTTCTGCATCATTGGTTTCGTGACAGTATTCGCGTTTATCGGCGGCTTTCTGCACCATGGCAGCCAGTTCGAGCTGAGCCTGACACTGTATTTTGATATGTTCGTGGGCAAATTTAATGGCTTCAATCAGTTCGTTTTCACTCACTTCATTCATTTCACCTTCCACCATCATAATGTTGTCCATAGAGGCAGCCACCATCAGGTCGATATCGGCCTTCTCCAGCTCAGTCGTGGGAGGGTTAACTACAAATTTGCCATCAATCCGGGAAACGCGAACCTCTGAAATGGGACCCTGGAAAGGAATGTCAGAAACGGCAAGGGCAGCAGAGGCAGCCAATCCCGCAAGGGCATCGGGCAATATATTATCATCACTCGAAATCAGAGAAATGATTACCTGGGTTTCAGCATGAAAATCTTCGGGAAACAAAGGACGCAGGGCACGGTCAACCATACGGGCTATGAGAATCTCATAATCCGAAGGACGTGCTTCGCGTTTAAAAAAGCCACCCGGGAAACGTCCGGCAGCAGCATATTTTTCACGGTATTCAACCGTTAACGGCATAAAGTCTACATTTTCACCGGCTTCTTTGCGTGCCACCACGGTAGCCAGTAACATGGTGTTGCCCATTTTTACTACAACGGCGCCATCAGCTTGTTTGGCCAACTTACCGGTTTCAATTGAGATGGTTCTGCCATCTCCAATGTCAAAAGTTTTTACGATTCCTTGCATATATGTGTTTGTCAATTTGGTAATTACGTGATTTTTAGCAATCCGCTGAAAACCGACCACAAAATTAGTGTTTAATTACGTAGGTGTGAGATTCAGTAGTTTTTTTTTATTTCCACATCAAATTATACAAAAAGAGGCAATACCAGATTGCCTCCTTTATGTTAATATAGAAAAATGCGGAAAGTTACTTCCTGATGTTCAGTTTTTTGATGATTTCACGATAACGTGTAATGTCTTTATCCTTAAGATAATCGAGCAAACGCCGGCGCTTACCTACCAACCGTACCAGTGAACGTTCGGTACCCAGGTCGTTGCGATTTATCTTAAGATGCTGGGTAAGATGCTGAATGCGAAAGGTAAACAATGCGATCTGACCTTCGGCTGATCCGGTATCATTGGCGGTTTTACCATGCTCGGTAAAAATATCTTTCTTTACTTCAGAAGTTAAATACATGTCAAAATTTGTTTTATGGTCTTTTGAAACGGGCTGCAAAAATAGTACATTATTTTTGATTGCACAATGATTTCAAAAATATTTTTTTCAGTCCCTCTTTCCGGAAGCAGGGGCAAAATTAAGATCTTCTTTGGGAAATACAGGCTACATTGCTTTCCTGCTGTTATTCAGGCACAAATTCACCAATTCATCTATATGGGCTTCTCCCACGCACATTACAGTATCGGCCGCACCCCAGTATATTTTAACCGTTCCATCCTCTTCAGCAACGGCACCACAGGTAAATACCACATTATGCACATAGCCGGTAAGTTCATAGGATTCTTCGGGTGCCAATATCCACTCATCCCCTACTCCAATAATTATTGATGGATCGTTCAGGTCATGAAGTGCAGCTCCCAGGCGATAAACGCTGCCATCCATAGTTGGGAATACCCCATGATAGATGTTGAGCCAGCCTTTCTCAGTTTTAATGGGCGGAGCACCCGGACCAATCTTCATTTCGTCCCAGTGGTATTTTTCCGGTTTCATAATCACCTTCGACTCCCCCCAATGGATCAAGTCAGGCGAGTAAGTAATCCAGATGGACCAGGGACTGATTTCGGAATGAGGGCGGTCGAGCCGCGCATACAATCCATTAATTTTTTCAGGAAAAATAACCGTATTCCGGTAATCGGCCTGGGTAATGAGCGACACTCTTTTTACGCTCTTCCAGTCGGTGGTAGTGGCCAGTCCAATTCTTACCCCATGACGGGAATAGGCAGAATAAGTAATCAGATATTCCCCGTCAATAAAAGTGATGCGGGCATCCTCAACTCCATACTCTTCATATTCAGCAAAACCAGGTTCTTTAGAAGGAATCATGAAAGGTTCAGGATCAACGGTAAATTTAAAGCCATCGTCGCTTCGAGCCAGCCCCAGAATACTTCTTCCGGTAAAGCGGTGCGAACGGAACAGCATAATGTATTCTCCGTTATGCTTTACAACACCGGCATTATGAACCGTAGCTACGGGATAAGGCACATCTTTTTTGGTGAGTATGGGATTTCCGTCAAATCGTTTTACAATAGACATAGTAAGGGTTATTTAAGTATTTTTTTGTATAAATCAATGTAATCGGCAGCCATGCGTTGTTTCGAGAACCGTTCTTCCACAGTTTTGCGGCAATTGTTCCGGTTTATTTTATCAATATTGAGACAATATTCCACTGCTTCGGGTATGCTTTCTGCCAGAAAGCCATCAAAACCGGAGGTAATCAATTCGGGCATACTGCCCTTGCTAAAAGCAATAACCGGTGTTCCGCATGCCATAGATTCAACAATAGACAGTCCGAATGGTTCATTAAAATTTATGGGATGAAGGAGGGCAAGGGCATTCCCCAACAGCTTGTCACGCTCTTCAGGCCCCACGCTTCCTATGTATTCTACTTCACCTGCCTTTAGATGAGGTTTGATTTGTCTTTCATAATATTGCTCATCCTGAATAATACCGGCCATTACCAGTCTTTTACCCGCTTTCCGGGCAATTTCAATGGCTTCACTGGCGCCTTTATCGTGGTGAATGCGACCGTAATAGAGCAAATAATCACCCTGGGGCTCAGCTATGAAAGTAAACTGGTCCAAATCTATTCCATGATAAATGGTCGCCTGATAGTCCAATTCCGGCGATCTGTCGGCATTGCTTATGGATACGTAGTGGGTATGGCTGTTGTACTTTTTAAAAACCGGCAATATACGCGGCGACGAAAAGCCATGTATGGTGGTCACAACAGGTGTTTTAACCAATCGGGAATAAGAGAGGGGCAGGAAATCGAACTGGTTGTGTATGATGTCAAATTGTCCGGCATTCTCAAAGCACTCCGAAATATGCAAACATTCCCACACCTTAGCATCCAGCGTTGGATCTTCTTCGTATCCCTTAGGAACCACGCCCCGTAATTTTGCCTGTGTGAGTGAATTTTGAGTGGCAAACAGGGTAACATCCAGTCCATGTTTAACCAGTTCTTCGGTAATCATTGAGGTAACCAATTCCCAGGGTCCATAATGTTCAGGGGGAGTTCTCCAGGCAATTGGAGCAAGCATAGCAATTTTCATAATATTCTGATTTTTATATTAAAATAAGCAAGCCATCGAACAGCCGGAAATAAAACCAGATTCTAAAAAGCTTAAGAAAATGTGGCTGTTAAACAGAATCTATATAAACTAAGAGTTATATCTTGTTTTTGTTCATTTGTCTTGCAAAGGGACGATGTGCGCATCGGAACGTGGAGTGGATTGTTCCTACTTCAAAGTACTGCGTCTGTAAATATGACATGGGCCAAGAGACACTGAAACCCTGACAGGGTTGGCAACGTTTCAGAAAGTTTCTGCCGCAACGGTATCGGCCTCCCGAAGATTGTATGACAAACCCGGTCAGGGCTGGCCCCTCGACTCTTTACCTCTCTCCCTCGAGCAATGAACCGCTCAATTGCTGCAGTCTGATTTCGAGAAGCCTTACTTCAAATTGTGCATTAATAAGTCTTTCGTTGGCCAGCAGGAAGTTTTTCTGCGCTTCGCGGTATTCAATGCCCGACATTTCACCCAGTCTGAAGCGTTCGCCGGCGATATCAAAATTTATTCCGGCAGTTGAGCTATTCTCTTTTTCGAATAATACCATGCTCAGGCGGTTGGTGTATTTGGAGTATGTGGAGAGCAGTTCCGCTCCCAGTGCATTCAGATAATTCTGGTAAGCCACATCGGCCTGTTCCACGCCAATACGGGCATTCTGGCGACGACGGTTCAGATTAAATCCATCAAACAGAGGAAGACTGGCGGTAAAACCGTAGTTTAATCCTGAAGAACGGCTGGCTTTTAAGAACCCGGATTCGCTGGTCTGGTCATTGAAATTATATCCCAGGTTAAAGTTTAATACCGGAAGTCGCTGGCCAGTAATGTTATCCAGATTGCGCTCCGCAATTTCGAGATCTGTCTGGCTCAACAGCAGGGTTGGATTGGTTCGTTGCATTTGGGTTTTCAATGTCGCATAATCGAGCACCGGCCCGGGCAGGATAGAATCTTTAACCGCAACCGGTGTAGCAGCATCTCTGCCCATAGATCGGTTAAGGGCAATACCGGCATTGGCAATCATGTTGTCCAGTTCGAGCAATTGTGATTTATCGGTATTCAGGTCCACTTCGGCCTGAAGGAGTGACAAACGCGATCCGGCACCCAGCATAAGCATGTCCTGTGCGATGCCACGGCGCTCTTCTCCCAATTTAACCGCTTTTTCGAGCACTACTTTTTTTTGCTTCAGTTGAACCATATTGTAATAGGCTTCCAGGGCATCGGCCACGGAATTTTCAATCTGAAGTCGGGTACGCATCTCGCCGGCTTCCAGCTCTTTTCTAAGGGTAGCATAAGAGTTAAACATCCGCAAACCATCGAATAGCGTCCATTGCATGGCAGCTCCCGCATTCAGGGATCCCGATTTGGCTTTGTCGCGTTCATTCTTCTCTCCGCTCAAATACTCCTGACTGGTATTTACCATGCTGTTGCTGGTACCTGCGGTAGCATCCACGCGGGGCAGGAAGCCGGCATTGCCCAAAGTCACATTATTACGCAATACCTCTTCGTCAAGCCGAACAATCCGAATGGAAAAGTTATGCTCCAATACCTGACGCACCACATCATCCGGTGTGAGCATCTGAGCATAAGAAACGACCGTTGAAAAACCTGACAACAGGTAAATTAACGTCAGCAAAAACAGGTTCCTTTGTGTTAGATAGCTTCTCATTCAGTACCTCCTTTTTCTTGCATCTCATCTACATTTGAGACCGAACGCGTTTTACTTGAAATGTAAACATACATGGCCGGCACCACATATAGGGTAAGTATGGTGGAGAACGCAAGTCCGCCAATGATGGCCGTTCCCATACTCACCCGGCTTTCGGAGCCTGCTCCCAGTGCAAGTGCAATGGGCGTGGCACCCAGAATGGTGGAAAGGCTGGTCATAAGTATCGGTCGGAAACGACTCACAGAAGCCTCACTAATGGCCTTCAGGCGGCTTAATCCCGCAGCTTTACGCTGATTGGCAAATTCTACAATAAGAATCCCATTTTTCGTAACCAGTCCGATAAGCATAATCGCGCCAATCTCGCTGAAGATATTCAGTGTTTTATTAAAATACCACAAGGTGAGCACCGCCCCGGCCAATGCCAATGGAACGGTGAACATGATGATAAACGGGTCGCGGAAACTTTCAAACTGTGCCGACAATACCAGATAAATCAACACCAGAGCCAAAACGAAAGCAAACACCAGGCTGGAGGAGCTCTCGGCAAAATCTTTGGAGGCTCCGGTAAGCGATGTCGAATAACTGTCATCCAGCACTTTGTTGGCTATGCGATCCATTTCGGCTATGCCATCTCCAATGGTGAGACCTTCGGCAGGGTTGGCAGAAACAGTAGCAGAAACAAACCTATTGTAGCGGAAGAGCTGGGGCGGATTTACATCTTCCTTAAGGGTAACAAAATTATCGAGTTGCAGCATTTCGCCCCGGTTGTTTCGCACCGTAAGACTACGCAAATCGAGCGGGCTGCTGCGGTAAGCTTTCTCCATCTGCCCGATTACCTGATATTGCTTTCCATCCATAATAAAATAACCAAAGCGCTGACCACTCAATCCCAGTTGCAGCGTTTGCGCGATATCAATAACTGAAACGCCTAAATTTCTGGCCTTTTCGCGATCAATATTTACTTTTACCTCCGGCTTGTTAAACCTCAGGTTAAGGTCGGCAAACTGAAATTTATCACTTTTTTGCACTTCCGACATAAACCCGGGAAGAATCTCTTTGAGTTTATCAAGGTTGGGTGCCTGAATCACATATTGCACGGGCAAACCTCCTCCCCCACCACCAATCGACTGATCCTGTGCCACATAAGCACGAGCACTGCTAAACTTCTTTACTTCACGTGATATTACCCCGGCCAGTTCCTGCTGACTGCGTTCCCGTTTATCGGGATTAACCAGATTAATGCGGACAAATCCTGAATTGGTGCCTCCACTCCAGCCGGGTGAGGTAATGCTGATCAGCGCTCGTGTCTCAGGCACTTTCTTCTGAATCATTTGGGTTACTTCAGTCATATACTTATCCATAAATTCAAAAGTTGCCCCTTCGGGTGCGGAAGCGACCACACGCAAACCTGAGCGGTCTTCGAGTGGAGCAAGTTCCGTTTGAAGCAAGGTACCCAGACCCCAAATCATTAGCAAGGAGGCGAAACTAATGGCAAAAGCCAGCCAACGATGCTTCAGGAACCACCCCAGAGAATTAGCATATGCCGTATTGAGCCGGACAAAGAATGGTTCGGTTACATTATATATCCAGTTATGCTTTTCGCGACGCTTTAATATTTTAGTAGAAAGCATGGGTGTAAGCGTCAGCGCTACGAAGGAAGAAATGATTACTGAACCGGCCAGTACTATCCCAAATTCCCTGAAAAGACGACCGGTAATACCTTCGAGAAAGATAACCGGCAAAAATACCGTGGCCAGCGCAATGGTTGTTGCAATAATGGCAAAGAAAATCTCTGAAGAGCCCTCTATTCCCGCTTGAAGCGGTGGCATACCCCGTTCAATCTTGGCGTAAATATTTTCAAGTACCACAATGGCATCATCCACCACCAGTCCGATAGCCAATACTATCCCCAAAAGGGTGAGTACATTAATGGTAAATCCTGAAATATACATGATGAAGAACGCGCCAATCAATGAAATTGGAATTACAATTACGGGAATAATGGTGGTACGCCAATCGCGTAAAAACATAAATATGATGAGCACCACCAGAAAAAACGCCAGATAAATAGATTGTTCTACCTCCTTGATGGAGTCACGGATAAATTCAGTGGTATCGAAACCTATGCCCACGGTAACATCTGCTGGAAGGTCTTTTTTAATCTGTTCCAGCCTGCGGTAAAATTCATCTGCAATTTCAATATGGTTACTCCCGGGTTGCGGAATAATAACGTTTCCAACCATGGGGACACCATCGCGTCGAAGAATGGATCGGTCGTTTTCAGCACCCAGTTCGGCATAACCCACATCGCGGAAACGCACAATTTCATCACCCTCCTGCCTGAGGATAAGGCTGTTAAAATCTTCGGGCGTAATCAAACGGCCCATGGTGCGAACGGTAAGCTCCACAGTGCTGCCCTCAATGCGTCCGGAAGGTAATTCCACATTTTCACGCTGAAGGGCAGTGCGGATATCCACCGGAGTAATGCCAAAAGCTGATAATTTAGCAGGGTCCATCCACAAACGCATAGAATAGCGGCGTGCGCCCCAGATTTGTATCTGGCTCACGCCCGGAATGGTTTGTAATCGCTCCTTAAAGGTACGTTCTGCAATTTCGTTGAGCTCAAGCAGGGAGCGTTGTTCGCTACGGATATTTACAAAGAGAATGGGACTGGCATCGGCATCGGCCTTTGTAACCACCGGAGGGTCAACGTCGGGAGGCAACTGCCGGATGGCCACCGATACCTTGTCGCGCACATCATTGGCCGCGGTCTCCAAATCCACGCCCAAATCAAATTCTACCCGAATGTAGCTGCGACCGTCACGGCTGGTAGAGGTAAGGGTACGTATGCCGGCAATGCCGTTTACCGACTCTTCCAGAGGTTCGGTAATCTGCGATTCTATAACATCGGCACTGGCACCTACATACGAGGTGCTGATGCTCACAATAGGCGGATCAACACTCGGGTACTCCCGAATGCCTATGGATACCAGCCCGATTACCCCAAATAGCACTATAACTATGGACATAACCGTGGCCAGCACCGGTCGATTTATGCTGAGTGAAGATAAACTCATGGTTTAGTGGTAGTTAATTGGTCAATGGTTACGGGCATACCCTCCCGGATTTGAAGTATGCCGGTAGTGATAACGGTATCACCTTCAGAAATCCCCTCGATGATTTGAACCGCATCCGAGGTGCGAATACCCACCGAAACCTGAACAGATTTCACTAACCCTGAACGGTAAAGAAACACCTTATTTCCGCCAAGTTCAGGCACAATAGCCTGGGCCGGAACGGTGAGGGCATTATCCATATGGTTGAGGCTGAACTCTACCCGGGCAAAACTTCCGGGGTTCATCTCATTATTTCTATTGGGATACAATGCCCTTACGGTGAGCGCCCGGGTGAGTGGGTCAATGCGCGGCTCAACGGCATATACCGATGCTTCCAGCGTTTTACTGTTGCCTTCAATGGTAAACTGGATGCGACTGCCCTTCCTTACCGACTGGGCGAAACGCTCGGGTATGGAGAACTCGATCTTTACCGGCTGGGTACGGGTAAGGGTAGCTATACGCTGTCCGGGAGTTACGTAAGCTCCTTCGCTCACCTGACGCAAACCTACTGTGCCACTGAATGGCGCTTTTATGCGGGTTTTCATCAACTGGGCTTCGAGCAATGAGGCTTCAGCCTGAACGGTATTAAGCTCAGTTAATGATTTATCGTAAACTTCCTGGCTAACGGCTTCGCGCGTAAGCAATGCTTTTTGCCTGGCTTCCCGTTCTTCGGCAAGCTTTAGGACGTAACGGTTTCTCTCAATCTGAGCCAGCAATTCTGAATCGTTGATGGTGGCCAGACAATCGCCCTTATTCACAGCCGCTCCTTCGGTAAACAGCACCGAGGTGAGCCTTCCTGAAATTTCAGGACTGATGTCCACCTGTTCATCGGCCAATACAGTGCCGGTAGCCACTATCTGATCGGTTAAGCCATGCCCGTTAACAATAATGACATTAATAGGCAGTGCTTCATTCTGCGCACTTGCCGGATTTTTCTCAGCCTTGCTTTGGGCAGAAAACCAGCCTGCCTTATAACCAACCAAAAACAGTATAATTAACACCGTAATGGTTAAAGATAATGTGCGTTTCAAATGTTTATTCATGAGTTTCTTTTCGAATAAAAATAATATGTATGCGTCAGCAATGCAATCCTTTAGGCAGGGTTAACAATGCTTGTGTGAAATGGTTGATGAACATCCCGGTTTAATATGTGCTAAGCAGATAAGATCCAACTGAACTATTGGAGCGAATAGCTGCTACGAGCGGGTGCAAATTTAATACAAAACAGATATACGAATAAAACTAAATCACTACTTATTGCAGGATTAACAAAATGCTTATGTCATTCTAACCCGTAAAATTCGAAAATTTCCCAGGTCTTCGACAGCCAGTTGCTTATCCCGACAGCTTTTAGGATTGGCGTGAAAATAAAGAAATCCTTGAGGGAATGGATGCCACTGGCCGCCGATAGGTAGCTCACCATCGCCGAGTGTATGCGGGAGACGAAACCATCATGATAATGTGGTAAAATTGAAGAAATATGACCGGATTAAGAACTCATGGTTTATTCAAAAAAAGTGGCCATTGCTTTATAGCTTATAGGAATCCCATATATCACTCGGCTTATTCACCTCTTTCATCTGGCTAATGTAGATTTCGTTTCCGTTACTTCGCAGGTTGATCATGCCAAACAGCACTTTCTTACTCCGGCTGTTCACTGAACGGGCCAGTTCGGTGGAATAAACCAATGGCCTTGCTCCCCGGGCATACTTTCCGGCACAACCTATAGCATCGGCGCGTGGGTGTGAAAACCCTTCGTTGTCACCTGAAGAAATTACGGTAGCATAAGGATTAACCTTTTGCATAAACTGCTCTGAAAAATCGGAAGAACCATGATGACAAGCTTTGGCAACATCCACTTCAAAAGGATGGGCATCGGGGTATTTCGACATAATATACTCTTCGGACTGTGTATTCAGATCACCGCCGAACATCATCGTGCGCTGCCCAAAAGTAGCCTTAAGCACCAGACTGTGCCCGTTGATGGTCTTGCCATCATCGTTCCAATATAGGAATGCATCCTTATTATTTACCTTTTCATTAAAGGGCGCCAGCACTTCAATCTTAAAAGTATTACCTTCAATGTTTTGGGAAACCGGAACATCGCCCGATTTCAGGCGTTTCACCTGACCTACGCGGTTTTCGTCACGCGCCTTCAACAGGGCTTTCATAAACAGGTTTACATCACGGTTATAGGCAGCCTCACTTTCGAGGGTAAGCAAATCGTCGAAAATTCCAGTTAGGTATTTTTGTTTATCCACCTTCACCACATCGCCCAGACCGGTATTGTAAGGGTTGTTTCTTGCAGCAAACTTCAGAATACCGGCATGGTAGATGGTCCCGAAAGTAAAAAGAGGATTATCGAGTACCTTAATCAATCCTTTATAGTGATCAGCATCAAAATGACTAATAAATACATAATCAATATGCACCGGCTTCTTGTATCGCAGCAGGTAGGTATATTGCCACTTGGTGAGGTATCCGTGCATGTGGTTGCCCGGACCGCCATCAATCAATATCCGGAGATTGCCAATTTCCAGCAACACACCGTCGCCCTGCCCAACATCCAGATAAAAAACCTTCAAACCCATATTATCTGTAAGATCTGATTTTTTCATCCAGCCGTCCGGCCCGGCAGTCACTACTTTGAATAAATCACCGGCTTCTTCTGAAATTCCAACGTAAGTTCCCATCAACAGCCGATTGATAATTTTTACACCTTTGTTGTTTGAAATACTTTCGTAAACCGGAGCCTCGTTTTTGGCCGCGTACTTAAAGGGTTTTGCCATAATTTAATGTGTTAAAGGATGATTTAACCAAAGGGCTAAAAATTAAAAGTATTAACAATCGAAAAATAAAAATGGTCATTAACCTTGACAAGGTCGCAGGCTATCCCAACCCTGTTAGGAATTGCACACTTTTGTTTAACTTTTTTTCAATTTCATTAAACATTTTGCATTTATTTCGGTTTATATAGTGTTAACAAATTTTCACCAAACAACCCGGTAAAAATTCGATCTGAATGACAACTAAAAAAGCAATTGTAATCGGCGCAGGATTTTCGGGCCTGGCCGCAGCAGCCACCCTTGCCAACAAGGGGTTTAACGTTACTGTACTTGAAAAAAACAGCATGTCCGGTGGTCGGGCACGGAAGTTTGAATCCGATGGATTTACCTTCGATATGGGCCCAAGCTGGTATTGGATGCCCGATATTTTTGAAGAATATTTTGCTTATTTTGGTAAAAAAGTCTCCGATTATTACAAATTAAACCGCATCAGTCCTTCCTACAAAATTTATTTTGGACCGGGAGATGAGGTGACATTGCCTACGAAGCTCGACGAAATCTATGCCCTTTATGAATCCATTGAACCGGGGAGTTCATCCGGACTTAAAAAATTCCTGGCCGAATCTGAATATAAATACCGCGTAGGTATAGGTGAATTTGTGCGCAAACCCAGTCACTCCATTACTGAATACTTTCATTGGAAAATTGCAGCAGCAGGTATTAAGCTCGATATGCTCAACTCATTTGGTGCATACACGCGCAAATTTTTCAAGAGCGAAAAAATAAACCGTATGCTTGAATTCCCAGTATTATTCCTGGGAGGGACTGCCAAAACCACCCCTGCCCTTTACAGCCTGATGAATTACAGCGACATGGTACAAGGTACCTGGTATCCTGAAGGTGGCATGTATGAAATTGTTGCTGCCATGGAAAAACTGGCGCGTGAACAGGGCGCAGCATTTGTTTTTGATACAGAAGTCAGTGGTTTTGAAACAACGGAGGGGCGGGTAAATGCAGTTTTATCCGGAGATAAACGTTGGGAAGCAGATTTTGTAGTGGCTTCCGCCGATTATCACCATGTGGAACAACAATTGCTGGATAAGCAAAACCGCAAATACGACGAGAAATACTGGGAATCAAGGGTATTATCGCCCTCATCCATGATCTTCTTCCTGGGTTTCGATACACAAATTCCAAAACTCGATCACCACACTTTACTGTTTGACGAGGATTTTGAGGGACATGCAGACGCCATCTATAAAAATCCGCGCTGGCCTGAAAAACCATCGGTTTATCTGAGTTGTACTTCACGAACTGACAAAACCGTGGCCCCGGAAGGTTATGAAAATGTAATGGCGCTCATTCCGGTTGCTCCGGGATTGGAAGATACCGAAGAAATACGCGAAAAATATCTCGACATGGTACTCATGCGCATGGAAAGATATACTGGACAATCGCTGCGCCAACATCTGGTATTTGAACGCAGTTATGCCCACCGTGACTTTGAGCAGGATTACCATGCCTACAAAGGGAATGCTTATGGTCTGGCCAACACCTTAATGCAAACGGCTTTTTTAAAACCAAAAGTT
>JAVEQP010000086.1:0-16179 GCA_034007585.1 Lentimicrobium sp. | reverse complement strand
TCTCCTGCACGTATTTGGTTATCCTGAAATTATATTCCCCCCGCTTTTGGTATTGTCCTCCAAAGTAGAGGGCATTGTACCTTTCTTCGGGGAAAATTACATATTCGCCCGAATCACTGTACAAACGCAGGGAAAGTTGTGGCGGAGGCAAAAACATACTTTGAGGTTCAGCATTGGTAAAAACCAGCAAGGCTTCATTTACAACTATCTTTTCCTTTCCCGGAATACTGCCAATATATGGAATCCGAAGATTTACCTTGGTACCGGCCATTGATTGCAGATAAAGCTTTTGTTCGCCGGCAAGGATATCTCCCTGCAACTGTTGCTTCAGTAAAGGAGTTGCCGAAGTATAATCGTGATCGTAATGATTAAACTTAATGGCATTATTTGTGATAATAAAATTCACCTTAGCTGCAGTGTCAGTATCGTTGTGATAGTACAATTGCAATTTAGATTCTGCATGCAGCAAATTAAAATAGAGCATGGAACCCGCCCCGGAAATAGCGGTTGGATCAGCCTCCAGAAAGAGGCCTTTAAAAACTTCCATGAAAAGATTGTTCGTTGAAAGGGTGGATTCGTCGGCTGTTATGAACTTTTGCATGAACTCATAGGTGAGCGGAATGCGCAACAAAGGTGGCAGCTTCCTGACCGTATCCGGCCTAAAATCAGGAACAAACGTAATGTCACCTATTGGGTTGGATTTAATAGCGCAGGTGTCATTTGAATAATACACCTTCTCATTCTCAGCAGTCAGTTTATCATCCAGTTCGTATACTTTTACATGATGTGGAGATAGTGTATCTCCATATCTGCCGGCATATACCAGGGTGAGAAACATGGAATCGGCTACTGCCCCGGCACCGAATTTAAAGTTGCTGGATTCAAGTCGGTATTGTGTATAAATGGAAGCACTAACCTGACCAAAGGTCGTATCATTGATGTGTCCCAACAGATTTATGGAAAGAGCGTCGGTACGCAGTTTATCTTCAGAAATGGTATGCGCCAGTATATCAAGAGTATCGGTAATATCCATACCGAGGCGGTCACCGCCGGGCAACAAGTCTAGTCCGACAAAATCGGGTTCCTTATTGCATGAAAACATCACCAGCAGCACAACTGCCGCAGAAAAAGCTATTAACAATCTGTTTTTGAGCACGTTATATAATAGTTACTGGATATAAAAGAAGTGATGCAAGATTAACACTAATTCTTTTACCTTCGCCTACTTTCCCATGATTTTATCATAAAAATTGTTATAAACGTCCACAAACCTGTCCAGGTTCTGATAAGGAAGTATGGGTTTCCCACTTGCCTCGGCATAAGCAAGTAACTCAGGGTTAACTGCTTCAGTTCCTATAATAATGCCATCACAGTAGTCAATAGCACCCATCATTAAACTCAGATAGGTCGGCTTTTTGTAGTGCTTCAGGTCTTTATTTGTAATACCTTCGAGTTTAATTTTAGTCATGGCCTCCTTATTGAGTGGCTCTTCAAAATCATCATCATAAATGGAGACGATCACTTTAGAGTCACTGAATAAAGGATTATCACGGTAGGCACGTTTGATGTATAAAGGTACCAGGCTCGTCATCCAGCCATGGCAATGAACAACGTCAGGCGCCCAACCCAGCTTCTTCACCGTTTCAATAACGCCACGAGAGAAGAATACCGCACGTTCATCATTGTCTTTGTAAAACTTGTTGTTTTTGTCGCGGAACATAAATTTCCGCTGAAAGTAGTCGTCGTTGTCAATAAAATAAATCTGCATCCTGGCCGACTGTATGGATGCCACTTTAATAATGAGCGGATGGTCTGTTTCATCAATAATGAGATTCATTCCCGAAAGCCTGATTACCTCATGCAATTGGTTCCTGCGTTCATTGATGTGGCCAAAGCGTGGCATGAAGGTTCTTATTTCACGTCCCCGTTCCTGAATTCCCTGAGGCAGGTGCCTGCCAATATAACCCATCTGACTATCCTTCAAATAAGGAATAATCTCCTGAGATACAAAAAGTATCCTGGACTTTTCCATAATTAATAAATTTTAAACAATTTGCAAATTTAACGATTATTATCCAATTTTTTATAGGTATTTTTCATTTAACAGGTTTCTAATCAGATAAAAGCATACATTACCAGCGCCACTTCTACACTAATATTAGATTCACCTCATTGATTATCATTATATTATGATTTTACTTTTGCCTGAACCACCTAATCTACTTGCTGGACAAATAGCCGCAACCTTTTGCATAAAAAGCTGGTCTTATTTAAAATGATTCTAAGTTAACAATCTGGTTTCAATAAGCTTATAAAAATATTTACGATAAATTTTAAAAACTTGCCATTAAATAATTATAAATTTGCTGCGCTTTGAGAACAAACACCGGAGTATCGGATACCGGGCCGGCAATGGAATCAAAAATCATTTCAACCTCATTTTTAGTCTAAAAAAAATGAATAAAATCGTTGAGCATCCCATTCTGGACATTGCTTTGCCCGAAATAGTTACCTTTAGGTATGAAGGTCATGAGGTTACGGGTGAAAAAGGTTTTACCATAGCGGCTGCCTTGCACCAGGCAGGCTTTCCGGTTCATAGCCACAGCTTGCGTAATCGTGAGCGCAGTCTGGAATGCGGCATAGGCAAGTGCGGCGCTTGCGAAATGCTGGTTGACGGACAAATCAAACGTATTTGCATCACCACCGTTGATGGTGTGAAAGAGGTGAAAGAAATCCCGCGCGATTTTGAGCCCTCAGTGCAGGAACCGGATGTTGAAACAGCCATTAATATTTATAAAACCACAGTCACCATCATCGGAGCTGGACCCGCCGGACTGGCTGCCCGCGAAATTTTTAATGCCCACGGTGTTGACAATATTGTAATTGACAACAACAACCGCATTGGAGGACAATTCCTGATGCAAACCCACCAGTTTTTCTTTTTCGAAAAAGAAAAGAAATTTGGTGGAATGCGGGGATTTGACATCGCCCATACTCTGGCTGGTGAGGATCACTCCGGCATTTTCCTGAATTCCACGGTTTGGGATTTGCTGGAAGGCAAACGTGTGGCCGTTAAGAATATCAAAACTGAAGAGATTTATTACGTAGATACAGATTATCTGGTCATTGCCACCGGGGCAGTACCGTTTATGCCCACCTTTGAGAATGATGATCTTCCAGGCGTATATACGGCTGCCGTTGTGCAGAAAATGATGAATACCGAATTCACCCTCCTGGGGAAAAATGTACTTACTGTCGGTGCCGGAAACATTGGTTACCTGACTTCTTATCAGTTGATGCAGGCAGGTGCTAAAGTAAAAGCAATTATAGAAGCTATGCCATTTGAAGGCGGCTTTCCGGTTCAGGCCAACCGCGTGAGGCGCCTGGGCATACCGGTGGTGCTTTCGCATATGCTGCTAAAGGCCATCCCCAATAAGGATCATACCGGTATTACAGGCGCTATTGTAGTTGAATGTGAAAATTTTATACCCATAAAGGGCTCAGAAAAACTAATTGATGGCATTGATGCAATAAATATTTGCACCGGACTGGTTCCCGATGACCAGTTGCTGATTAAAGGCAATGAAGTTTTCGGCAGGGCCTGCTTTGGAGCCGGAGATGCCATTCGCATTGGCGAGGGCACCAGCGCAGTGCTCAGGGGTAAACAGGTGGCTTATGAAATTATGAATGAGGCCGGCATAAAGTGCAATTATCAGGAATTTCTCAACATCTCAAAGGAATACATTGATTCGCAGCAGCATCCGCTCAAAGTGATTGAAGCACCACACCGGCCGGAACCCGGACGGATGGCAGCCAAACCATTTGTACAAATTGACTGTCTGTATGGCTTTGCCTGTAATCCCTGTGAATTTGCCTGCCCGCATGGCGCCATTACCAAAACTTCAACCAGCACGGTTCCTGCCATTGATTATGACAAGTGTATTGGTTGCATGGACTGTGTATATCAATGTCCGGGTCTGGCTATTTTTGGCTATCATCCGTCCAAAGATTGGCTGTTTTTACCTATTGAGTATGCAGTGGAACCTCAGACTCCCGTATATCTGGTTGACAACTACGGCCGGCAGTTGGGAGAAGGCATGGTAGAAAAAATACTTAAAAAACCCAATAAAACCAATGTCGCCCGGGTAAAGGCCCTCAATATATCAAGAGAGGAGCTGATTAAAGTACGCGGATTTATTGTCAAAACCAATTATCCTGAGCCACTCGAAATGAAGCCGGTAAATTATACACAGGATGAGCAAATATATGTATGCCATTGTGATGATGTTACCCTGAGTGAAGTCCTCGAGACCATTGGATCGCGTAAATTTATTTCGGTGGATGAAATAAAACACACCACCCGTTTGGGAATGGGTGCCTGCCGCGGCAAGCGCTGCATCCGGAGGTTGAAACAAACACTTCGAAGCTACGACATCACCGTTGTTGGAGAGGCTACTCCCCGCGGACCACTCTCAAATCAGCTTTCCATGGGCGAATTATACCCACACACAGCTCAGGATCATATACATATAGGTTCGGGGAAAAACAGACCTGTAAAAAAAGAGGTGAAGGCACTCATTGCCGGTGGAGGCATCGGAGGATCGGCCTTATTCCGGTATCTGGCTGAAGCCCGGCAGGAACCTGTGCTCATCAACGCCGGCAGGGGCGCTTCCTGGCGAAATATTGCCGGCGGACGACCCGCCTTCAGCCTGCCCGAAATTGCCGATATCGCCCTGAAAAACAGGGAAATTTTCCAGGAGCTTCAAAAGCTGAGCGACATTCAGTTCAGGTCGACCAGATACGTGAATTTTGCCCACGATGAGGTGGTTTATGATTCGCTTATGGCCTCCCGGGCATGGAGTGATGCCTATATGGTAGAACCTGAAGATTTCAGAAAGGAGATATCACCCTACATCAACCCTCAGCTTAACAATTATCTGGGCGCCCTGATCACCCGCGATTGCTGGCAGGCAACTCCGGGAAGGGTAATTGACCTGATCAGACGCATAGGGATTCAAAACGGAGGCAGTGTGCAAGAAGACTGCAAACTGATTTCAGTAAACCGGGATGCAGATAAATATCGGGTTTTAGTGCAGGACCATGAAAAAAAATACATCGAATATCTTACACCGGTTTTCATCAATGCTTTAGGGCCTGATGGCAAAAAATATGCGGATATGCTCGGGCATGATACCGGACTTTACCCGGTAAAACACCAGGCTTTTATTACCCGCCGACTACCAATGATGGGGATCAATGGAAATCCCCTGGATATGATTATCGACCGCAGAAAATACAAAGGATTTGCAGCGGTATATGGCCAGCAACTGGGCGAAACCGGACAGATTATAGGCTGCGCTTCCCCCGCCATTGAACCTCTGGAGACAGACAAAAACCTGAAAATAAACAGCCGGCAGTTCCTCGAAATCTCCGCCGAAGTTTTTGTTGACTGGTTCCCGTCGCTTTCAAGCGTAGGTTTTCAGGCAGTATGGGCTGGATATTACGTAGAACCGCGTATGATTATTGATCCGGAGCTTGGACTTTTCTTAGGACTGCGCGGGCATGGATTTATGCTGGGACAGTATCTGGCTAAAATATACGTGGATAAACTCATGGGAAAATCTGTCCCGCAATACATGAGCCGGCTCAGGCTTTCAGGCGATGGTTTGCCTGAAAAAGCATTCAAATAAGGTCTTTAGAGTCCTTGTTTATTGAAGCCACTCCGAATAAGTAAGAAAAAGAGAATGCCACTAAGGCACTAAGAAACCAAGATTCACAAAGGAATGATAATCAGGTATTTAAACTTAGTGATTCTTTGAGTCTTTGAGCATTTCGACTGGCTCAATGCATCGTTTGATGGCGAAAAAGCACTATTCGGAGGGGGCTCTTTATTTAAATGCTGCAAGCGGAGTTGACTGCCCCCGTAAGTATTTGTTTCACGATAAAATGAATTCAGCATAAGAACAGAGAATAACAGCAGGATACTCAAACAACTGCCTGGCGGGCCGGCAGGAAAGCACATCGAAACGTGCAAAATTTCATAAAAACAAACCGTCACGTTTCTATATATTTGTTAAATATGTCATCTTAATGCCTTTAAGCCCGGGCAGGTTTAACAAATTTTTGTGTAGTACATAAAAATTATCTACTTTTGCCCCCCTTAAACCTGAAACATTTAAGCCGTGAATCACCTTAAACAATTCCTAATCCCATTCGTGGGGTTAAGTACCGGAAATCACAGTTTTAGCTTTACGGTTGACGATAAGTTCTTTGCCCCTTTTGAAGAAGCCGAAATTAGACAGGCCAATGTGAATGTGGAACTTGATCTGGAGAAAACGGAACGCATGCTGGTGCTGAACTTCCATTTTACAGGGAGCATTCGCGTAACCTGCAGTCGTTGTCTGGATGAATTTGACATGCCGGTGGATAATGAAGAGGAATTTTTTGTTAAATTTGGAGAGGAATACCGGGAAGAAGCTGACAATGTTACGATTATTCCTGAGGGAGAAGCGCACTTTGACATTGCCCCGCTACTTTACGATTATCTCCACTTAATGATTCCTTATCGGGTGGTTCATCCCGATGATGAAGAGGGAAACAGCACCTGCGATATGGCGGTAATCAACCGATTGGAACAGTTAAAGGGCAATGGGGAAACTGGCAGCCTTTGGGACAAACTTAAAGAGATTAACCTGGATTAACAACTTATAAAAATCAATTGAAATGGCACATCCGAAACATAGGAACTCCAAAACCAGAACTGCTAAACGCAGAACACACTACAAAGTAGAAGCACCTACCATCAGCATTTGCTCTAACTGTGGAACTTCAGTACTTTACCACAGGGTATGTAGCGAATGTGGTTACTACAAAGGAAAACCAGCCATCGAGAAGACTGAAACCGTTTAATGCGGGTTTCAACTTTTTTATTAACCAAAACTAAGTCAGATGAAAATCGGACTTGATGTAATGGGCGGAGATTTTGCCCCTGATGCCGCCATTTCCGGTGCTTTACTGGCTGCGGTAGCATTGTCGGGTGAGGATCAGATTGTACTGATTGGCAATCGTCAGATTATACTTGAAGGATTATCGGCTCGTGGTATTGCTGAAGATAGATTCGACATCGTACACGCCCCCGATATTATTGGCATGGGAGAGCATCCCACCCACGCCATTATTCGCAAACCCAAATCCAGTATCAGCATTGGTTTTAAGCTGTTAAAGCAGCGCAAAATCCATGCTTTTGCCAGTGCGGGAAGCAGTGGCGCCATGCTGGTAGGTTCCATATATAGCATAGATACCGTTCAGGGGGTAATCAGACCCTGTACTTTTGCCATGCTCCCTCAGGAGAATGGCGGATTGAGCCTGCTTATTGATGTGGGGACCAATCCCGATGCCAAACCCGATGTAATGTACCAGTTTGGACTGCTGGGTTCCCTCACCGCTAAAAGTGTGTACGGCATTAAAAATCCAAGGGTAGGCCTGCTCAATATTGGTCATGAGGAAGGAAAAGGCAATTTACTTGTCCAGGCCAGCTTCCAACTGATGAAAACTTCCAATGATTTTAACTTTATTGGAAATATCGAGAGCCGGGACTTATTCAGAAACAAGGCTGATGTTATTGTTTGTGACGGATTTACCGGCAACATCCTACTGAAAAATATTGAAGGACTGTACCGCATGATGTCAAAACACGGCCTGAAGGATGAATATTTTGACCGCTTCAATTATGAGAACTATGGCGGAACCCCCATTCTGGGCATAAATGGCACGGTAATCGTTGGCCATGGAATTTCAAATGATGTAGCCATCAAAAACATGATCTTCCTTGCCAGAGATGTTTATCAGGCTAAACTTTCGCGTAAGATAAAGCGAGCGCTTAGCCAGGTTAGCATAGTAGTGAGGGATTAATCTTTTATATAGAAATGCAAACATGTCAAACATTAAAGCTGCAATAACCGGCGTGGCCGGATATGTTCCTGACTACGTGCTTACCAACGGTGAACTCAGCACCATGATTGATACTTCGGATGAGTGGATCATGACGCGCATCGGAATCAAAGAAAGACGCATATTGAAGGGCGAAGGAAAAGCCACCTCTGATATGGGGGCAGAAGCCGTGAAGCGACTGCTCCAAAAAACCAATACCTCTCCTGAGGAAATTGACATGATTATATGCGGCGTGGTTACGCCCGACATGGTATTTCCGGCTACCGCCAATATTATTGCCGATAAAGCCAACATACGTAATGCTTTCGGCTACGATCTGAATGCGGGCTGTTCCAGCTTTCTCTATGCGCTGGTTTCCGCTTCCAAATATATTGAAAGTGGGACTCACAAAAAAGTAATTGTGGTCGGTGCAGATAAAATGTCGTCCATTGTGGATTATACCGATCGCACAACCTGCCCTATTTTTGGAGACGGTGCAGCCGCTGTGCTTCTGGAGCCCAATGATGAAGACATGGGTATTGTAGATGCCATATTGAAAAGTGATGGCGCAGGCAGGGTACACCTCCATCAAAAGGCCGGTGGTTCATTAAAGCCACCTACCTATAAAACCATTGAAGCCCGCGAACACTATATTTATCAGGAAGGTCAGCCTGTTTTTAAATGGGCAGTATCTAAAATGGCCGACGTTTCGGTTGAAATGATGAACCGCCACGGAATTACGCCTGAAACATTAAACTGGCTGGTTCCTCACCAGGCCAATATGCGCATCATAGAAGCCACGGCCAACCGCATGGGCATCAAGAGAGAGCAGGTAATGATCAACATTCAACGCTACGGCAATACCACCTCGGCTACCCTTCCTCTCTGCCTGTGGGAATGGGAATCACAACTGAAAAAAGGCGACAATCTCATCCTCGCTGCCTTCGGAGCCGGATTTACCTGGGGAGCTGTTTACCTGAAATGGGCCTATGACGGAGATAAAGTGACCACAATTAAGGTTTAAGCTTCACTGTTTTGACAGCTCCTTTTCTAATCTTTTAAAATTCCCAAATAATCAAGATTTAGCACCTTGCTGTTTATTGGCTTCGCTATTTCCCGCTACGCTCTCGGGAGCAGTATATTTATGATCGGAAAATATATCTTTGACGGTCAGGGAGGTATAGATGGCTATTCTTCTACACTTTCTAAAAGCCCTAAACCCTCATAAATCTTCGAAACCACAATCTTTAACGTTGGGGGTACCGGCTTAATCTTTAAATTTGCATGCCGGACATTAGCAGTCTCCGAAAGGCAGTTATGCTTTTATCCCATCATTAAAACCATAATAATGTGATCATTATGAATCTATATTATCCGTTAAAACGAAGCGAATATGTTCACATTATTGGTTTTTCATAATTGAGTTTTTGCAATATTGATAATGAATTTGCCTCATGGCCAATAAATCGCTTGCTTCACGAAAACAAACTGTTATTGCCATCTTTGTGGCCGTGGGCTTCGTCTATTTGCTGAGACTGTTTTACCTTCAGGTCATTGACGACAGCTATGAACTGTCCGCCAACAACAATGTATTGCGCTATGTTACCCAATATCCTGCCCGTGGATTGATCTACGACCGCAACGGTAAACTACTGGTTTACAATGAAGCTGTTTATGACCTGATGGTTTTGCCCAGACAGGTTAAAGATATTGACACTCTTGAGTTTTGCCGTTTACTCGACATCACCCCGGAAGGTTTCAGGCAACGAATTAAAAAGGCCAGAGATTACAGCCGGTATAAACCCAGCCTGTTCGAAAAGCAGTTGTCGAAGGAAACTTATGGTTACCTTGAAGAAAAGATGTACCGCTTTCCCGGTTTCTTTGTACAACCCCGAACACTGCGTAAATACCCCACTCCTATCGGTGCCCATCTGTTTGGTTATGTGGGCGAGGTAAATCAGACCATCATCGATAAAAACCCCTATTATAAGCCCGGCGATTACGTGGGAATAAGTGGAATTGAAAAAACCTATGAGGAGGAATTGCGGGGTATAAAAGGGATCAAAATAAAAATGGTGGATGTGCATAACCGGGAAGTGGGAAGTTTTCAAAATGGGTTTTATGATACCATTGCGGAGATGGGTAAGGATCTTTATCTTTCGATAGATGCAACGCTTCAGGAGTATGGAGAGCGATTGATGCAGGGCAAAATGGGCAGTATTGTAGCCATTGAACCTTCAACAGGTGAAATTCTGGCCTTCCTTTCCAGCCCGGCTTATGATCCAAACCTCCTGGTTGGTCGTGTTAGGGGCAAGAATTTCGGGTTGCTGCTACAGGACCCGGTTAAGCCGCTGCTTAACCGTGCATTAATGGGTCAATATCCACCCGGATCTACCTTTAAAATGGTAAACGACCTGGTGGGATTAAAGGAAGGGGTGCTTACCACCTCAACCCGCTATTCTTGTCAGGGTCCTGGTTCATCACCCATACGCTGTACCCACAATCATCAGTCTCCACTGGATATTTACACCGCCATCCAGCAATCGTGCAACCCGTTCCACTGGCAGGTTTACCGCAGTATCCTGAGCAATCCCCGGCATAAAGGTACCCGTGAAAACTATGTAATATGGCGTGATCATGTAATGAATATGGGCTTTGGACATAAGCTGGGCTCTGATACCGATGCGGAACTAGCGGGAAATATACCCTCAGCCGAGAGCTTTGACGCCATTTATGGTAAAGGCCGCTGGACCTCAATGACGGTGCGCTCACTCTCCATCGGACAGGGGGAAATTCTGGTTACGCCCCTTCAACTGGCCAATTATGGAGCATTGATGGCCAATCGTGGATATTACATTGTGCCTCATGTGGTAAAACATATTGGAGAGAAATCGATAGATGATAAGAGATTTAAAAAAGTGACCTCAGGCATTTCGACCTCCAGCTTTGAAATTGTAGTGGAAGGCATGCGACAGGTGGCCACATTGGGAACTGCCCGATGGTATCAGATAAAGGATATTACCATGTGTGGAAAAACCGGTACTGCCGAAAACCCGCATGGTAAAGACCATAGCTTATTTATGGCCTTTGCTCCTGCCGACAACCCCGTAATAGCCATTGCCGTAGTGGTAGAGAATGCCGGATTCGGATCTACCTGGGCGCTGCCCATCGCTTCACTCATGATTGAAAAATACATCAATGGAGAAGTGAGCCGCACGCAGATTGAAGAAAATATGATCAATAAAAGACTCTATTAAAGGTGATCGAAAGAAACAATATACTCAATGACATTGACTGGAAGCTCGTTGTCCTTTATCTGTTGTTGGTGATCATGGGGTGGATCAATATATACGCTGCAGTATATAATGAAGATCACAGCAGCATTTTTGACCTGAGCCAAAGTTATGGGAGGCAGATGATCTGGATAATTACCTCCCTCTTCCTTGGATTGGTTGTACTGCTGACAGATGCCCGGTTCTTTAGTACCTTTGCTTATCTTATTTATGGATTAACTATTCTGCTGCTTCTGGCAGTGCTGGCCTTTGGTACGGAGATTTCCGGTTCTAAATCCTGGTTTCAAATCGGCAACTTTGCCATTCAACCTGCCGAATTCGGTAAATTTGCAACCAATCTTGCGCTGGCCAGATTTTTTAGCGGGCAACACATCAATGTAAAAGCATTCCGTACCCGGTTTATACCGCTGGCCATTATTGGACTACCGGCATTACTCATTTTGCTGCAAAACGATACAGGCTCAGCACTGGTTTATTCAGCATTTATCCTGGTACTGTACCGGATGGGACTTTCTGGCAATTTTTTACTGGCCGGTGTTATGTTTATTATCATGGCGCTTTCCACCTTGATGGTAGGCTATTTATATGTTGCCATTGCACTGGTGATTCTGGCCGGGTTGCTGTTCTTTTTCATTAAGCGAAACCGGCGGAATATCATTAATCTGGTGGCCCTACTTATGCTGGGAATTGGTTTTGTTTTTTCGGTGAACTATGCCGTGGATAACTTTTTGGGTGCACACCAGAAAACGCGTATCAATGTATTGCTGGGCAAGGAACTGGATTTAAGAGGCGCCGGCTATAATGTAAACCAATCTAAAATAGCCATCGGATCGGGTGGCTTTAGCGGAAAAGGCTTTTTAAATGGCACCCAGACAAAATACAATTTCGTTCCTGAGCAAAGTACCGATTTTATTTTCTGTACCGTAGGCGAAGAGTGGGGTTTCCTTGGCTCAATGGTAGTTATTGTGCTGTTTATTCTGCTACTCACCCGAATCGTTATCGTGGCTGAGCGACAACGCTCTGACTTTAGCAGAATATACGGTTATGGGGTTGCTGCCATCTTATTTTTCCATTTCGTAATTAATATTGGTATGACCATTGGCCTGGTGCCCGTTATAGGGATACCTTTGCCTTTTTTCAGCTATGGTGGATCGTCTCTGTGGTCTTTTACTATTTTGTTGTTCATCTTCATCAAACAGGATGTACGCCGCAATGCATTGCTCTGATCGGAATATTCCCAAACTATGACAACTGAAACAGACCCTTCAGTACTCCATGTGCAGAATCTAAGTGTTTCTTTTGCTAATGATCAGCAATGGCAACAGGTAGTGAGGAAAGTTTCTTTCCGGCTGGAGCGGGGCAAAGCACTGGGTATTGTTGGAGAAAGCGGATCTGGAAAATCGGTGACTTCACTGGCTGTTATGCGATTGCTGCCCGGTGAAGGTTGCCGCATAGACGAAGGAAGCATTTATCTTACACCTTTAAATGGTCAGACCCTTGATTTGCTTCATCATCCCGAAAAAGCAATGGTAAAAATAAGGGGGCGGAAAATTGCCATGATCTTCCAGGAACCCATGACCTCACTTAACCCTGTGATGCACTGTGGCAAACAAATTACCGAAAGCCTCAGGCAGCACCTTGGCTATTCCCGTAAAAAAGCAAAAGACAAGGTGCTGGAGCTCTTTAACGAAGTTAAACTGCCCGACCCTGAACGGGCTTTCATGGCATACCCGCATCAGCTTTCGGGCGGACAAAAACAGCGGGTAATGATTGCCATGGCCCTGTCGGGAAATCCAGAGATTCTAATTGCGGATGAACCCACCACCGCCCTGGATGTTACGGTACAGAAAACAATATTGCAATTGCTGAAATCGCTGCAACAGAAATACCAGATGAGCCTCATCTTCATCAGTCATGATCTCGGGGTGGTGGCCGAAGTCGCGGATTCTGTCCTCGTAATGAAGGCCGGAGAAATCGTGGAACAGGGTTCCGCTATTGACGTTTTCAGTCATCCCCGGCACCCCTATACCAAAGGTTTGCTGGCCTGCCGTCCTCCCCTTTTCAACAGACCCGTGCATCTACCGGTAGTAAGTGAGTTTGCAAACGGACTTCATCCGGAAGTAGTATTGATTTCAGATCAACAGCGGTTGCAACTTCACAAAAAGCTATACGATCAAGATCCTTTACTCAGGGTTGAAAATCTCACGGTGGAATATGGCAGCAAAGCCGGCTTTTTCAGCAGACAGAAAACGGAGCCCTTCAAAGCAGTGGATCAGGCAAACCTTGAAGTCTTCCGGGGCGAAACGCTGGGCCTGGTGGGTGAATCAGGTTGTGGTAAAACCACTCTGGGCCGGGCAATACTGCGACTGACCGAGCCTTCGAACGGACGGGTATGGTTTGATGATATTGAGGTAAATGCATTATCCCACAGCGCATTAAAAAATATGCGCAAACGATTTCAGATTATTTTTCAGGATCCTTACTCTTCACTCAATCCGCGTATCACTGCAGGAGAAAGCATTCTGGAACCGTTGCTGATACATAAACTGGGCGGCAATTCTCAGGTGCGTCGGAACAGAATGCTTGAATTACTTGAGAGGGTAGGACTTCAGCCCGCTCACCATCAGCGTTATCCGCATCAGTTTTCAGGAGGTCAGCGGCAACGCATTTGTATTGCACGCGCTCTGGCAGTAAATCCGGAATTCATTATCTGCGATGAATCGGTGTCGGCTTTGGATGTATCGGTGCAGGCCCAGGTACTTAACCTGCTCAACGAATTAAAAAGAGAGATGGGATTTACCTATATCTTTATTTCCCACGATCTGTCGGTGGTACGGTACATGTCGGACCGGATAATGGTGATGAAAAACGGGCAAATTGTTGAATCGGGAGAAGCCGACACTCTATTCAATCATCCGGCGCAGGCATATACCCGCCAACTGATTGAGGCCATACCTGGCCGGGAACTTACTGCAACGCAGCAATCACTTCGGCAGGACTAAATGGCTTGGAAATATATCCATCCATGCCAACTGCATAACAACGCTCACTTTCGTCCTGAATAGAACTGGCTGTCATGGCGAATATCTTTACCTTTTTTTCACGGTGCTCTGTCTGCTCAATTTCCCGTATCTGCATGGTTGCCTCAAAACCATCCAACTCAGGCATATGTAAATCCATAAGGACCAGGTCGTAATCCTGACTTTTGAACTTTTCTACCGCAATCAGGCCATTATCGGCAAGGTCAATGGTCTGGTTGTATTTTTGAAGCAACAATAAAGCCACTTTCTGGTTGATGGTATTGTCTTCAGCAATCAATATTTTCTTCTGTACAGTTTCCATAGGGCAGCAGGTGTAGTCCGTTTAAATAGCTGGGAATCCTCACAAACGATAGGTGAAATTATCCGCATGCACCTATTAATGGTCTTTTTGCAAGAAGGTAACCCTAAAAAACGGAATTTCCTTTGCCCGTCGAAATCGGACAGACTGTAAACCGGCTAAAGTGCCGACAAACTTCGCTCACCGGGAAGCTGCATACCTCCTTTGTAATATCTTCACTTTTTCCTGGTTTTACCCTCCTTCTCATAAGCAGTGAGTTCGGCCGGATTAAGGTTTAACCTTTCGCAAACCATATTTTTTAAATCGGTATAGGTTATCTGGTAAGGCTTTAATCTTTTTGAAGCAATCCGCAGATCATTGGACAGTTTTAGCATAGCCTGGTCAATCTGAACGTCTGTCTTATTGAATTTTAGCTCCTCCACCGTGTATGTTTCGTGGGATAGTGCCAACAAATCGGCCGCTCCATAATTGATGGGTAACTGTATTGACCTCAATATATTATCGTCGTTGAAGAAAGTGGTATCCACTGAAAAGCTCAGATTCTCAAGGTGGACCCTTCCGTCATCAATCGTAAAATCTAGTGTTTCAGTCTGATATGAATTTATTATTCTGCTAAAAATCAGATAGGGAACAGTAAATTTACATGGGCCGCTACTGAAGGCCGCTATCTTTACAAAAATCCCGGGAGCCTGAATTTCAAGACAATCCGTTTTAACCGTACACTCACAGATTACCATTTTATTTTCCCGGGTTTGAACCTTATGTACCAGCTTAATGCGACTTAAAGCTTCGGTTAAAGCCGCTGTATTCACTGAAAATTTCACCATAAACAACTATTCAACCATTGTTAGTAATTATGTTTATTATCAGATTAACTATTTATTGAGTCGGATTTAGCCTCTAAAGTTATAAATAAAACTCTTCTTCCCGGCAAAGATTCATCACTTCACTTCATATTTCCATCGCAGGGACGGAACAGACTGCTACATTTATCCGGTTACTATTGAGAAAAAAGGCATGTACCTATGGATTTTTCACAGCATTAGCTTTTCACCTCACTGTGTTTGCGCGCCTTTCCCAACGCGTGCCAGTAATAACCTTCGAATTTTCCCCACATGCAGAACTTCCGTTTTGCCCGCGCGTTTCCAAACACGTACCCATAATATTCGAAACCCTGTGTTTGCGCGCGTTTCCCAACGCGTGCCAGTAATAACCTTCTAATTTTCCCCACATGCAGAACTTCCATTTTGACTGTGTTGACGAGCGGTTCCGCCCAAGTACGACACGTCCAAACCTGTGTTTGCGCGCGTTTCCCAAAGCGTGCCAGTAATAACCTTCGAATTTACCCTACATGCAGAACTTCCGTTTTGCCCGCGCGTTTCCAAACACGTACCCATAATATTCGAAACACCAGTTGCACGCGTTAGGAAACGCGCGCGAGCACCTTTAGTACATACAAGTGTTTGCGCGCCTTTCCCAACGCGTGCCAGTAATAACCTTCGAATTTACCCTACATGCAGAACTTCCGTTTTGCCCGCGCGTTTCCAAACACGTACCCATAATATTCGAAACACCAGTTGCACGCGTTAGGAAACGCGCGCGAGCACCTTTAGTACAT
>JAVEQP010000085.1:0-16308 GCA_034007585.1 Lentimicrobium sp. | reverse complement strand
GCAATCTGCAATCTGTAATCTGCAATCTGCAATCTGTAATCTGCAATCTGCAATCTGCAATCTGCAATCCTTACCCTCCTCCCAGCACCAGGCTTGTTGCACTTACCCATTTCGAGGCATCGGAAAGGTAAAAAATAATGGAATTGGCTACATCTACCGGATCGCCAAGGCCAAGAATTTGCCGGGCTTCAATCTGGTCCACAGCTTGTTGTGAATAGTTGGCGGCAGTTTGGTCGAGCATGGGTGTGCGCACGAATGCCGGCGCCACGCAATTTACGCGAATGCCTTTGGGGGCAAGTTCCAGTGCCAGTACCCGGGCATAAGCTTCCAGTGCCGCACGCGCACCAATGTACATGGCGCCACCTACAAACGGATAACGGGTTGATATGGTAGAGATAAATACCACCGAACAATGGTTTTTCTCCAGTTTCTTTTTTGCAAGTAAGGCGGCAGTAAGTAATACCGGGGCATCAAAGCTGATGCTGAAAGTTTTGGTAATGGCTTCACTGTTGATAAAACGGGCAGGGGACAAATCAGAAATGCCGGTGCTGTTTACCACTCCATTCAAAACCGGAAGTGCTGCCACCAGTTTGTCAATATCCTCTTTAACGGTAAGGTCGGCCAGTACCTGAAGGTGACCTTCGCCTTTCAATTGGCTGTAAGTTTCCTCCAAACGGGCGGTATCGCGTCCGGTAATCACCAGTTTTGCCCCATATTCACTGGCTGAGATGGCGGCTTGCCGGCCCAGCCCCGAAGAGGCACCCGTTACAAGTATGGTTTTTCCGGTAAGATCAAATGCATTCATTTTAATTTTGGATTTCGGATTTTGGATTTCAGATTTAAACCGCAAATTACGCATATTAACGCGAATTGATTTTTCAACGACTCCCGCGGGCGGGCAGGCAACGACTCAACAAATTTTACCCTGAGGTTTTCTCGAAGGGCAACAAATCCCGCCGTCTAAACAAATCATCAAATCATCAAATCTTCAAATCCCACCTGAGGCGGGCAGGCACAGATTACAGATTACAGATCACAGATCACCCACTCACAACCAATTCCGTCAAAGGCGGTACCACCATTCCGTCTGTTTCAATTAAAACTGTGCCCCAGGACAAGCCGATGCCAAAGGCCGAAAGCAACAATTTATGTGGTTTATCCTGCAAAGCTTCTCTAATTTGAGTAACCATAGTCAGGGGGATAGAGGCGCAGCTCGTATTCCCAAATTCACGCAGGGAATAAGGTACCCTTTCAGGTTCCACTTTCAGCATTTTCCGCAGGGTTTCGTTAATCAATCGGTTGGCCTGATGGAAAACCAGATAATCAAATTCAGGCAGCGCTCGGTTGAAATGCTTTAAAGTGGTTTTGATGTTGGGCACCACTTCCCGCAAAGAAAAATTAAACACTTCTATACCGTTGAGCGCTATTTGCAAGCGGTTGCGGTAAATGCCTTCCCCGTATTTTTTTGTGGTAAACGATTTTTTGCTGGCCAGATTTCTTACGCCACCGTCGTGTATGATAATGGCATCGTAGCCGCTCCCATCGGTTTGCAGGTTAAACTGCATGGGTGCATGGCCGGGATGCAATTCCAGGGCAGTGGCGGTACCGGCATCCCCGAAAAGGGGATAGGTGCTTTTATCCCGATAGGAAGAGGTAACATTGGAAAGGTCTCCAACCAATAATAATCCTTTTTTTAGGCCGGTGGCTTTCATCATGCTACTCACCACCGAAAGGCCATACACGTAACCGGAACAACCCAGATTAATGTCCAAAGCCATACAGGTTTTAGGCAGATTCAGCCTATCCTGCAGTATGGTGGACGTTGATGGAATAATGTAATCGCGGCTTTGAGAAACAAAAATCAGCAGTTGAATGGTGTTGCGTTCCCATTGCAGCTCTCCCAGCAATTGTTCGGCAGCCTGAAAACAGAGGTCAGAGGTGGTTTGCCCGGGTTCAGCCACATGACGGGTCTCCACGCCAATGGTTTTAATGACCTGATCGCGCTCCTTTTGTTTTATCCAGCCATAATCATGGTTGGAAAGAACTTTTGGGGGCACACAGGCCGAAATTCCGGCCAGACGTACATCACTGATTTCAAAAATTGCCATAACCCCGGATTTGTATTATTATGCAGGACGACATTAAATCGCCTTATGCACAAAAGTACATTATTTTTAATAGTGAGTGATTCGGAAGTACGTTTTAAACGTTTTACAGGATTCGGACTATTTTCTGACTCTTCACTCAGGATGCCGTTTCCACCCGCGAATACACCACCTGATAGATGTCGTTCACCGTTTTGGCATTGGCAATGTCTTCAGCATTGATGGTAACATCGTACTCGGTCTTTATCAGGGCAATAAGGATAAGTGCATTGATTGAATTCCATTCAAAAACCTCTCTGAATATGCTTTCAGGCTTCAGGCTGCCAGGCGTAAGGTCATCAAATTCTTCTTCAATCCGGGCTATAAAATCTTCAATATTCATTTGGAGTTTATTTAGCAGACAAAGGTAAAAGTTTCCGCTTAATAAGTGAACGTATAGCACTTTTTTATAGAGAATGGGTTTAATTCCTGAAGTAATGTGTAATATTGTAGTTTGTTTTAACAATATATTGTACTTGTGGAAGTTAAAAAATATAAACTGCTGTTGGTAAACCCGGTAAATAATCTGGCCAAAGGTTTTGTGTGCGATCCAAGTACCAGTTATATGCCGCTTGGGTTGGGGATAATTGCTGCCTTAACGCCCGAACACTGGGAGATAGAATTTGTGGACGAAAGTTTTGAGGAACTGACCTTTCGCCCTGCTGATTTAGTGGGGCTCACGGCTTTTACTGCCAATGCAGTGAGGGCTTATGAGATAGCCGCCATGTATCGCGAAAAGGGAATCCATACTGTGATGGGCGGCATACATGCCAGTATGATGACTGACGAGGTCGGACAATATGTAGATACTGTAATTAGTGGAGAAGCGGAAACTATGTGGCCGGTGTTTTTAGAGGATTTTGAAGCTGGAACGCCCAAAGCTCACTATGACGGCGGCGTGACCCCCGTTGAACTCATCCCTAAAGTAAGACGCGAAATTTTTCATTATCCTTATGTGTATGATCTTATCCAGACTTCACGTGGTTGTCCGATGGGATGTGATTTCTGTTCGGTAACCCAGCTCTGTGGAAAGCAATACCGTGAACGATCGGTGGAAGATGTTTTGGATGAAATGGAAGAGATGGAGCGACCCATGTTGTTTATTGTGGACGATCATCTGGTTAACAACACCAAACATGCCCGACAACGGGCTGTCAGGTTGTTTAAAGGTATGGTGGAAAGGGGCATGAAGAAACTGTGGTTTGGGCAGGCTTCCATCAATTTTGCCGATGATGATGAGGTGTTGCACTGGGCGGCAAAAAGCGGTTGTACCCTTATTCTGTTGGGTATTGAAGCCGAAACTAAACAGGCCCTTACCGACATGAAGAAGCGGCTCAACCTGAAAAGAGGCGTTGATTCCTATGAAATTGGCATGCGCAGAATACACAAACATGGCATAGCCGTGCTGGGTGCTATGATTTTTGGTATGGAAAGCGATGGCAAATCAGATTTGTTTGCCCGCCGCGACTTTATCCTCAGAAGCGGCATGGACGCCATACAGTCGAGCATTATGACACCACTGCCGGGGACAGGCCTCTATTACCGCATGAAAGCTGAAAATAAGATTGTCCTCAACAATTTCCCTAACGACTGGCAGCACTATCATTTTATGCATGCCACCATGGGTACTTCAAAAATGAGCCGGCAGGAACTTGAAAAAACCATGCGCGACGTGTGGTGGAGTATGTATAACAAGGATAACATCCGGAAAATGATGTTCAAAACCCTTTGGCGTACCCGCAATTTTAAAGCTGCCTATTGGGTATATGGTACCAACCACAACTACGGCCGCATTGTTCTCGAAAGTGAAATCAACGATAAGCCGGATGGCCTTAACCGCAACATGGAGTTTAATTCCGGCAAACGCTCGCTTTATCTGAAACTTACTGATTACGTACTGATGTTGTTTTATGCTATTTCCTGGAATAAAATGAAGGAGCGCATGACGGGAAGATATGTACCCGCAAGAAAGTAGTGGTCCTTAAATTCAGATGGTAATTCATATTATTCAGGTCATTTTCATGGATTGAGGCAGATTTCTTTTGCAGGCAAAGATCCTGCAGTGATAAAGAAGTCTGAGGCAGAGCCTCAGACTAACGCAATTAGGTTTGGCAGAGGCTCCTGCCTCTGCCATTCTATCTTTTGAGGCTCTGCCTCAGACTGAATTAGTTAATAATATCAAAACCCTGGTTATACAGGCAAGACTGCCATGATGAATAAGCCTGAGGTAGAGCATTGAGCAGGCAAATAGCCTGCAGTGATAAAGAAGTCTGAGGCAGAGCCTCAGACAAACACAATTAGGTTTGGCAGAGGCAGGAGCCTCTGCCATTTTATTTTTTCAGGCTTTGCCTGATTACTGAGAGTTTTTCTGTCTGGTTTAAACAGGCAAGACGGCCATAACGAACAAGTTTGCGCTTTTTGCAGGCAAAGAGCCTGCATTGATAAAGAAGTCTGAGGCACAACCTCAGACAAACACATTTAGGTTTGGCAGAGGCTCCTGCCTCTGCCATTCTATCTTTTGAGGCTCTGCCTCAGACTGAATTAGTTAATAATATCAAAACTTAGAAGTACTTTACACCTAAATCGAGTAAAATAACATCAATAACTGCCTCTAAATCAGCATAATTACGCGCACTTGAATATAAATAATCTTCAGGTTGTGTTACCAGTCCGCTTTTAACCGGATTGTTATGAATGTAATTTATTTTTTGGGTTATGAACTTTTGACTGTATATATGCTCGGGATGATTCTCATGGGTCCAGATTTGAAAATCCTGCCCTTCTTTAATCTTTGCATGATATTGAAAAACCAATTTCATCCAATCTCTGCGACTTTCAGTATTTTTATTCATTTCAATCAGAAACCTTTTTGCTGTAAAACTTTTAAAATCACGAATAAAACCACTCAAATCACCTTTTCCGCTTTGAGCTAGAAGATGAATATGATTTGACATGATAATATAAGCAAACAAATGTAGTGATTTGTTGGCCTGACAGTGCTTAAAGCTTTCTATAACTATATCGCGATATACTTTACGGGTAAATAAATCGACCCAACCAACTATTTGAAAAGTGAGAAAATAAGCCCCTTCCTTTTCCAGAATCTTATATGCTGTTGACATAACATTGTATTTACTACTATAAAATTATAAAAAATTTAAATAGCTGGAAAATGTTGTAACGATATTTGTTCTAAAGTGATGTCTTTTGCAGGCAAAGAGCCTGCATTGATAAAGAAGTCTGAGGCAGAGCCTCAGACTAACGCAATTAGGTTTGGCAGAGGCTCCTGCCTCTGCCATTCTATCTTTTGAGGCTCTGCCTCAGACTGAATTAGTTAATAATATCAAAACCCTGGTTATACAGGCAAGACTGCCATGATGAATAAGCCTGAGGTAGAGCATTGAGCAGGCAAATAGCCTGCAGTGATAAAGAAGTCTGAGGCAGAGCCTCAGACTAACACATTGAGGTTTGGCAGCGGCTCTGCCTCTGCCATTCTATCTTTTCAGGCTCTGCCTGATTACGAGTATTGGCTGGCAGCTTTCAGGAATACAGCTAAGGCATTGAGCAGGCAAATAGCCTGCAGTGATAAAGTAGTCTGAGGCAGAGCCTCAGACTAACTCTGATAATTAGGTAGTGTGCTTTTGCCTTATTTTTCGGCAATAAGCCTTACTGCATCAAATTCACCGGCATGGTAACGCTGCATCAGCTTATAGCGTTGCAGTTTGCCGCTTGAGGTTTTGGGTATTTCGTTCGACTTTACCATAATCAGTTCATCTACAGTGATGCCCAGGTTGGCACGAAGCAGGTTCCGAAGCTGCCTGAAAGTCTCCATAGCTTTTTCACCGGGCGAACCGGCCAGAAAGGCAATCACTTTGTCGTGGCCGGTTTTCTTGCTTGTGGTTCCTCCAAAACAAACTTTACCATAGCTGATTTCTTCGATGGTGCAAGCCATTATTTCAAGATCGTTGGCAAAGTAATTCCGTCCGTTTTTGAAGATAATATCTTTGTGCCTTCCGCTTACGTAAAGGTTGCCTTCAAAGAAAAAGCCGATATCTCCTGTACGCAGCCACTCACCACAAAAGGCAGCCTGAGTGGCTTCCGGTTTTTTAAAATACCCTTTGGTGATGCCTGCTCCTTTCAACTGAATATGACCGGCCAATCCATCTTCAATCGGCTGATCTGCATGGTCCACAATCCTGATCTCAGTATCATTCAAAGCAACCCCAACACCCGTAAGCAATCTTGATTCACTGGAATTGGGCTCAACCCTGATGGCCTTGTTTTCACGATCCAGCAGCGATGCATTAAAAGCTGTTACAACCGGTGGAGTTAGCAGAGGGGTAAACGTAACCGCGAGGGTTGCTTCTGCCATCCCATAAACGGGCATCATGGCTTCTGTTCTGAAACCATACGGTTTAAGCAGATTTGTAAAGTCGTTCATAATCTGCACTGAAATGGGCTCAGCTCCGTTCAGCAAGGCTTTCAAACGCGAAAAATCCCAATCCGGAATCTCTTTTTTCCTGCCAAGATAACGTACGACCAATGCCAGTCCAAAATTGGGGCAACCAGTAATGTTTACCTGCATTTTACTAAGCAGTTCAAGCCAAAGGCCTGGGTTCTTAATGAAATCGAAAGTCTCAAGCTGGTATTGGTGAACGCTGCAATAAACCGGAACAAGGTGGTATCCGATCAGTCCCATATCATGAAAAAGGGGCATCCAGTTGCCAAATTCATAAGGGAACTTAATACTCAGGCCCACCCGGATAGCATCCATATTCACCATCAGGTTGTTGTGCGTGAGCATAATTCCTTTCGGATCGCCGGTGCTGCCCGATGAAAACTGGATAAAGGCAAGATCTTCTGGTCTGACAATTGGTTCTACAAAAGTTCCGGAACAATTCAGGCTGCTTGAATGAAGTACTTTCCCGGCTGGTAAAGCACCGGTTTCAAGCATATCTTCGCTTAAGAAAACATAAGGTTCAGACATCTGGCCAAACACATTCATCAGTTTCACCACAGCCGGATTATATCCTGAGAAGGTCATGGGTGGCTGAAGTATGGTAGGAACAATACCTGCCATGAAACATCCCCACAGGAGTCTGATCGTTTCGCGGTTCGATTGGGTGGCAATAATTGCTTTATCACCTGCTTTCAATCCAAGATTTTGCAGACCGGTTGCAACCAAACCCGCTTCAATCAGGACATCCCGATATGTCATTTTTTCAATTTCACCCCGGTCGTTCATAAAACCAAGATATAAATCTACGGAGGCATAAGCGGCCCGTTTCAGTATATCAGGAAGGGTAAGGTTCGGCTGGTAGTATTCAGAAATTTCAGGCATAGGATGTTTAACTATTGAGGTTTGCCCGAGCGTCGGGCCAGGTCAAGGTAATAATCGGCACTTGTTGAATCGCCCACCTTTGCATAGTAATTCCGAAGTTTCATGTTGAGCTCGAAGTTATTGGGATTCAGTTCAATGGCTTTTTTGAAATAGTCTAGTGCGGTTGCTGCATCGCCGGCGCGCATGGAATAGGTACCCAGGTTGATGTAAGGCAGATCAAGCCCAGGCTCCAAAGTGATGATGTCCTGATTGAGCTGAATGGCTTTGTCGGTTTCTCCGGTTTCCTGATAAAGCAATGCCAAATTCGACATGGCCCTGATTTCATAGGGCTCCAGCTCAAGTGCTTTCTCGTAATTCAAAATGGCCTGTTCCGGTTTTTTGGTGATCTGATAAGTGTAGCCGAGGTTGTAAAATGCCGCAGTAAATTCGTGATTGGCCTTTACTGCCTGTTTAAAATTAGCTACCGCAGAGTCGGGTTCATTCAGAATAAGCAAATAAACTTCGCCCAGGTTGTTCCAGGCATCAGCATACTCAGGATATACGGCCACTGCGCGTTTAAAGTGGGTGATGCTTATTTCTGCATCGGCCTTTACCCTATTGCGGGGAACTCCATTCTTGAGCCTGTCCACCAGCGAACTGCGGAGGTTGGTGGCGTAAATAAAATTGGCTTTGGCCGACTGCTTCATGTGAGGGGAGTCGGCTGCATACAAGGTAAGTTCATCCTTCCAGTCAGCGTTGCGATCAATGGTTTTTGCCGTGGCCGGGATCAACAAAATCAATAAGCCGGCGGCAACATAATTTCTCGCTTTAGGGGCAATGATTGTTGATGTCATTGCAGCTCCGGCAAGTCTGAACAATCCATAGGTCAGGGCAAGGGCAAAACCGAGGGAAGCCACATACAAGAAACGTTCGGCCACTATTCCGGTAGGAAAAGCCAGAAGATTGGAGAACATGGCAATGTTGATCAAATAAAAAAGTATTGCAAATGACAACAGGTGCTTCCGCCTGAAGTTCATTAAAGCATAAATGAGCAAACCCAGATGAATTGCAGCAGAAAGCCACACCCAAAAACTGCCCAAGCCGGTAATAGGAATCATATTAAATCCATAGTAAAATACCATCGGATGTGGCCATACCAGCATCTTCAAATAAAACAATAGTACCATCATACCGGTACCAAACCTTTCGGCAAGTGTGCTGCCAAAGAGCAATGGATTCTCGATATATTGCATTTGTCTCATCGTTTCACCCAGGAAAAGGCGGGGCAGGGTTGCCGTTAAAATCAGAAAGAAAAGGAGAGAGGCGCTCAGCCACAGCAGGGTTTTGGTTTTGATGTCGGTAAAAAAGTAAAACATCAGCGGAATAATCACAATAAAGGTTACGATGTTTACCTTGCTCAATACGCCAAGCACAAACAGCAAACTGCCCCACAGAATATTGATTTTCCTGCCGGAGTCGTAAAATTTCAAGAAGAAGCTTAATGCGAGTAGTCCGAAAAGGAAACTCAGCAGTTCTTCCCGGTTTTTAAGGCTGGCCACCACTTCTGTGTGAAGCGGATGAGCCATAAAAATCAATACGGTGGTCAATACAAAAAGCGCAGGGTAGGTTTTTAACAATCGGCGAAGCAACTTAAAAAGCAGCAATCCCGTAAGAGCATACAAGAGTATATTGATGAAATGGCTGATGTGTGGATTGTCCCCAAAAAACTGTGCTTCAATGGCGTAGGTTGCTTTCGCGATGGGACGGTAACCAAATTTATGTTGTCCGCCCTCTTCAGCATTAATTACAATATAGCTGCTGCTGAAAATGGTGGGCAAGGCCTTAAAACCTTGCATCACCAGCGGATTGCCGGCAGTAATATATGTATCGTCAAGGGCATATCGGTTGCCGATGGTATTTCCGTAAAGGATAAAAGCAAAAGCCACAATCACCAGATAATACCAACGGTTATTTATTGCTGATTTTACAGGTTTTACCGGAGATTTAACTTCCTTTTTGGGTATGGAGTTGCCGGTAGTTTTATTTTTCATGTTAAGCTGGGCAGAAAGATGAATTTCAGCAGGCAAAGTAAGCTAAAAATAATTAGCTGCCGGAGTTTGACGGCCGGCTTTCGTTAAAGATGATTCAGTAAACCGCTTTTATGCTTACCACGCCGATTCAAACTGCTGCAGAAAACGCACATCGTTTTCCGAGAACATACGCAGGTCCTTCACATTAAAAAGCAGGTTGGTAATGCGCTCCACGCCAATGCCAAAGGCAAACCCCCTGTATACATCGGGGTCAATACCACAGTTTTTGAGCACATTGGGATGTACCATGCCGCAACCGAGGATTTCCACCCAGCCTGTATATTTGCAGAAACCACAGCCTTTACCTCCGCATAGGTTACACGAGATATCCATTTCTGCCGAAGGTTCGGTAAACGGGAAATAGGAAGGCCGCAGCCTGATTTGAGTTTCGGCGCTGAACATCTCTTTGGCAAAGTGTAGCATCGTCTGCCGGAGATCGGCAAAACTTACGTTTTTATCCACATACAAACCCTCCACCTGATGGAAGAAGCAGTGGGCACGGGCCGAAATGGCTTCGTTGCGGTAAACCCTTCCGGGGAAAGTCATGCGGATGGGCGGTTTGGTGTTTTCCATCACCCTCACCTGCACACTGCTGGTATGGGTACGAAGCACGATATCGGGGTTTTTCTCAATAAAGAAGGTATCCTGCATCTCCCGTGCCGGATGCTCCGGTGCAAAATTAAGGGCTGAAAAATTGTGCCAGTCGTCTTCTATTTCAGGTCCGTCGGCCACGGTAAACCCGATGTGCGAAAAAATGTCGAGCATACGGTGGCGCACAACCATCAGCGGATGGCGTGAACCGGCATAATCAAAGTTTACGGGTAAGGTGAGGTCTTTCTCTGAGGCCTGTGCAGTTGGCACAGCTTCAAGTTGTCCCCTAAGCGTATCAAGCTTGAGCTGAATGTTTTGCTTCAGGGTATTCAGCTGTACACCTGTTTCGCGGCGCAATTCAGGCGCCACCTGCTTAAAATCAGCAAACAAATCGTTCAGTATGCCTTTTTTGCCTGCGAAGCGAATGCGGAATTGTTCCAGCTCCTCTTTGGTTTTAGCTTCAAAGGCTTCAACCTCTGCCAGATAGGTATCAATAAGTGCTTTCATTAACCTTTCAGAATGGGTGTTTACTTAATCACGGTAATTTTCATTTTTACATCTTTTACCGGGCGGTCACCTGAGGCAGTCTGAACGGCGGCAATCTTATCGATTACATCCAATCCGCTGATTACTTCGCCAAAAACGGTATAATCATCATCCAGATGAGGGGTTCCCCCTACTGTTTTATATACTTTACGACGTTCAGCGCTGATTTTCTTTCCGGTTTGTTTCTCATAAATATCCAGTTGCGGATCCTGAAGGATTTGTCCCTGCACAATATAGAACTGAGAACCTGAGGAGGCCTTTTTGGGATTTACCTGATCGGGTTTGCGGGCAGCAGCCAGGGCGCCCTTTTTGTGAAAATACTTGCTGTTAAATTCAGCGGGCACGGTATAACCCGGGTCGTTGGCCTGGGTGCCCTGTCCACCACCTTGTATCATAAAACGGTTAATCACCCGGTGAAAAATGGAGCCGTTGTACCAGCCCTGTTTTATCAGTTTCAGGAAATTGTCACGATGTTGGGGTGTTTCGTTGTAAAGCACTGCCGTCATGTTCCCATAATCGGTTTCAATCAGTATTTTGGTGGGCTTTGCGGCAGCGGTCTGGGCGCTGGCATTCGGAAAGGTCATCCCGGCAAGGAGGAAGATACACAAAGATATCAGCAAACTTGATTTTCTCATGGTTTAGATTTTTTAGGGGTAATCAACGTAATTATCATTGGAATATCAGTATAAGGGCGGTCATTTTCATCGGTTTCTTCGCCTGCAATGGCATCTACAACGCTCATGCCATCAACAACCTCGCCAAAGATAGTATATTTCCCGTCAAGGTGAGGGGTGCCGCCAACAGTGGTGTAAACCTGCCGCTGCTCCCCGGTGAAAGTAAAGGCCGGGTTTTGACTATATTTCTGACCTATCATCAGATTCAGTGTGTCGAGCAGATGGTTAAAACCGGCAGTATCCTTTTTAGCATCGGGTGAAAAGAAACGATTTTTCAGTGAAAGGTTTTCCGGGTTTTTCATCAGCCCGATAAATATCTGCTGTTTGGCAAAGGACTCATTTTCTTTTTCTACTTTTTCGAGATCGGTTTCAGTTTGCACCTTTCCCTGCACGATATAAAACTGAGAACCTGAGGAGAGGCGCTGTGGGTTAATATTATCCGCTTCCCTTGCAGCGGCCAGTGCACCACGGTGATGAAAATGAACCGGTGTAATTTCGGCAGAAATATCGTAACCCGGGCCTCCGTTACCCAGTTCCATCCCTGCAACAGCATTTTTTGAATCCGGATCGCCGCCCTGAATCATAAAACCGTCAATAACACGATGAAAGAGGGTGCTGTCGTAAAACCCCGATTTCACTAGTTTAATAAAGTTATGCTGATGATCGGGAGTATCATTATAGAGCCGTACCGTAATGTTTCCCTGAGGGGTGGAAATGCATATGAGGGAGTCTGTTTGCTTTTCCATGGTCTGCGAAAGTAGCAGCAAAGGAAAGAAAGTCAATACTAAAAACAGATGAAGCTTGTGTTTCATGTTACAATAATGAAGGCTGCAAAACTACAAAAAAGTGCTGAGAAATCTTAAAGCGGCTGGTTGCCTGAGTTTCGGGATTTTTTAGATGCTGTCCGGGCGTTGAGGTAACAGTTCCGGCAGAGCGGTTCGTAAGTATCGGTTTCACCAAGCATCACCAGCTTTTTTTCGTCGGTTTTGCGGTGAGAGTAGTGGGCCAGACTGCCGCACTGCATACAAATGGCATGTACTTTGGTAACATATTCAGCGGTAGCCATAAGCGCGGGTATGGGTCCGAATGGTTTACCACTAAAATCCATGTCCAGCCCCGCCACAATTACCCTGATGCCGTTTTCCGCAAGCTTATTGCACACCTCCACCAGTTCATCATCGAAAAACTGGGCTTCGTCCACCCCGACAACATCTACCTCGTTAGCGTAAAGCAGTATTTGAGAGGAATGTTGCACCGGTGAGGAGTTGATAGAATTTTCGTTGTGGGAAACCACTTTTAGTTCATCAAAACGGGTGTCTATGGATGGTTTAAAAATTTCAACCCGTTGCTTAGCGATGCGTGCACGGGTCAGCCGACGGATGAGTTCTTCTGTTTTACCGGAAAACATAGAACCACAGATCACTTCGATCCATCCCCGGCGTTGTATTAAATTACGGTCGTTTTCTAAAAACATTGGCCCGCTTATTGGTTTTTCTGTTACTTTTAACCTCCCGAATCACCCTTTTAGGTTGATTGAGGCTCCAGGACTAATTTTTAATGCCCGATAAATGTACAAAAATAAGCCTTTGGACGTTTAATGAATAAATAAAATCAACTATTTACGAACATGAACGAATTGAGACAGGAAATTGCACGGCTTTCAGACCAACTCCATGTAAAGCTCGACCGGCTGATAGACAATAAGTTGAAGACGGCCATAGAGGTAGATATCGTGTTGGGAAAGCTCAGTCTGCTATATGATAAAATTGAAAACTATCGTCAGTCGCTGCCACGACAGACCCAGGAGGAGGAAGAGATAGAAACTCAGGTGGAGCAGTCCGGAGTGACCGAACATGACAGGGTTGAACTGCCTGAAAAGCAAGGAGGTATCTTACCGCCGCCGCCGCTGGCACCTGAGCCGCCTCCCGTAAAGACCCCTTATGAGGTAGAGAAAATTACGCCATCCCCCCCTCCCTCTAATGAAGTAGCATCGGCACCTGACCCTGAAATATCAGCAACACTTCGGGAAACTATGCCCGCTGAGGAGGAATTGGCCTATACGCCGCCACTTCCACCTTCAGAGCCGGTATCAACGCAGGCTCCACTGCCTGTGCCGGAACCGCCAACACCGCCCGTTCCTTCGCCCCGGCCTAAACCTGCCCCGTCCACCGGCGATCTTTTTGCCTCAACTACCCTGGGCGATAAACTCAAGAACGACACCCCTTCCATAAACGATAAAATTACCTCTACCCGCAAGGATTTTTCACTGGCAGACAGTATTCATCTTAAGCCCATAGCTGATCTGAAAGCCAATATTGGTATAAACGAAAAGTTCCAGTTTGTGAATGATCTTTTCGAGGGTTCAACCAATGATTATAATGAAGCCATTAACCACCTGAATAACTGCCAGAACAGCGATGAAGCCCTGGCGGCACTCCTTACTTTAAGAATACAGCATTCATGGGAGGAAGATGACGTATCCTTTGAATTGTTGCGTGCCTATGTGGCAAGACGTTATATGTAAATACCCTGTTTTAATGCCCGTAAATGTCCGGTTGAAATTAACATTGTTCCTTTTGCTGTTTTGGGCAGTATCTCTCCGGGCCCAGGATTTATCCTTTGCCCGTCAGGTGATTGATAGCCTGTGTGCCCCCGAAATGGCGGGGCGGGGCTATGTGAATGATGGAAGCGGGAAAGCAGCTTCTTTTGTTGAGAATCAATTTAAACAATTAGGCCTGAGTGCTTCCCCGGACGGGTATCATCAATATTTTACCCTTCCCGTGAATACCTTTCCCGGTAAAATGCATGTTGTGGCTGATGGTAATGTCCTTAATCCCGGGAAAGATTACCTGATGGGAGCTGCCTCATCATCGGTAAATGGTACTTTTAAAATGGTTACCCCCGGGGCAAGAGCCTTAAGCAGTGAGCAAAGGTTATTGAGGTATGTAAAGCGGAAAACGGGAGGTAAATTTGTGGTGCTTGATGAAAAAACATTGAAAATCCACAAAAAGATAACCGACTCTCTGCTTCAGACCAATTTTGGAAGAGCAGCGGGTTATATGGTTTTACGCGATAAACCGCTTGTGTGGAGTATTGCATCGGGGGCAGAACCCCTGGACTTTAAGGTGATAGACCTGAATCATCATGCGTGGGAGAACAGTTTTAAAAACCTTGAGATTGATGTTCAATCTAAATTCTTTCCGAAATACCGGGTATCCAATGTCATTGGATATCTGCCTGGCAGTCGTTTCCCCGATTCTGTTATTGTTATCGGGGCACATTATGATCATCTTGGCATGATGGGCAGTGACGCCTGTTTTCCGGGAGCCAACGACAATGCAAGTGGCGTGGCCATGATGCTCGGGCTGGCAAAGCACTTTGTCACCTCCCCGCCCGAATATACTCTTGTTTTTATGGCTTTCGCCGGCGAGGAAATGGGATTGAAAGGTTCCTCATGGTACACCATCCATCCACTTTTTCCGCTGGAGCAGATTAAACTGATGATCAACCTCGACATGGTGGGCACGGGAAGTGAAGGCATTACGGTGGTGAACAGCAATCATTATGCTGAGGTCTATAACCGCCTGGTTCGCATCAATGCCGACAACGAATATATACTGAAAGTAGCTCCCCGGGGTGAGAGCTGCAACAGTGATCACTGTCCGTTTTTTATGGCGGGTGTTCCTGCTATTTTCATCTATTCTCTCGGCAAGGAATACACGGAATATCATAATATTAACGATAAAGCAGCCAGCTTACCCCTTTCAGAGTTTGAAGACATCACCCGCTTGCTCATAGATTTTTTGAATGGGTTTTAGCCCGTTTCAATGTAACAATAACCGCTTTTAACAAAGTCTCCCTATGGCCAGACTATACCTTGTACCTACGCCCATCGGCAACCTCGAGGACATGACCTTGCGTGCCATACGCGTGCTCAAAGAAGTATCGCTTATTCTTGCGGAGGATACCCGAAAAACGGGCTTATTACTCAAACATTTCAGCATCAGCAATACCATGCAGTCCCATCACATGCACAATGAGCACCAAACGGCTGAAACCATTGCCCGCCGCATATCGGCCGGCGAATCGGTGGCCCTGGTGACTGATGCGGGTACACCCGGAATTTCCGACCCCGGATTTTTACTGGTGCGAACCTGTGTGGAACAGGGTATTGAAGTGGAATGCCTTCCCGGAGCCACTGCCTTTGTGCCGGCCCTGGTAAATTCGGGGCTGCCGTGCGACCGCTTCTATTTCGAAGGCTTTCTGCCGCATAAAAAGGGACGGCAAACGCGTTTGACCTTCCTGGCCAGCCTGCCTTGTACTTTTGTCCTCTACGAATCGCCTTTCCGTCTGGTGAAAACCCTGGAACAACTCTCAGCGGCAATGGGCGACCGCAAAGCATGTGTTTCCCGCGAACTGAGCAAGTTATTCGAAGAAAACCGCCGCGGATCACTGAATGAACTGTCTGCATACTACACAGCCCATCCCCCAAAAGGTGAAATTGTGATCGTGGTGGGAGAAAAGGTCTCTGAACAAGAGCAGGATATTATGGAGGAGTAGGTAAGAAGGAGATTCTTTAAAAATATTATCTCTCATTCCGAATGTAACCCAGCGGAATGAAGAATCTCTTAATGGTTGGCAATGCACCCTACTGCAATGAGGAGTCTCCCGACTGCTGGCAGCCAACTATTTTGTAACATTTGGTTTACATTTTACGTCTTATCATTGCATCTGAACGGACAATCCTGTAGCCATATCCACACAGAGCAACAGGGTGCTTTTTTGCAAGCGCATGGTAATGAGTAATATAATAACAAAGGCACAGCATTTGATAGATAATCTTAGTGCAAATGATATTAATCGTTTGGCCCGATCCCACAATCGGGGGTACGGTTAACCTTATCCGGTTTGTGCCGGATATCCCATAGTGTGTGATAAGAAGG
>JAVEQP010000084.1:0-16455 GCA_034007585.1 Lentimicrobium sp. | reverse complement strand
ATGGACTTTTTGGCCGGATTTGAAACAAATCCTTCCTATGAACTTCAACTTCCCTATGGCACGCTGGCCGCGGCCCGTATGAATGCCGTGGAAGGGACAAATTACCCGATGCAAAAAATGTTGGATTGGTGCTTTGACCGCGGTGCTTTGCGCGGATGGGGCTCCATCACAGGCAACTGGAACGGTTATGATGTTTCGGGACTGATTGGCGAGGCCAACGATGGTGGTGACGATTATGCATTCGTCATGAACGGATTTCAGCAGGCCGCTGCCCTGGCGCCACTGCCAAAATACGACAAGCGTTATGCAAAAGCCATAGCCAAATGGATATTGAATGTTACCAATGCCAGCCAATTGTTCTACTGGAATGCCCTTCCGGAAAATTTGCAGGATTCTTATGCCTGGGCTTCTGCCAACGATCCCACGGCTTGCATTCCACATGAATCCATGAAAGAAGTGTGGCAGGGCAAATCCCCTTTTGCCACCGGCGATGCCTTAAAGGGAGGATGGGGGCAGACAAATTTATCACTCTACAGCGGTTCAAGTGTGGGTTATTTAGCGGCTGTGGTTGAAACAACCAATATTCCGAAAATCTTGCAGATTGACCTGAATAAAACAGATTTTTATGGGGACAACGCCTTCTCCACATGGATGTATTTCAATCCTACATCAACAGACAAGCAGGTCATGTTAACCTTATCACCGGGAAGTTATGGTGTTTATGAGTCCATTACGGAAACCATATTGTTTCCGGAGGCTTCGGGCTCCGTTCAAATCAATGTCCCTTCGGGAGAAGTAAGGCTTATCAGGCTTTATGAAGCGGGACAGGAACCCGAAGCCCGCGATGGCAAGTTGTACCTTGGCAATGATGTGCTTGACTATCATTATCAATACGATTATTCTGAAAACTTAAGGATAAAAGCTCTTTCTGTGGAGCAGCGGCTTATTATTACCAATGCAGAATTTGCAGCCTGGTGTGAGCCGGGCAATGTTCCGGAAGGAAGCACGGTTGAGTATTCCTGGTTTTTGAATGATGTTGCAGTAAGCGGAGAAACCAGTTCGCCGGCAAACTTCACCGCTCCTGAGTCTCCCGGTTCACTGATTTTAAGATGTATAATATCGGCCAATGGACAAACCGCTGAAGATACGCTTCACCTGCAGGTAGTTGACTACATTCCCTTGCCTCCGGCACTCATTGGAATAGAAACCGCTTCGGCATACACAGCCACTGAGAATTTCAATACATTTACTGCTTTGGTGGAGCCTGCGCCGGGTGAAACGCTCAATTATCAGTGGAGCGCAACTGCAGGTGTTCTTTCACAGCCATCGGACAATACCATAATGTGGCAGGCAACCGATAATCCGGCAGTCGCTGAAATTTCGGTGGTGGTTACCAATCAGGATATGCTTTCGGCGGAAGCAAGTACTGGAGCGCTGGTTAAAGATACAACCATTGCGGAGCAAAGCCCCATCATTTACTATCCTTTTGACACCGACAATCAGAATGCGGCGGCCAACCGTTTCCATGCCACCGTGGTTGGAGCTTCCAAAACCGAAGATGCCCGTGGGAAACCTTTAACAGCTTACCGGTTTACCACCGGTTCAAACATCATTTACACCGAAAACGATCCGGAGCTTAACTTTACGGATGCCGTTAGCCTGAGTTGCTGGGTAAAGTGCGAGCAATTGGGGTCTGAAAGATTCATTATTTCACACGGTTCGTGGCAAGAGCGCTATAAATTGTCCATCACACCCGAAGGATTTTTGCGCTGGACCGTAAAAACCAATACCGGTGTAGCCGATCTGGATGCTTCCTCACCCATTGAACTGAACCGTTATTATCATGTTGCCGCACTATACACCGGCTATTCCATGGAATTATATGTGAATGGCACTTTGGATGCTTTTAAAGGATTTACGGGTGAAATTCAGCCTTCAACCAAACCTTTAACCATCGGTCGGATGGATAATGTGGAGACTTTGTATGCCCTTCGCGGAAGCGTGGACGAAGTAAAGCTGTGGGACAAGGAAATTCCCATCCCCCAGATTGAACTGTTGAAAAACCAATGGGCTACTCCTTACGGCATTGTGGAAATGGAACAATTGGCGCGCATTTATCCCAATCCCTCAAACGGGGATTTTGTGATTGAATTGACCGGAAATGAGAAGATAACCGGCCTTACATTGGCGGCGGTTGATGGGAGGGAAGTGTTGGTTCCTCCTTTTAAAAAGGACAGTGACAAGATATGTGTTCACGTTCCGCAGATTGCATCGGGATTATATGTGCTTAGTATTACGCTGGGCAATGGGAAGATGGTTCAGCGGAAGGTTTTGGTGAGGTGAAGATTTGTGGATTTGTTGATTTGTTGATTTGTTGAGGTGTTGAACTGGGTGTCCTAACAGGTTTTCCGGTGCCTGAGCCGGTTGGTGAGCAATTGTCGAACCATGTCGAAGGCAACCTGTTAGGCCTTTGGCTATGGGTTGGGTTGAGGATTTGAAGATTGAAGCCACTCCGAATAAGTAACAAAAAAGAGAATGCCACTAAGACACGAAGAAACCAAGATTCACAAAGAAATGAATGTCAGGTATTTAAACTTAGTGATTCTTAGTGTCTTTGAGCCTTGGTGGTGAAAAAGCACTATTCGGAGGGGGCTCAAGATTTGAGAGCTTGTACGTCCGCCCGAGGCGGAACGAAATTTGAAAATTTGAGGTCCTTCGATGAAATGCTTAGGGTGAAATTTGAAGAAAGATGAGGTTGAGATTGAGGACCTGGTCGGTTTGGAGTGCCGTTCCTCGCCCCATTCGTCCCTCGTCCCTGTGTAAGATTTGAGGTAAATATTCAAATCGGAAATTTTAAAATCAGGCTAAGGGTGAGGCAAGCGGAGGGGCAAACTGAATACCGAATCCTCTATTAAGTTCTTTCTCAGGTAAGGTTGTGGGAGGGGATGAGAATGAGGGGCAGCGAATCCCAATAAAATTATTTATTAAATTGTATATTACTAATATAAAATACCTTATATTTGTAATATGCAATCACTAATTACCGTACTATGATGTTAAAAAGGGATATTGAACGTGCAGTTGAAGCACAGCGGGAACTGTTAATTCCTGAAGAGGGCATTATAACACGAAGTTTTTCAAAAAAATTTTCCCCAACAGGCAACCATATCGAAGTAATTTCAGGCATTAGAAGGTGTGGTAAAAGTACGTTAATGAAAGAAATCATTAATCGGGAATATAAAAAAGTGGCCTATTTCAATTTTGAAGATTCCCGGGTATATGGTTTTGAGGTGAATGATTTTGCTAAATTAGACGAGGTGTTTGGAAATGAAATCGAGGCTTATTTCTTTGATGAAATCCAAAATGTTCCGGCTTGGGAAGTATTTGTCAGGCAACTGCATGATCGGAAATCAAAAGTCTATATCACGGGTTCTAATGCGGCACTGCTCAGCAAAGAACTTGGCACCAGGCTGACCGGTCGTAATTTGCGACATGAGCTTTTCCCCTTTTCCTTTCCGGAGTTTTTAACCTACTATAAGGTTAAAAATGAAGCATCTGCTTTCGGACGGTATTTGACTTTAGGCGGATTCCCGGAATATCTTGAAAACCCTAACCCCGAAATATTGCAGAATCTACTTAAAGATATAGTTTTCAGAGATATTGCCGTGAGATATGGGATAAGGAATACAGAAAGCCTGATGAATATTACGCTTTACATGATATCCAATATTGGCAAGGAGTTTTCTTTCAATACTTTGAAGAAAACGTTCTCCGTAGGTTCGGCAAATACCATTTCTGATTACTTGTCGTGGCTTGGCGACACTTATTTGTTGTATTACCTCCCTCGCTTTAGTTGGTCAGCCAAAAAGGTTGCGGTTAATCCCCGAAAGGTATATGCTGTTGATAGTGGCCTGATAAATGCAAATACATTGAGCTTTAGCGAAGAACGTGGCCGCTTGCTCGAAAATGCAGTTTATATGTTCTTGCGTCAGCGGTATTCCACACTCTATTACTTTCGTGAAAATCATGAATGCGATTTTCTTGCTTTTGAAAATAGAAAGTGTGAAATATTGATACAAGTTTGTGAGGAATTAAACAACGATAACCTAGATCGGGAAATGGAAGGATTGGAAGAAGCAATGAAATTCTTTGATTTGATGGAGGGGTATATTATAACCCGTGACCAGCAGGATACCCTAAGCCGGGATGGACGTATCGTTCATGTAGTGCCGGTAAATCAGTTTTGGAAAGAAGATTCAAAAATTCAAACGCAAACAGATTGAGGTTAATGCCAAAAGAGTTTATATTTCTAATATAAACTATCTTATTTTGCCAATATATACTTTGTTTGCTTCAGATTTTGCTGTGAGGTTTTACCGGATAAGCAAGAGCTTGGTTCCATGGTTAAATCCTTGGTTGGATTTCCGTTATTTGCGTAATAATTGGAATGATATTCCAATTATTGACGTAAATAACGGAATAGAATACTCAATTTACTGAATTGCCATTAACACAACTATGTTTTGGAGTAAGCTGGACGCATGGATACCGGCTTAATTTCCTGCTTTAACTTAAAAACTAAAAAAATGAAAAATCTTCTTACTGTATTCCGCTCTTCTTTCTTTTTTGTAGTATTTGTACTGGCTACAATTTCACTTTTTGCCCAACCGCTCTCGCTGAAAATCATAGGAAATGAGCAGGATGGCTTTACGATTGGTGTTCTTCATAAAGGACAAATGCTGTTAAACAACACCGAAGAATTCTCCCTCCATTTGTCGAACCTTGATTTAAGCACTACCGCCAATTTACCGCATTGGACAGGCGAAAAGTGGAGTGGCGATGAAAAACGAATCTCCCTTTCCAGGGACTTATACCTCCCTGATTTTGATGCAAATATGAGTGCTTCTGTCACCTATGAGGTGGTAAATGATCATCTTATCAAAAAGACCATTGAGCTGTTTCAACCCTCCATGCCCGATATGTATTATATGTTGCAACAGACCGCCCGGCCTGCAGAAACACCTAATAGATATGTGAGTTTTGAATACGATGACTTCCCCGGCGGGTTTGTGCATGAGATATTTCCTGCTGCAGGTTTTGTTACTCCGCAAAATGATGTGGTTGGTTTTTTGACCGATGCCGGTTACAAAAACCAGTTCACCCGCAACACCCGTCGTCGTTTCAGCGGACGTGGTGGTGGCTTTGTAGGCAATCGCCGTTTGCCCGATGTGAATCTTTTTTCTGTTGCTTCTTTTTCGGAACAATCGGAAAACAACCACTATATCCGCCAAACTTTCGGTGAGATGCTCAATCTGGATGCAGGAACTGAAACGCCAGTGAAACTGCCCGTAGCTTTTCCGTCTGCAGGCAATGCTTTGGTAAACGCCTCGGAAAGTATCCTATCCATTACCTCAAACGATGAAAACCGGGCCGGAATAGAATTTATCGCACCTTTTGAGGATCAGAAGATTTATACCATTTCATTTTGGGTTAAGGGAAATGCATCGCTTGCCCTCAAGCTTTTTAGAATAAAAAACGGTGCAAAAACCATTGAGCTGGAACATGGGGTGAAGTACATTGACAACTTCCCGGTTCTGGAAAATGAATGGACGCAGTTTAAAGGAAGCATCATGGTACCTTACATTGAACATGACAGTGTTTCCATGTTTATTGGTTCCCTTGGCGGGAAGCCGTTTAATCTTCAGATCAGGGACCTGGAAATTGCAGAGCATCAGCCGCAGCAAGAACCTTATAATATGCTCCCTTTAGGCGAAAAAGTAACCAAGACTACCTATATTTTTGTTGAACCCTGGCAGTCGCACCAGCAGTTTATGATTTCGTCGCAATCGCGCCTGGCCGAAGGAAAAGGTTTTAGGGGAGCGCTGATTGAGAAAATGTTGTATGCCAATCTCAATATGCTCACCTGGATTACAGATACACGGGACTTTACCCCGCTTAATGTGCCGAACATGAATTATGCTCCTGACATGTATAACCGGGATTCATTTTTCTCAATTGTAGCCACTTACAATAAAGCGCTGAATCTGGGCATTTGGGAACAATGGGGCAAAACCCAAACGCCAAAAGGTGGCGTTGGCACCATAATCACCCCATTGATGGGCTCGGTTGAAGCCAAGGACAACGAAGCAACCATAGAGTGGCTGATGTGGGCGCTGCTGAATAAGCGGAGGTTTGGCGTTGAGCTTCCACAGGATAAAATTCAGAAAGCTGTTGAATATGTGTTGAATGAATTTGATGCAGATCGCGATGGAATATGCGAATCTCACTTTTCGCTCAGTCAGGTGGATATTGTAGACTTCAATCCAAAAACCGACCGGCTCGCGGTAAACCAGGGAATGCTGGCCATCGCCTTGCGTACCATTAAGGAATTGGGGTTCGATATTTCGGAGTCGTACATTCAAAAAGCAGAGGAAGGATATCGTAATTTCTATGATAAGGAGCGGAAACACCTGTTATTCGACCGCAATTATCCGGATATCATTTCACTTACTGACCTGGAACCTGAATTTTACTCCTTGTGGTTGTTTAACCGTAAAATATTAACAGCTGAAATGGTGAAGAATCATCTGGATCAAATACCTGCCCTGAATAAAGTTAGTAACTCGCCCCACCCGGAAATAGGCACTACAGCGCCCATCAGCATTCGGTTAACAAAAGATGCAAAAGGTTATGCTTACATGGATGATGTTTACCAGCCATTTGAAGAGTTTGGGAAAAACAATTATACCAACGGACAGCGTGATGGTGTTTATTACAATGGGGGCAGTTGGTTCAGGGCGGAGTATTGTGCCTATGTTACCGGCTTGAAACATGGCTGGGAGCCTGCCATTAAAAGAATGGAAAACAGAGTTTGGGCTGAAATTTACCTGAATCCTGACTGGCCATTCAGCAAAGAATTTATTCCTACAAAATGGACCACAACCGATACCTGGTGGCCTTCAACCCGCGGTTTATGCTGGAATGTTTTTATACTGATGGCCAATGAAGTGGCGGGGTTGAGAACGCCGGAAATGGATCCGGATTTTTGAGTCGGGTGCTTAACGATTATGGGCTTTATTTGCAATACCTTATGATGCCCGTTATGAAATCACAAATACGGAAAGAAGGAGAAGTTCAGGAGCAAAGTATACTATTCCAAAACCGCTGATCATACAGTTGAAAGAAGTGCGGGACAGCCTGATAAATGATGAACGGTTTGCTGATCTGGCAAAGACGCTGCCTGAGGTTAACAATGTTAGATTGAAAGAAGACAATCTTCGATAAGTCAGGATTATAGTATGCTCTATTTTAATGCTTTATGGAAATGGTAAGTTTCTATAAAAGCTGTCAATGCATCAAAAAAAGAATCTCCCTTTATTTTATCAGCTTTCGTGTGATGAGCTTTCGTTGATTTGAAACCAAAGTGTAAAAATAAACGCCCGGTGAAAGGTTAGAAGTATTCAGGAGGATTTCTCCTGTTCTTTCGTTTAATGGAATTTCATGCAACACAACTCCCCTGCTATCCGTCAGGAGGATTTTTCCGGTAGCATCAGCTTGTTTATACGATATGACGCACTGCGAGGTGACAGGATTCGGCCTGGGCGTAGAAAGGCTGAAAGTTTCTTCTGCCTCTATTACAGCCGCTTGTGTGGTGATATCAATAATCGTTATACTTATATCATCAAAAAAGAAACCATCAGCAATGGTATTGGCATCTGAGCGTAGGTTGAAACGCAACAAAACCTGAAGCCCCGACCACGGGCTGAGATCTATTTCTTCGCGCACCCATGTGCCCTGAACGCCATCATAAACAGGTTGACCGAAAGCCTGATAGATTGTCCCTGTCCGTGTATATTTCCCCTCCAACGCAGTCCACGTCTGGCCGTTATCGGATGAAATCTTTAATTGTACATAATCATAACCCGCTTCAATGCGCCAGCGGGCATAGAAGCTAAGTGTGGCCAATGAAGCATTGGTCAGACTGATGGGTTCATTGGTAGTAAATGAAGTATTGGTATTGTTGGCATACAATCCCAAGGGAGAGTCTGCTATTGAATAGGGCGGCGAATAAGGGAAGGCACTGTAAATACCCCATTGCCCGTTCCATTTGTCGGCATTCGGAAAATTATCATTAAAGATCACCACCGGCTGACCATAATACCGTTCGATGGTGTCGTTCATGGTATATAAACCATTGTGCACCTGAATCACATACTTCAAGATGTCTCCATTTTGCAATCCCGGCTTTAGTTGAAAAGCGATGGAATCAGTGCGCTTCTGAAAAAGATTTAGGCTTTCATAAACCACCGGGCCTCCCGTGGACAGAAAGTTATCGCTTAGTGGAACCAGGCTTACGGTGAAGGTGGCATTTGATTGCCCCAGGCGGGTAATTTCAAATTTTATATTGCCCTGTAATTCAGGGATTATGATGGGAGATAAATCTTTTGTTTCAGTATAGGGACCCGAAAACCGGGCTGCCAGTATGCTCTGCAACATATTTTCCTGACAAAGCGGAATGATACGGGATACATATGGCCAGAAGCCATCATTTTGATTCCCCACCTCAGGCGTGTAAGCAAAAATTTTCGCTTTGGTATCCTGCTCGCCGTACATCCAGTCGTCAGAGCCGCCATTGGAAGGATAAATGGTGGTGCTTCCCGGGCCGTAGGTGTATAGATTTTCAGCGGTCATTCGTTTGGCATATTCCGAGAACACAAAATCATCGGGACAAATTTCAGGGATGTAACCCCAGGCGTATAGCAGCAGATTACTATACGAGTGATAATTGAGAGCGATTTTGAAGTCGTGTTCTTCGCAAAAAGCTTTAATCATCTGGGTTTCGGGTTCTGAAAAAGCAGCAGGACCACGATAGGTTTCCGAGGTAGGCACGGGTGAAGAGCCTTCATTATCATAACCCCAGCCAAAGCCATAATTGCGGTTCAAATCCACCCCCTTGGACCCGCCGGCATTCGTACGCCGGTTTTTACGCCACATGCCACCCCCGTTGGGATTGGTGTTTATATTGCGGCTGTAACCGTCGGGGTTTAAGATGGGAATAAAATACATTTCGGTGTTGTCCACCAGTTCGCGTACTTCCGGATTGGTAGCGTAATTTTCCAATAAGTAATACATGTAAAATAACAGATGCTGCATGCCAATGGGTTCGCGGGCATGATGCATGCCGGTATAAAGCACCTGAGGTTCGTTCTCTGCTTCATTCGGATTGTCGGAAATTTTTACATAATACATGGATCGGCCTTCATGCGTGGTGAGATCCGAAACGGGCTCATAAAGGGTAATAAGGTCCGGGTAAAGTGAATACATATAATCCAGATGAGCATAACATTCATCCAGTGTGCTGAATCCGCCGCAGGAACCCAGTTCAAAATTAGAGGGAACCGGATAATCAGAGGGTGCACGCATGGACTGCTGTTTTATCTCATCCAGATTTACGCCCTGGTTTTGAGCGGCATACCAGGCTTCCAGGTCAGTAACCAGTACCTCGGTGGAAAAACCCAGTTCATTAACTTTATTGTAATCAGCTTCGCTTATTTCCGCCTGGTACCAGCCTGCTTTCTGGTTGTAAAAACCAGCATCCATAGGAATTCCGGCTTTCGCCAGACGAGAAATATCGCCGTTTTTAAGTTGGATTTTAACCCGCAGATATTTTCCGTCCTGGGCAAAGGCAATAGCTGAAACCATCAGCATAAGCGACAAAAGCAGAATAAATTTTTTCATAAAAATGAGGTTGTGGATGAGAAGCGTATCACAAACGTACTTAATTTTTGCGAAGGCGGAAGATTATTATTGCAAAATAATGGAGAAATGAGGAATGTGAATTCTGGGTTAGGGCACTAGAGATATCTAAAGATTGTGTCCGGTTACGACTAATTATCTAACAAAGTATAATAATACAGGAAATCAATTCCCGCAAAGATATAATTATACGGGAATGTGTTCCTGATTTCTCTTATTGTCAGGCAATAGTTGAAAATCAGATGCTTTTAGAATTTGGAAATTCGTCATTTCTCTTTCTGTATCTTAAACCCTAAATTCATATATAATTTGGTGAACTTAATCACCAAAAACAGCATTTAATTGGTGAATAGGGGAGTTGCGACCGGTTTTCCTATCGGGCAGGAAACAATTCCTCCAGACCCTTTGACCTCCATTCAGGTGAATGGTGTTATACATCTTAGTTAAATTACAAAATTTCACGAATAAACCAAAGTTCAAACACCGGATCAAGGAATGAGGTTGATTTCCCGGTTACTTCGATAAATTCCTTGTCAACAAGTGCTTTCTTAATTTTACTCACATTTGCCGAAGTGCCTATTTTGTATAAATATGATATCTAAAAAATCAGGATGTATCTTGTAGTATGTTGTTTTTCAACACTATAAAAATGTAAGGCAATCCTTTTTGTTTTTCTTATTTCGAACTCAGAAAAAGGTCGCCTTGCCAGCGGGCTGGATGCGGATTTGGTATTGCTCAATGAAAACCTTGACATCCACTCAGTCATTGCTCTTGGGCAAATGGTGGTTGAAAACGGGGTGTTGTTGAAAAAGGGGATGTATGAGAAGTAATATTTTTGGAATGTGACTTAGTTATAGAAGTTTACCGGTTTTGGGAAGCTACTGATCCGGCAAAATATAAGGGTAAAATTGTCTGCCTAATAAAAGACAAGGGTAATATTAAAGGCTGCCAATAAATATGCAAGGATGAATTTTCCAGAGTGTGATTTTAGTTAAGATAGTTGATTCCATCAGCTAAAAATGGAGTTTTTTTATGTTACTCCAAATTCTTTGTGTTGACTTCGGAGTCCCTGTGCCACCTTATCAAAATCCTGTTCCTTTTCAAATTCAACCATCAGATGGCTTCCGGTTAAGATGTTGAGGTTTATTGAAAGCTTAAAAATCTCATCATAGACCGTCTTAACAGTCTCTCTGTCATAATTTTTGTTCTTTCTCAGGTTCTTCCTATAAGCTATCCGGTTGGATAGATAAATGAAGGGAAATAGAAATGGCAGCAATAACAGGGAAGTCGATTTTGTTTTTGTAGAGTGGCATTTTTTTATTTTGAATCCGGTGAGCTTCGCCAACACCCTTAACTTCTGAATACCAATTAAGAAAATATGACCAAAATAGATTTCATTGGTGATTTCAGTCCTGGCCATCCATATACTGTCCAGTTCATTTGGCGGCATGGTTGAATTAAACCGCTCGCTTTCTGATAGTAAGTAGCTTAATCTGGCGCGCAGATTTGAATAATTCGGGGTGGTAATTAATAAAGTTCCTTTGCTTTTTAACACCCGGTTAAACTCTTGCAACGCCTGGTATTGATCACTGAAATGCTCGATTCCCTCCTGACACACCAAAGCATCGGCTGATTTATCAGCTAAAGGAAGACCTTCACGGATATTTGCCCTTATGCACGCTAATCCTTCCACTTCAAAGTACTCAGTAAAAAGATCCAGGGGGATGGGATTGGCTCCAATATTCTTCAGAATATTTGAAGTCACCCCATTTCCGGCAGGGAAATCAACGACCAGCTTATTTTTATAAGAATCGCCATGGGTTATAAAATATTTCTTTACATAATATTTTATACTTGAGGGGTTATCTTCGTGTTTTACTTTTTCCATGGTTTTTTCTTGTTCAAGATCATTCCAAATTTAAAACAATTATCATTTTTGTTCCCAAAAATTAATCTTTGCACAATATTTTATAATATTACAGCCACATATTTATTGACTCCCCTATAAGTTGGTTTTGCCGAATAATTGGCGTGTTTATCCTTTTTTTAATTTGTTAAAGAGAACGTATTTCCAATTTTTGTAGGTAACAATGCTATACCACAAACCTGCTGCCGATAGAATTAAAAATAAAGGAACAAATACGTACGCCCATTGAAATTTGCTTATGGTGGACAGTAAAAACACACTTCCCATGGAGACCATTACGCCCCAGGTGGAGGTGCTTCCGTTAATCTGAAAGGTGGTTGCTATCTTTTTGGATGTAATCAATGACCACAAAAAGGAGAATAGAAGCATTGAAAATGTTGTGGTGAAATAAAAGGTCAGGATAAAAGTCGTGTCATCCCAGCTCAGCAATAGAATTGGAAGAGTGATGGCTGCATCAATAATAAGCAGGGGCAGCATCAGAAAAAATGCCTGTATAATCATTGCTTTGTAGTCTCCGATTCTTAGCTGAAGGTTTAGCCATAGATTGAACCAGAAAGCCCAGATATTATTGAAAACATAGGTAAAGTAGATTAAAGGGGGAACAAATAGCCAATAGACAAATTGCCCATTAAACAAATGTTCTCCATTTTTGCGGAAGAGAAAAAAATCAAGCAATAAAAGCCCGGTTTTTACTGAAAAACCAATCAATAAGGGCAGCTTCACCTTGGGATTGTTAAAAAGCAACTTCAACATCAGGTTGGTTTTTAATGATGTGCCCCTGATTTTCATTATTCTGCTTTCTTTTATTGACCATTCCTGTACCAATCCCATCACAATGAATAAGCCTGCCGCTGTCAAAACATAAAAGGGGTTAAATATCCAATAATCAATATTATACACTCCAAAAGCCAACAGTAACAAAACCATAAATACCATTAAAACACCTGCTGGTTTTAGGCTAAAATCCAACAGATACTGAATACACCGCCTTAACAAGTGTGCACATATCATGAATAAAAATCCGGAAACTAAAAATTGAGAATCAGGCGTGTTTGCAAATAAGCTGCCCGAGACGATGAAAATGGACAAATAGAAAAAGTAAGGAGTCAGCAAATCATTAAAAACGGAAGCTGCATATCTTTGCAAGACGGATAAGGGATAATATTTTGGAAACAGTTGTTTTAACGGCTTGTATCCCGGAAAAATCATTCTTCCAAGTGTGATTACGAAAATTAACAGCAATGTATATTTGATGAAATCATCTTTGGAGATGTTATCAATGGTTCCGGATTCCAGTATTTGTGTTAATGTCCCAAACAAAAACCCATAAAATACCGCGGTGAGTATCAGGAAAATGGATAGTACCACTCTCCATGGATTTCTTTCCCGTTTCAAATAGAATTTCAGTTTATATAAAAACAGCGCCCCAATCATAACCAATCTATTGTTTTTATATCCGTTTCATTGGGATTTAAAATTTTCAACAAAGCACTGTCAATGGCATTTTGTCCATGTTGAGTGAAACTTTCCAGCGTAGCATTAAATTGCAAATGCGCCTTGTCCAGAACTCCGATATGAGTAGCTATTTTCTCTACATAATTCAGGTCGTGAGAAGAGATAAAAATAGTCCTGCCTTTTGTGCTGTACATTTTCAGGAAAGCAATCATCTGATTGGCTACCAGTGGGTCAAGTCCTGAAAATGGTTCATCAAGAATAAGTATGTCCGGGGTGTTAAGCACAGCCGCACAAAATGCGACCTTCTTCTTCATTCCGGATGAATAAGTCGAAATTCCTTTCTTTAAATCAGCAACATCTTCAAAAAAGTAATCAAAAAGATCATGCAGCCTTTTTTCTAAAGTGTCCGGGGGAATTCTATAAATCTTTCCGATGTAGGATAAAAATTCATAACCGCTAAATTCTTCAATCAGGGCGAGGTCTTCACCTACCAGACCAATGTTAGCCTTATCATTTCTGCTCAGAGAGTTGTGCGGCTGATTGTTGATTAAAACTGTGCCGCTGTCGGGTTGAACCAGATCAACAATTATATTTATTAATGTGGTTTTGCCCGCACCATTTTTCCCCAAAAGCGCATATACCAGCCCTTGCTCAATTTTCAGACTGATGTCGTCAAGTACTTTGTGCTTGCCGAATGATTTGCTCAGGTGGTGGATTTTAAGCATCCTCCACCCCCATATTTTTATAGGTTTCAGTCAAGGCCTCCATATCATCAGTAATAATCAATAACTTATCATTAATTTTCAGTTTGGTATTGCCCCGGGGAACAAAAAAATGATCACCGCGCTTTACCATTACCGCCAGTGTTTTATCGGGCAGGGCCAGATTCATCATCAGGTTTCCGTTGGCCAGGGATTTTTCGGTAATGGTTATCTCAGAGGTGACTGATTTGATTTCATCACTATAGTCAATGTCAAAGTCAACCAGGTATTTTGAAGGTTGAGGTTTATCTGCCAGGCCCAGCCATTTGGCGATAATTGGCAGGGAAGTGCCTTGTACCAGCAACGAAATCAGCGTGCAGAAAAATACAATATTGAAAATCAACCGGGCGTGAGGTACATCTGCTGCCAGGATAAAGATGGCAAAAATAATAGGAACAGCACCCCGCAGGCCAACCCACGATACGTAGGTTTTATCTTTAAAAGGCATCTTCCGGAAGGGCAATAGGCAGAGAAAAACGCTGAGCGGCCGGGTAATAAAAATCATGGATAGGCTGATGATGAGCGCCGGAACCATGATGGGGATTAACTCACGAGGGTTTACCAGCAATCCCAGCGACAGGAACATTACCAACTGAAACAGCCAGGCCAGCCCATCAAAAAAATTGAGCGATGAGCGTTTGTGTATGAATTTAGAATTTCCAATGACTAAACCGCCTACATAAACCGCCAGAAAGCCGTTCCCTTTGATGAAGTAGGTGAATGAAAAGATGAACATACAAAAGGTAAATACCAGGATAGGGTAGAGGGAAGCATTGTCAATATGGAAGCGATTAATGGCCAGTACTGAAACTTTGCCCAGCAAGAAGCCCGCAACTGCGCCAATTCCAAGCTGCAGAAGGACCAATCCCGCGGCCATCCAATAGTTCGGTGCCGTGCCCATAGTGATGATTTCGATAAGGGTAATCACCAGCACATAGGCCATGGGGTCGTTGCTGCCACTTTCGAGCTCAAGCATGGGGCGGAGGTTGTTTTTAAGCTGCAAACCCTTGGAGCGGAGAATGGAAAATACGGAGGCAGAGTCGGTGGATGACATGGTGGCTCCAAGCAGCAGGGCGGTTAACAATCCAATGCCGGCTGAGGGAATGGTCATGCCCAGTATCCACCAGATAAGCAGCCCCGTGAGAAGGGCAGTCAACAATACACCCAAAGTAGCCAATATCACGCCTTGTGCAATAATGGGGCGTATTTCTGATATTTTGGTATCCAGACCTCCGGAAAACAAAATAATACTCAGGGCCAGCGTTCCAATGGTTTGGGCTACCTGTATATTTTCAAACTGAATGCCTATGCCATCGCTGCCACTCAACATGCCAACCGCTAAAAACAACAACAAGGCCGGAATCCCAAACCGGGCACTGGCTTTTCCAGCTATAATGCTGAGCAGAAAGAGTATAGATAATCCGAGTAAAATGACTTCTATTTGAATGACCATGCTGTTTTTATAATTATTTCTTAAAAATCACTGCTACAGAATGTGATTAATACGGCAAATTTTGCCGGACTAAATTAGTGATATTTTTGAGAAGTGGTGGTTTTTGGCTTTACATAACTTTTAGCTGAATTTATAACATGTTGACGTTATGGTCTTTAGCGCATATTGTAAAATTTTAAAGAAATAAAGGTTCGCTATTCTGTGGGTGTAGCAGCGGGATGTAAGCACTGTTTCCTTTTTATCCAAAAACCGATATGATTACTCATTATGCTTATCACCTAATTCTTTAATATAAAGACAGGGATAATGTCCAGATACCTATGAAAAAAAGACCAAGAAAAAGTGAAAGTAAACCAGATAACCCATTAAATTACAGCTTCATGCATGAATTAATAAACTGGCTTCTGTTTAAACAATTTCAATCCCATGTCGTTGAATTTCAATGAGGAACCCACTATCATCATTATCACTTTCGATGAGTATGGGTTCAATTCTATGATCTATTTCTCGTCGTAGTTTCCATAACAATGGTTGAATTTCAAAAAAGTCCTTATCCATACTGCTCACTACAATGGCTACATCAATATCGCTGTCCTCCCTTTGCGTATTTCGTGCATATGAACCGAAAAGGTATATCTTCTCGAAAGGGAGGTATTTCTTTAATAATTTGCCGTATTCCCTAACGAGACTTATAGCTTTGCCTTTATCCATTGTTGATGTAATTTTGTATTGTTCAGGATTTCTATGCACTTTTCTTGAGTGAGGCTTTTTAACAACCTTTCTTTGTGAGAAGGGTAACGGGCTTCAATATTGAGCGGTTCAAGTTGATCGATAAAATCTTTTTGTTCTGCAGAAAATTCTTCATAAAAATCGCCCTTTCGAGCCAGTAGGGAAAGGCTATGTGTAAAGGGTGCAATAGTAGACTTTAGCAATGTAAAATAGGCTTTAAAGATTTTCTCTATCGTTAGATGGCACATAAATCCAACATAGAGATATCGTTTGCTTTTCAGCATTGCTTTCGCTGTCTCTAAATCGTAATCGGATAAATCCACCCAATATTCAGTCCTTTTATTCATGAATTAATATTTACCCCAAATATACAA
>JAVEQP010000083.1:0-16521 GCA_034007585.1 Lentimicrobium sp. | reverse complement strand
ATTTCATTAAACGAGTCTTTTCCTAAAATGTGAGGTATTTGTAAATGCAAACATTAAACTATAACTTTAAAATCTACACCCTTGCTGCCGCTATTTTATTTGATTTGCGGCGTTTCAGCTTGATTTTTATTTCATACACCATCAGGTAAAGTGCCGGAACCAGCACCAGGGTGAGGAAGGTGGCAAAGCTCAGTCCGAAAATAATGGACCAGGCCAGCGGGCCCCAGAACATCACGTTGTCGCCGCCGATATGGATTTGCGGATCGAGGTGGGTGAACAAGGTTGCGAAGTTCAGGTTAAAGCCAATGGCCAGCGGTATAAGACCAAGAATGGTGGCGGTAGCTGTAAGGATAACCGGGGTAATCCTGGTTAAACCGCCTTGCACAATGGCTTCACGGGTTTTTAGGCCACGTTCTTTTAGCACATCAATAAACTCCACAATCAGAATGCCGTTGCGCACCACTATCCCGCCAAGAGCAACAATACCCAGACCGGTCATAATCACCGATATGGTCATGTTGAAAATCACAATTCCCAACAGTACACCTATGATGCTGAAAATAACCTCGCTCAGAATAATAACGGTTTTGCTGATGGAGTTAAACTGGGTAATCAGGATAAAGAAGATGAGGCCAATGGCAATCATCATGGCCATGCCGAGAAAATTGGCTGTTTCGGCCTGTTCAACCTGCTCGCCGGTGAGTTTGATTTGTACCCCTTCGCTGGTCGGGAAATCGGCAGCCAGGCGTTCAATCTGCGGCACAATTTCGTTGGCAGTGTAGCCGGTGAGTACCTCACTGGAAATGGTGATAATCCGCTTGAGATCCAATCGCTTGATTCCACCATAAGTATTGGAGTATTCAATCTGAGCCACCGATGAAAGCGGAATCTGCCGCAATTGTCCGGAGGTCATATCGCGATAGGTGATTTTCATATTGATTAGATTATTCACATTGTCGCGGGTATCTACCGAGTAACGCAGCTCAATGGGATATTCATCTTCATCCACCTTGTATTTGGAGATTTCCTTGCCCAGCACCGCGGTGCGGAGTTCCATGGCAATTTGCCCGGTGCTTAACCCGTATTGGTTGGCACGTTCGCGGTCGATTACAATCCCAATCTCCGGTTTATTGTCCTGGAAATCGCTTTTCAATTCCTCTATACCGGGTATTTGCAAAGAGTCGAGGTATTTCTTGAATGCATTGGCATCATGTATCAGATTGGGCAAATTTTCGCTGGTAATCTCAATGTTGATGGGTTTGCCTGTGGGAGGGCCGGCACGGTTTTTCTCCGTGGATATCTCGGCACCGGGAATCCCTTTTATTTCATTTCTGATTTCATCTAAAATATCCAGGGTATTTTGATTTCCCCGGTATTTATATTCCACAAAGTTGATGGTAACTTTACCTTTCTCGGAGCTCACCGCCTGGCTAAAATCCTGTTGATCGCCGGCGCCCAGCGCCACATTGGTAATGACGGATTCAACTATCGGATTGTCCCTACCCAATACGTCGTAAACTTTATCTTCCACGATGCGGGTAACCGAATCGGTCGCTTTCTGATCGGTGCCCACCGGCATTCTTACCATTACGTAGATGTTATTGGGCATATTTTCGGGAAAGAAAACCACCTTGGGCGAACGTATGCCTACCAGCACAATGGTGAGGAAGAACAGTCCGATAATAATCAGCAGCAGATACAGTGGGTTTCGTCCTTTCAGCACCATGCGTAACTGACGTTCATATATCCCGATAAAGAATGGCCATCCTTTGGTCTGCCACCATTTGATGTAAAGTTTCAGCAAAGAGTGGTAAAACACTATAAGTATGGCAACAAACATCAGGAAATTGCCTCCAGCAAGCAAACCCTCCGTTTTTGACCCCAAATAAAGCAGGTAACTTACCACGGCCAGGGATACAATTACGATTAATTGTCTGATGATGAATTTTCGCTGCTTTTTCTTATCGGGGGTATCGTATTCATGCTTCATGAACGAGACGGCAAATACCGGGTTAATAATATAAGCCACGAAGAGCGAAGCAAACAGAGTAAGAATAAGGGTTACTGGAATATAAAACATAAATTCGCCCACAATTCCCGGCCAGAAAGCCAGTGGAAAGAAAGGGGCCAGGGTGGTAAGGGTTCCCGACAAAATGGGCAGAAAGACCTCTCCGGCTGCGTGTTTGGCGGCTTTGGTAATATCGGGCTCAAACTGATGCACCCGGTGTATATTTTCAATCACCACTATGGCATCATCTACCACAATGCCCAGCGCAAAAATAAACCCGAACATCACAATCATATTCATGGAGAAACCCATGGCAGGCATCACCATAAACGCCATAAACATAGACAGGGGCACGGCCATAGCCACAAAAAAGGCATTGGTGAAGCCCATAAAGAACATCAAAACAATGGTTACCAGGATAAATCCGAAGATGATGGTGTTGTTCAGCTCTTCCAGTGTGTTGCGGGTGTAGCGCGACATATCGCCCGAAATGGTTGATTTTACATCACTGGGAAATTCCCGATCGATAAGTTCATTGTTAATAATGTCCTTGATTTTGTCGGAAGCTTCCAGCAGGTTTTCACCACTTTTCTTAACCACATTCAGGGTAATTACATTTTCGCCATTCAGGCGCGAAAAACTCTCCTGTTCCTTAAAGGTGTCGTCCACATCGGCCACATCCTTTAAATAAACAATGGCACCACTGGAAGTGTGGATGAGAATGTTGCGCATCTGATCGAGATTGGTAAACTGTCCCTCCACGCGGATGGACCGTTTCATATCCCCATTGGTAATGTTTCCGGCTGATACGGTAACATTTTCAGAAGCAACGGCTCTTTCAATATCCGAAAAAGTTATACTGGCTGCCTGGGCCCTGTACAAATCAACATTTATCTGAATTTCGCGTTCCAGTGCGCCAACGATGTCAACACGGGTAATCTGGGTAAGTGCTTCAAACTTGTCCTGGGCAATGTCGGCGTACTTTTTCAGTTGATCCAGGTCATAATCGCCCGAAATCTGAATGTACATGATGGGGATTTCCGAGAAGTCAATATCCCGCACATCCGGATCATCCAGCAGATTGGTAGGCAAATCAGACTTGGCCTTATCCACGGCATCTTTCACGCGTTGTTTGGCTTCGGGCACATCTACATTGGTATTGAATTCAATGGCGATGGATGAAAAATCCTGCAATGAGTTGCTGGTGATTTTCTTAACGCCGTTTATGCCCTTCAACTGCTTTTCGATGGGGCGGGTAACCAGGTTTTCCATATCCTCGGGCGAAGTGCCGGGATAAATGGTGTTTACCAGAATGGTTGGAATCACAATTTCGGGAAACTGCTCTTTGGGAATACTGCGGTAAGCACTTATCCCCATCAGGGTGATAAAAAGAGCCAGTACGTAAACGCTGGTTTTATTTTCAATTGCCCAACTGGTGGCAAAAAATTCTTTGACTTTATGGTTTTTCATAGGATTTGGCGTAAGAATGAGCGGAGATTAATCCTGTGTACCATTTACCCTTATCAATTGGCCATCAACTAGATTGTTGTAACCTGTGGTAATGATTTTATCGCCTTTATCGAGGCCCGAAATTACCTCGGCCATGCCGTTATAGTTTCGGCCTGTTTCAATCACCCGGCGACGGGCAATCAGCTTGCCATTTTCCTGCTGAGCTGTGTAAATGTAGCTGCCGCGCGACGATTCTTTGATCAATGAAACTGGAATCACGAAAGTGGAAGGATTGGTATAGTCGTTTATTTTAACCACGGCCAGCATATTGGCACGGTATTCCACATCGCTCGGTTTTAGTTTTACTTCCGTTAAAAAAGTACGGTTTACCGGATTTATATATTTACTGGTAAAATGGATTTTTGTTTCAATCTCTTTTTTGAAATCGGGGAAGAATATAATAACCTTATCTCCTTTTTTAACTCTTGAAGCATACGTTTCGGCTATGTCAGCAACTACCTTGGCCGAAGAAAAATTAACCACCCGCACTGCCGGCATTCCGGGCGAAGCCATTTGGCCTACCTTAAGGTTGACCTCTTCAACCGTACCATTGATGGGCGACTTAATTTTTGTCATCTCCAACTGATCGTTCATTGCGGCCAGGTTTGCTTCAAGGCTCTCTTTGTTGTTTTTGGAGGTGAGGTATTGCACTTCACTGCCAATCTCCTGATCCCACAGAGATTTTTGCTTGTTGTATAGATTGGTGGCGAAGCTGAGCTGGGTTTTCAGGTTCTCCACCTGCTGTTTTAGCACACTGTTGTCGGTAAGGGCCATTACCTGGCCTTTTCTCACCGCATCGCCTTCTTTTACCAGAACGGATGTGATCAAACCAGGCGTTTGTGCCGAAACGGCAATATTGTCCTCACCATCTACCTTGCCCTGTACCTCAATGTAATGGTCAAAGGCTGATTTCTTAGCTTCGGTGATGGCTACCGTGGTCATTTTAACATTTGCGGTATTGTCTTTTTTACCCAGTTCCTCTTCCAGCGTCTCGATTTTTACAGTCAGTTCATCTCTTTGCTTTTTCAAGTCGGCAAGTTGGGCTTTTTTATCAGCGGATTTATTGCAGGCCACGGCAAAAAGCACCATTGCAGTCAGTATCAGTGATTTTGTCATTATTGTCTTCATTCTACGTTTTGATTTTTCGGGTGCTTACAGGTTGTTGGTTAATTTATCCAGCTTGTTTTTAGCCGTAATCAGTGCATAATTGGCATTGTAATAGTTGCCCAGTGCAGTTAAATATTGGTTTTGTGCATTGGTCAGATCAAGGCTCGAAGAGATACCCTCCTTGTATTTAATTAGCGTTTTGTCATAAATACGTTGGGTAAGTTCAATGTTTTTCTGGTTGTTCAGCCAGGTTTCCCAGGCGGTGGTAAGCTCGTTCAGTGCATTGTCGTATTCCAGTTGCAGGCCGCTGGCAACGTTGGCCTTGCTGTTCACAATTTTTTCCAGTTCAAGTTTGCGTTGCTGCACTTTAACGTTGCGTTGTCCGCTGGTAAAAAGGGGGAAGTTCAGCGAAAGCGCTACCAGGTCTTTGGGGGCAAAATCAAATTCGGGCTTATTCACCTTTTCGGTATGCTGATAAAAGGCAGCCAGGGAGGGAAGATAGAGGCTTTTTTCACGTTTCAGAGAATATGCGCTCAGCTTTTCCTGGGTTTCCATCATTTGATAGTTGATGTTTTGGTTCAGGTTAAACCGGGTGGCCACCAGGGTTTCAATGGTCACCTCGCCGGTTATGCTTTCGAGGCTGTCGGTGAGTACAATGGTATTTTCATAGGGCATACCCATCTGAAATTTCAATAAATCGCGGGTAGCTTCCACCTGCCTTTGCATGGAGTTAAGTGAATTGGTCAGGTTCAGTGAGTTGAGCTCCATCTGATCTACATCGGTGTTTTCAATAAAGCCCTGTTCATACATGGCCTGCATCTCTCCAAGCGTTGAATTTACATTCTCAAGAGATTGTGAAAGGGTATTGCGCGACTGCTCCAACACGAGCGCGAGGCTGTAGGTATTGGCCACCGATTCACGGATATCCAGGTCGGTTTTTGTTTTCGCCTGGTCCGAAAGCAAATAATAGACTTTGGAAGCCTGCACCCCAACCAGGTATTCGCCGCTGAATATCAATTGCGAAAGGGTAAAATCGAAAACCAGGTTGTCTTTAACGCCAAGTTGAATGGGCTGGCCTGCCCGAAAACCCATGTAAACATTTTCGTTAAGAATGTCGTTTGCTGTAATTACCGTTCCTGGTGTCAGGTCAGTGGCCAGATAAGTGGTGCCCCCCAGACTAAGCTCCGGCACCTTGAACAGGTGCTGGTAATTGGCTTTGGCATTAATCTGTGGCAAACCGATGGCCAGGGTTTCCCAGATTTTCTTATTGGCCAGTTCCAGGTCAATCAGTGAGTTTTTTGCACTGGTATTGTTCTCCAGGGCATACTCCTGTGCCTGTTTCAGGCTGAGAGATAGTGGTGTAGATGGCTTTTCCTGCGCCTGAAGCAACATGCTGAGGCCAATAGCAGGAATGAACAAGAGCCAAGCTTTTATATAGGATAAATTCATTGGATGATTATGGAGTTGGGTGGTTTAACTTGTTTTCAAAATAGGCCAGTCCTTTGGCGTTGGCAATGCCGCGGATATGGTTCTCAAACATCACCTTAAAAATCTCTTGCTGCGAAAACTTCATGGACGAAAGAAATTCAGGATCATGCACTCCAAGCAATTTTTCCACATATAGCTTAGCAATAAGTTCCACATCAAGGCCTTCGCGATAAATGCCTTCCTTTATTCCCTGTAGCATATTTTCGCGGATTTTTTCATACACATGTTCTTTCTTCTTAGACACAAATTGACGGTGCAGCACCGGATAATACTTCTGAAGGTCAAACAGCATTACCGGGTTGGAGCTGGATATTTCCTGACTCACAGCTTCACTCACATGCATCAACACATCAATGGCGTTCATATTACCCGCAATGTCATCAATACAGGCATTACTGTCATGCGTGTAATGGTCCAGCACTTTCTCAACCAGTTCCGCTTTGTTCTCCACGTATTGGTAAATGGTTTTCTTCGACATACCCAATTCCGCTGCAATTTCATCCATGGAAATACTACGGAGGCCAAACTTTTTAAAAAGCGCTCCGGCAGCTTCAAGTATCTCCTTTAACTTATGATCCATAACAACAATTGATGATTTTTGGAAACTTTAAAGCCCCTAAACGTTTCCGAAGTTTATTTTGTTCACTTCAGAGCGTAATTTTTTTACAAAAATATCATGGACGTACGGAAAATAACAAAAAAAATCGGCGAATGACAGCATTTAATGGGATGAAAGGCGGGAGAATAATGAAAGGAGACAGGCCGATGCGATTTCCTCGAGGAAGATGCGGCAGATCCTTCCATTATTAGGAGGCAGTCCTGTCGAGATAATGTCTCTTGTTCCCCCCCAAAAAAGAGATAATCCGATGCACTGCAATATACCAAACTCATTCAAAAAAATATGGAATTTAAACTCTGAAATAAATTTTGTATCTTTGATTACTGAAAATGAAGAAAAAAAAATGAACGCTTTAGACCAATTTCATAATGATTTAGACCATAGCGGTTGGGATGTAAAGCAAGAAAATGACATCAATCACGCTCTTCGAAAGGTGAATGAAACACTAGCAGAAGCGAAGCTGCCGGATGTTCAACATCTTGCAGAAATTGACCGACAAGCATTTCATTTCAGTAAATCACCAGAGAAACGACTTTCTTTTCGTGCGGCAGGAACAAGAACAATGGAAGACGGTAGTGAAATTCCTTTTGAGTGGCCCGATATAAGAGAATTTAAAACAGAGGATTTCGACTATTTGTATAATCGGTTCAAGACAACCAAAAACCTTTTTGCCAAAACTGAATATGGTTTGGTATTATTCTACTCAAAGAATAGACAAGATAATAATTTTGTAGTTGAGTTACTCACTGCACTTTTTGAGTTATTTAAGACCTATATTGAAAAAGCGAAATTAAAAGACGACCAAAACTATTACATAATTTATTCCAGGGCTGTTTTAGCCAATGCTTTACATATTGCAAACAATAGAAAAGAATTAGGCGAGGTAGAAATCCTATTCAAAGAATTAATTAAATTCTCTTTTGAAGTTCATCAAAGTTGGGATGTTACACACAGTGCTACTCTGCGAGCAATAATTGACTTTACAGGATTTGCTGTTCAATACTTCAAAGATTTCAAGGTAACGGTTGATGTAAATAAAATCATTGACAAGAATTGGGAAGTTGCCCAGACCCTTACCCATACGTATGTTTGGGGAGCAATTTATGTAACCGACATTTCAATAAAGTTATCTAGAAAGTTAGGATCTGATATGAAGGATTTACTTTCCTTCAAAGCTGAGCAATATGAAAAACTATCTACTGAAAGGAAAGGTGATTTAGCTTCTATTTCCTTCATAGAAAAAGCGATGTCAATCTATAAAAGTTTGAAAGATGAAAGGAATTTAAAGAGAATACAGCGAGAATATCAGAAGTTGCGGACTGAGTTTCATTTGGGTGGAACAAAACAAGAAGTACCTCAAGACGAAACACAGCGAATATTGGAGCTAATTAAAAAAGAAGTAAGAGAAAAAAGTGAGGAAGAGATAGTAAAGACCCTGCTTCTAACTCCAATGATTAGACCACTTGAAGACATAAAAGAATGGAGTGAAGATTCTTTTAAGGAAACCATGCTTCAAAACATGTTACCGGTTAGCATTCAAGATAAATTTGGTAACACTGTAGCTCAATATATTACTGAAGAAGAACGAACAAGATTTTCATTGCTAAGGACTTATGAATTCCATATGCAAATTGCTTCACAAACAATAATACAATATTTTATTGAAGCATTTCGAACAGATAAGATTTCTGCCAATAGCATAATCAGTTTATTAAATCAAACGTGGATGGGTGAAGATGCAAGCAGACAAAGTAATGGCAAAGACTTTAAATTTAGCTACCTTAAAATAGTCGAATCAGGTATCAATTCGTTTTTTGACGAACTTCTCAAATGGAAAGATGACCCGGATTATTACCCTAACTTCGTGAGTGCAACAGACAGTTTGGTTTTAAAAGTTGAATATTTTTTAAGAGAGTTTTGCTACTTCCTTGGAATTCCGACATTCAAACCAAATCCAAGACAGCAAGGAATCATAATGGAAAAAACATTAGATAATCTGCTTGACGACTTAGAAGGTAAAATTTCAGACAATGACCATTTTTTTATTAAATTTATTTTAACAGAAAAAGCAGGGTACAATTTAAGAAATAGAGTTGCTCACGGATTATTGGACAATGTTGAATATGGATTAGAGCATCCATTGTTGGCAATTATAATAATTTTAAAGCTTAGTAATTATCAGTTCTCAACACCAAAAAACGATTAAAATGAACCGATCAATTTCACAAAAGTTTCAGCCTTCTGAAGATATATTATTAATTTCTGGTAGCATTGTTGATGTAATGATTAATTTCAGAAATATTACAAAACAAGCTACTCCAGTTTTGTTTAGAGCCAACATTAGCGAATATGCCAAACTTTCGGGAAAGGTTTCCGGCTTTTCAAATTTACAGTCAAATTGGGATTCCTATGATGCTGAGGTTATTTCAAGTCTGGCTATTAAAACTGCTAAAAAGACGCTCGCACATCTAAATATCAATGGATTGCTAACGAGCCAAATTGAAATAAATGTATTTCCAATGAGAGATGGTGGAATCCAATTTGAATTTGATGGAGAAAATATTTGTGCTGAATTAGAAATTAACCCTCACGGAGATTCAATATTTATCCTCTTTGACGATGATGGCAATATGATTGACAAATGGCAACTCTTTGAATTATCTGAACTCTCAATAATTTTGGAAGACGCCCAATATGCTTAATTATTCCATAACCGAAGCAGATTTTCTATATCGTAGGTTCTCAATTAAAGATGAACCGAACTATGCCGTATTTTGGAAATTGGTAAACGGCAGTAAAGTTCCATCGAGTGCTGCTTTTAAGACCAAGCAGAACGAGAATGGGCTTTCTGTTAACATTGCTGCACTTACCACACCAGAGGCAACTGTTAAAAATTCTAAAGAATTCGGAGTTGCTGAGATTTCTGCTTCAACACCAATAAAGTTAGGTTATTTATGCAAACATAACCCGCAACCAGAAAATGATGCTCATGCTATAATTGTTGGTGATACAAAACCAATTGCAAAGAAACTATCAAAAGCTATTACACAAGTATTCCGATTTTGATGAAAACTTTCTATCGCAATTGCAAACACTATTACTACAAACCTGACACGATAAATCTTCAACCGAAAAGCAGCCTGACAGGAAGCGGCAAGATATACTTCCTTCAAGCCGCCTTGGGTTGATGGGAAGAGTGAGAAATCTGTTTCTCAAACCATACTATTCACATACTATCAGCAGGTTTGATACTATTTATCCTTGTCCAGATAATAATCCACAATTCTTTGGATTTCCTGATCTTCGGCCAGTTCCAGCAAAGCCCGGTTTACACTATAAATAAGCGGAGAGTTTAACGGGAATGCGAAACCATATCCCTGCTTATAGTATTCTGCACTGGCAATGTACAAATCTTTATCCTGCTTGTTTTTCAGAAAATACAGCAGTTGTGGCCGGTCATACACCACAGCATCAACTTCCTCGTTTTTTAATTTGTCAACTGCTTCAGCCAGGGTACTGACTGATATTGTTTTGATGTTATATTCTTTTAAAAAGTCCTCGGCGGGTGAGTTAGCGATGGTTGCTGCTTTTCGATTAGACAATTGTTCAATATTTGATATGGAAGAAGTGCTGAGTGAAGATACCGTGAGGGTACTGGCGATACCGGCTACCATGGAAGTAGCAAAAATAATGGAGATGACCATCCAACTGCCTGCAATGATCCGCCCCCACAAAGTGACAGGAGCTTTGTCGCCATAGCCGGTGGTGCTCATGGTTACTATGGCTAACCACATGCCGTTGGCTATGCCATTTACGGGGTCTTTTGGGAATTGATCCGGCGATTGTTTGCGTTCGGCCAACCATAAAAATGTGCCGACAATGCCAAGAATAAAAAGAAATAATACTATGGCCATCACCAATTTAAAGCTAAAGAAGGGTTTGATTTTTTCCCAAAGGCTAAGTTCGTCAGCACGCGACATTATAGCCAGACTCGAATTATAAAATGGCTGAGAAAACCGCATAAATTTTAATCGGTGAGAGGTAATACTTATGGGACCGGCAACCCCGTCCAGTTCTCCATTGTTTAAGGCATTTAGTGCGGCATCCACCGTTTCAAAAGAGGTATATCTGTAGTCCCACGATTTTTTATTGGCGATATCCTCCCATATTTCAATGGCGATTCCTTTGGTAACTGAATTGCGCCTGAAAACAAAAGGTTCGCTACCTGCTATACCTACCAAAAGAGTATCAGGGAAGGTTGGAATTTGATCGGTTTGTGCATGAAGTGGTGCTGCTGAACAAAGTGAAATAAAATAAAGACAAATGAGTAAGTTGACTAAGTATTTCTGATGCATAAAGTCTTTTTTTAAAATCGGGATAAGTGCAATATTTTGATTAAAATTTGTTCAAAGGCAAAGAAATGAGTGGTTATGGCTTTAATGCGTAGTCGGTAATTCTCTGCCACGGCCACCGGAATTATTTCCAGAAGTAAGCACTTTCTATAAAACACCTCCAACACCATTGTGTTTGACCATTGATGATATTACCAGGCTCATTTGTATAATGAATGGGTGGTGAATATGTCCTATTTGTCAGACCAAACTTTGAGCTATGGTAACCTGAAACCTTCGCATATAAAGCCAGATTATAGTATATACGCAACCACGTAATTTATTGTTTCCAGCCAAATCCCCAGGAATTCAATGACTATGGCTTTATCTTGTTTTACCTTTAGCATAAAATAGTCATTTGAAGTGTTTTTAAGACCTGGAATCCAAATAAAATTCCGGTAGATGGAATGTGTATTTAATATCTTCTTATATTTCGCAGATGGATTCATATCCCTAAAATAGCTGAGTTCAGCTATTTATAAGGTGGATATATACGAAGTGTTGGGTATATTCACTCGTTGGTTGACAGTTTAAAAAAGACCGCTATCGCGGATTGAAGTATAAGTTGAGCTTTTTGAGGGTTTTTAGAAGATTGAGTGTGCCGTCCGGCTTCATCGCACTGCCCGAAAAGACTACGCGGCAGAAAAGGTTGTCCCCTGGTCTGGCTCTTCCCGAAACACGAAAACCGTCAACCAACAAAAGCTATACGCTATCAGGCGCATGGTGGTATAAAGAAAGTTTGTACTTTTAACAAAGATTCTGCTGGCCGCGATGATGGGTTTTCAAAAATGCCTGTCAGCGCATAGCCACGGCGTTGGTTGACAGTTTAAGAAAAAAACCGCTTCGCGGATTGAAGTATAAGTTGAGTTTTTTGAGGATTTTTAGAGGATTGAGTGAGCCGCCCGGCTTCATCGCACTGCCCGAAAAGACTACGCGGCAGAAAATGTTGTCCCCTGGCATGGCTCTTCCCGAAACACGAAAACCGTCAACCATCAAAAGCTATACGCTATCCCGCGCATGGTGGTATAAAGAAAATCCGTACTTTTAACACAGATTCTGCTGGCCTCGATGATGGGGTTTGCCTTTAAGTCAGGGCGCGACTTTGAGTCGCACCCTGACTCCACAACAAATACCTGACAGCGCATAGCCAGGCTCGTTGTAATTACATTAAAAAACAGATAATATGAAAAAGCTAACCTTAATTATTCTTACATTAATTGTAAGTGAGGTGTGTTTTTCCTACACATGGGAAAACTTTGGACCCATTGGTATCAAAGCAAATAAGCTTTGTTTACTTGATGATTCTGAATTCAACTATGCAGTAATTTGCGTAGATTCTGGATTTTATTTTACCTCAAATACATGGATGCCTGTTTGGGAGTATTATGAATTTCCTATTACAAGTGCTGCACCTTTAAATGAAGATAATATTCTTGTAATTGCAGGCAATGGCAGTTATTCGGATGGGATTTATAATTTTAATTTACTGACCCATGAATTCGAGGTCATTGATTATTGTATGAATCCTAAATTTATTATAAAAGGTGGAAGTGATTCCAGATATTTTGTTGGACATGAAAGTGGTTTACTGGAATCAGTTGATGGGATCACCTGGACTGCAAATTCAAATTTCGATAGTATGTCCTGTATTGATATGACTTCTTATTTTGATTCTGAATATTTAGCACTTGCTACGAATACCTCCACAAACAATATTTATTTTTCAGAAGATGATGGGACAAATTGGACTCAAATTCAGAGCGACTTTCAAATATCCGAATTGCTTTTAGGTTGGAATGGGTGGCTTGCAGGTATTTGTTCTGAAAACACTTCCTATTGTGGATTTTACACGAGAAATGGAATACAATGGGAAAATGAATTTTATTCTGACAAGATAAACACACTTGGTTCCGACAATACGGGAACACCATTTATTGGTTGGTATGATGCTTTATTTGAAGATAAAGGCATAGCAAGGTATAAATTCAATAATCTAAATCCCGGATTGATGTTCTTAAATGAAGGATTGCCAAATTTGAATATTAATGACATTCCAATGCCATTTAAGTATTTCGGTGGAAATATTATTTTTTGTTGTACAGACCAGGGCGTTTTTTACTGTAATGATTACGCAGTTGGAATAAACTCAATCAAATCGGACAATAATCATGTAACATTGTTTCCCAATCCAATTTACAACAATCAATTTCTAAATGTAAAAGTACGAGTTAATCATTACTTGAATCATATTCTTATTTATTCACAAAAAGGAATTCTGGTTAAAAAAATTGAACTGAACACTTCTCAAAAAGAATCTACTACAATTATTATAAATGACTTGAAAAAAGGAATTTATTACATAAAAATCATTAGCAGTAATGAGACTTGGTCACAAAAACTTATCAAACTTTAATAAAGCAACATACAACTAACAGCGGTTCATTGTGCATGCCGCAGGTAGTGCGAATAAGAAAAATAAGTATAAAATATAAATAGTGCAAATCAAGAAACAAAGAAGCAAAAATGCGGCACGCACCATAGCCTCAACCCGTTAAGCACAATGGATGTGTTAAGTGTCCATTAGGTTAAAAATCTATTTTCTAAATCACAGCTAATCATGCACTCAGAAAAAAATCAACCAAAAAAAGCAAGACTACATCCCCGAAACAAAAACCGGGAAAGGTATAATTTAAGTGCATTAACAAATACTAATCCTGAATTAAAAAACCATATAGTGCCCAACAAGTTGGGTGAAAAATCAGTCGATTTCTCAAACCCACTTGCTGTCAAGATCTTAAACAAAGCACTACTCAATCATTATTACGGGATAAAGAACTGGGAATTTCCAGATGAAAACTTATGTCCGCCAATACCTGGAAGAGCAGATTACATTCATCATATTGCTGACTTACTGGGCGAAGGCAATTTTGGCACGATCCCAATGGGCGATAAAATCACTTGTCTTGACGTTGGGGTAGGAGCGAGTTGTATTTACCCAATAATTGGAGTTACAGAATACGGCTGGAAATTTATTGGTTCCGACATTGATCCAAAATCGATTGCATCAGCACAGAAAATTGTTAGCTCTAATCCATCACTAAAAAGTAAGATTGAATGCAGATTACAAGATAATTCAAAAAACGTCTTTTACGGCATAATAAACAAAGAGGATAAAATTGAATTAATGATGTGTAATCCTCCTTTTCATTCGTCGGGTGAAGATGCTCAAAAGGGAACCCGAAGAAAAATAAAGAATTTAACGGGTGAAAAAGTAAAAACACCTGAACTCAACTTCGCAGGAATTAGCAATGAACTTATATGTGATGGCGGAGAGTATAAATTTATTCATAGTATGATTAAGGAAAGTAAAAAGTTCTCTAAAAACTGTTACTGGTTTACAACTTTGGTATCCAAACAATCTAATCTGAAAGGGATTTATAAAGCATTGGAAAAAGTTGAAGCAAACCAGATTAAAACGATTCCTATGGGAACCGGCAATAAATCCAGCCGGATTGTAGTTTGGACGTTCCTTTCCAAAGAAGAACAAAAAGAGTGGAGAGAAAACAGATGGAATACACTATTTAAGAGCTAACCTGTGCCTAAAAAAGACTTGCGCCCGCTGGCATGGCTCTTCCCGCAACCTGAAAACCGTTGACTAATAAAATAATATCCTGTATGGGAGGCAGTTGGTTCAATGAAAGTTCTTACTTTTAACCAATATTCTGGTGGTCAGGTTTGGGATATTAAAATATTTGTCAGCGTATAGCCAGAAAGAAACAGATACTCCCCAGCTTGCTTTGTTTTACCGGGGTTTAAATGAACGATGCCAAGATATATAAAGGTTTCAGCCAGAAAAAAGGATTTGGATCCCGGTAAAGCACAGGTTATGGATGAGCTGACTCAGACCTGACTGTTATTTCAGGGTAAAGGTAGTCTGTCCGATTTCGTAATCACTGGTATATACCGAAACCACATAGGTACCTGACGGCAGATCGCTTTTGGAGCGGTTGTACCAATAGGAGCAAATATCCATGGCTTCATTTTGGTAATTCACCGTTTCCTTGATGGAATACTGAAGCACTTCACCCTGATACATAAACGAGAATTCATCGCCAATGCCACGGGTTAGTACGGTCTTGTCGGGTCGGGAAATCCGTACAAAAATATCTTTACGTCCAGCGGAGAGTAAGGTGTTTTCACCCAGGGTAAAGCAAACTTTTAATTTTTCAACACGTTTGGCTTTGTCGGTTTCCTTTTCCTTGCTGCCATTGCCCCTCATTCCCTCTCCGGTAATTTTATAAGCCCGAAGCACAGCCGCCTGTGTCACTTTCTCATTCAGTGCTTCCTTATCTTTAAGCAGGGTGCTGCTCTTTTCCTGTTCGCGCCGGTAACTACCACGAATCTGTTCATTTTCTTCCTTAAGCTCACGATTGATGGTATAAAGTGAATCCATTTGCTTGAGGTAGCCCTGAGAGATCGAGCGTAATTTTTCCAGCTTCTTACGAACCTTATAAAATTCGTATTGAGTATCAAGTAGTTTCCTTATTTCCAAGGCATTGGCTTGTATCACACTGTCTTTGGAGGCCAATGAGTCGGCAAATGTGCCATATTCGAGTTTTATATTATTGTGTTCGGTGATCAGTGAATCCAGTTCATGCTGTAGCTCAACCCGTTGATGTTCCTTTTCCTCAAGCATATTACTCAGCCGGGAGCGGGTGGACAGGTAAAGCCAGGCCAGCAGTGCCAGCGCTGCAATGAGAATGACTATAATAATCCAGAATTTATTTTGGCCTTTTCTACTTCCGTTTCCGGTATAATCCGATGTAGTTTCCATGAAATAAGTCGATTTTTTAATGATTGGCTGCTTTTGACAAAAAACAAATTACTAATTGCTTTTATTACAACGTAAAAGGAGATGCAAAATTACAGGAATTAAGCTTAGATCTATAATTTTTATTTGGAAATGTGAATGAGTGGGTAGTGATCAGTGATCTGTGATCTGTGATCTGTGATCTGTGATCTGTGATCTGTGATCTGTGATCTGTGATTGGTAATCGGTGAACAGTTGAGTTGTCGGGTTTTAAATACGTTGGCTGCTTTCACGAAATATATTATCCACATCCTCCTATAAAACCAGAAATCGGTTCCGGGTACTTACGGTACCGACTTCTGAAATTTTACCTATCATCCTGACGTGAAAACGGAATTAAACTATCGAAATCCGAAATCTGTAATCTGTAATCTGTAATCCGAAAACACTTTGCGTATCTCTGCGTCTTTGCGTGAGTCTTTAAATCTGCAATCTCTCGTTATCCGGCTATCGCCTTCTCCCGAGACAAGCGAAATCTGCAATCTGCAATCCGAAATCCGAAATCCTAATGCCCGCCTCCTTCCGGCAC
>JAVEQP010000082.1:0-16614 GCA_034007585.1 Lentimicrobium sp. | reverse complement strand
TGCAACGTTTGTTACCTCATTCTATATCCGATGATTAGTCTGTAATTGTTTTCATAAACTTTTAAAATATCCATATCACCTATATTGCTAATACCAAACCAGGCCTCTACCCCAAAGTGAAATCTTTTTATTTTATAATTGAAGCCGGCACCTGCGCTAAAAGAGATGTCTTTAATTAAGCTGTGTGAATCACTGGTATTCCATTTTCTTTCCGTCTCAATTGGACTTGCCATCGAACCATAAGCTTTGTTTTTTGCACTAAAGATGTATTGTCCTTTTATGCCTCCATAAAGACTTACTTTATCGTTAATAGAATAGGTTGGCAAGGCACCAATCTCAAATGACTGTAACCGAATTATATCTTTATAGCCATTTGATTCGGTCTTGGATTTTCCTCCAAACATGTTGTATCCTGCAAAAGTTGTTACGTCAAAATTTGAATTATTGTTAAATTTTATCAATGGTATGGCATACTTTAATTTGAAAGAAGGGGATAGGCAAAACTGATTTCTGTTGTTCTCAACAGTCTCTGTTAATGAGACAGCTTCCCAGTCGAGTGTATTGTATCCGAGTCCAAATTCAAAGCTGAGCTTGTTCGAAGCCGTTCTTTCCTGGGATTTTACAACCGTCGAAAGTTGCAGTACGCAAAAAGTCAAGATCAATACTTTTTTCATCGCTATTTCAGTTTATATATCATTAGTAACAGGATTTCATTGGGTCTATTGTCTGTCTTTCGCAATATATTATTTTTTACAATATATGAGCCCGTTGCATCACCTGGTGCCGGCCCGACGCAACGTAGTGAAGGCTGCTTTTGGTGGCTTTTTTTTATTTTTACCTTTTTAGACCGGGCTCAATCATTAAATATGCTGGAATTTTCGCCTACTTCTGCACTTTTTCGGGTTGCTTATTCACCCACCAAAGCAATCCAACTCCGGCAAGGATAAAAGGTATGCTGAGCCATTGGCCCATGTTAAGGGTCATGTTTTGTTCAAAGGCTACCTGAGGTTGCTTCAGGAATTCAATAAAGAACCTTACGCCGAAGAGCACAATAAGGAAGATGCCGAATATTTTGCCCTCTTTAAGGGTTTTGAAGTTACGGATGTAAAGGGTAATCAGGGCAAAGAACAAAATGAGGTAGGACAATGCCTCGTATATCTGAGTGGGATGCCGGGGCAGAGTTTCACCGTTGCGTTCGAATATAAATCCCCAGGGCAGGTTGGTGATGTGGCCGTATATCTCGCTGTTCATCAGGTTACCCATACGCACAAAGGCTCCCCCAAGCGCCACTACGATTACCACGCGGTCGAGGGTCCAGAGATAGGTCTTTCCCGATTTACGGACAAAGAGCCAGAGGGCAAGCAGTATGCCGATGGCCGCCCCGTGACTGGCAAGCCCTCCTTCCCATATTTTAAGGATGCTTAGCGGATCGCTCAGATAGGAAGCCGGTTCATAAAAAAGCACATGTCCCAGTCGCGCACCGATAATGGTACCAAGAATGGCATAGGTGGCGAGCTTGTCAAGCAAGGCAACCGGTAATCCTTCGCGTTTGAACACGATTTTTTCCAGAACCAGGTAACCGATTACAAAGGAAAGGGCAAAAAACAATCCGTACCATCTGATTTGCATACTGCCCAGATGAACCAAGACCGGGTTAACATCCCAATGAATAAATAAAGAAGTCATAATTGAAAGGTATTAGCGATAGTAGGCAGTTAGAAATTTCAGAATATTCTTTTCAACGCGGGAGAGCACTGAAGTGATGTTCGCACGCTCGAATTTGCTTCCGGTAATCGATTCAAAAAGTTCTATGTATCGTTCCGAAACCTGATTCACAAATAAGTCAGTCATTTCGGGCATAGTTTGTCCTTCTTTGCCCTGGAAATGATTGGCAATGAGCCACTCCCGTACAAATTCCTTGGAAAGCTGCTTTTGTGGATCGCCGGCGTCCTGGCGTTTTTGGTAGCCATCCAGATAGAAATACCGGGAAGAGTCAGGAGTGTGAATCTCATCAATAAGGAAAATGTCATCTCCGTCCTTTCCAAATTCATATTTGGTATCCACGAGGATAAGTCCCATTTTCTGAGCGATTTCTGTACCCCTTTGAAACAGCTTGCGGCTGTAATCTTCCAGTTTAAGGTAGTCAGCAGCGCTTACCAGGCCTGAGCTCAGGATTTCCTCCCGCGAAATGTCCTCATCATGGCCAACATCCGCTTTGGTGGTAGGGGTGATGATGGGCTGAGGGAAACGGTCATTTTCTTTCATGCCTTCGGGCATTTCCACACCGCAAAGGCTGCGTTTGCCCGCTTTGTATTCTCTCCAGGCATGGCCTGAAAGGTAGCCCCGGATGACCATTTCCACTTTAAAAGGTTCGCAAAGCCGGCCAACGGTAACCATGGGATCGGGGGTAGCTATTTTCCAGTTGGGAACAATGTCGCTGGTTTCGTCCAGAAAACGGGAAGCGATCTGATTGAGTACCTGCCCCTTAAAAGGGATTCCACGCGGCAAAACCACATCGAAGGCCGAAATACGATCGGTGGTTACCATCACCAGTAATTCATCTTTAATGTGATATACATCGCGGACTTTACCAATGTATAAGTGGGTGAGGCCGGGAAGTTTGAAATTGGTTTTGGTGATGGCGTTGGACATAAAAAAGGGATTATTTTTTAGAAATAGGGAGTGTTTAGTTTAAAAAAAGAGATCAGGAAATTTTGATCCACACATATTCAAACGGTTTTAAGGTAAATGGTGAATGTACCTTAAGGCGGGTAAACAAGTTTTCACCACTTATTGTTTGGTCATCTATTTTAGTAATCGTGTGCATGGTATCTGAAAGGTTTTGCAAAACCAGTGTCCGCTCTTTTTCGTATGTCCGGTAATAGCCAAGTATCGGTTGATGCGGAGCGTTGCTGGTGAAAAGTGTGATGTTCACCCATTTCAATTGTCCCCTGCCGAAGGTTTTGGTTTGATTCCTGATGGCCAGCATCTCGCGCAACCTTTGATTTACCTTTGAAGCCAGGCTGTTTTCATCCGATAGTTTTTTCTCTATTTCATCCCAGTTGAGTGGTCCCCTCACCAGGTAACGGGAGTCGTCTTTGCCGGTTTCTTTTTTAAAGGCATGGTAAAATGCATCGTCATTCAGGCGTGCAAATTCATCCCCATAGTAAATTACGGGTGTTCCCGGTAAAGTCAGCATTATGCTGTATGCAAGTGCGATTTTACGTTCGTCGCGGTCGAGCAGTTCAGCCAGCCTTGCCGAGATGCCTTCGCCTACCCTGAAATCCCAGTGTGGTTTTTTACAGTAGTGGTCGTGAATAATTTTGCGGTCTTCGGGAGTAACCATTTCCAGGGTGAGCTCATCGTGCAGGCGCAGGAATAAAAACCATTGATTGTCCGCAGGTATTTCAGGGGTAACTTCCGGATTCAGCACTTCTTTTACCGCAGCCGCATCGGCAACAGCCAGTGACTTAAAGATCATGGGCATCAGGGGGAAATGGTAACCGGCATGGCACTCATCGTTGTTTCCGAAATAGCGGACCACTTCCACGGGAGGCTGGCAGGCTTCGGCCAGCAGCAACGTATTCGGCCTTACATAATCCAGCACGGTCCTGAAAATTTTAAGGATGATATGCGTTTGTGGCAGATTCTCACAATCGGTGCCTTCCTCTTTCCATAAGTAAGGGATAGCATCTGCCCTGAAACCATCGAGACCCTGTCGCAGCCAGAAAAGCAATACGCGGCAAATCTCGAGCATCACCATGGGGTTTTTATAATTCAGATCGGGCTGAAACTCGAAAAAGCGATGGAAAAAGTACCAGTCATCCGATTTTTCCCAGTTACTGGGACACATGCCCTTGAACAGTAGCCGGGTTTCCTTGTATTTGTTGGTGTCTTTATTCCAGATATAATAGTTGCGGAACGGATTGTCAGGCCCTTTGCGGGATTCCACAAACCAGGGATGTTCCTCAGAAGTGTGATTCATGGCCACATCAAAAATCACCCGTATGCCGCGCTCATGGGCCTCAGTTAGAAATTTCCTGAATGCCTGTTGCTTCACGTCCTGAGGAGTGGTATCGGGTAAACCCAGCAAAGAAGCCCGTATATTGCGGTAATCCTTAATGTCGAAACCGGCATCACGCATGGGTGATTCAAGCAAGGGCAGCAGCCACAGGCAATTGACGCCCAATTCCTTTAACATGTCCAGCTTTTCGATGAGGCCATCGAAAGTATCATTGAAAAAGTCAATATACAGCGAATAAACAACGGCATCCTTATACCATCCTTCAGTTTGTGGTTTAAAGTGTAGTGCAGAAAGGGTATCTTCCAGATCAACCATAAGCTTGCTTAAAATCGGCTGATGCTCAGGCTCCGGATAAAGTTGAATCCATAGTGTCTGGAGTTGGTTTTTTAATTCGGTAGGTTTCATCGTGGTGGATATTTCCGGTAATTTAACAAAGTTGAGGCTGCCGGATGAGAAATAATGATAATTCATCGCAGTTTTAGCATAAGAACTTATGTGGTTGCAAATTTAATTTTATTGGCTGACAAAACCTCGCATCGTGGTTTTTTTTATCTTCGTAAATTCTAAAGCCACTATCCCTATGATGCCTGTTCTCCGTTTTGGGTTATCTGTTGTCCTGATTATCGGCATCTCGTTTACTGCCCGGGCACAGAAACAATACTTCGGTTTATCTCCTAACCGCAGAAATGAAACGGTGCAATTCAGCAATTATGATAATCTGGTGGTGGCTGAGTTTGTAATGAATGATACTTTACCCTTACGTTTAATGATTGACAGCGGGGTGGAAGGGGTTATCATTACCGACAAGGCCATATCATTGCGCTTACGTGACAGTTGGCTGAGGGATTTTAAAATTTCTGCGCCGGGCTCTCCCGAAGAGCTGGATGCAAGCATTACCAAAAGTTTAAAACTGAGTTTTGGACCCCTGGAATCTATTGTTGCCAATATGGTGTTGCTCAAGGATGATTATTTTTCACTGGATCAGTATATCGGGGCTAAGGTGCATGGCTTAATAGGCATGGAGAAGTTCAGAGATTTAATGGTGACCACCAACTATGATCGCAATACCCTGAGGTTTGAAAGACCTGAAGATTTTAAAATTAAGAATCACACGCAGATAATTCCGGTAATTATTACCCAGGGCAAGCCTTATATGCCGGTTCGGGTGGCGCTGGATAATCAGCATATTAAGGATTTGTGGCTCATGGTTGATTCGGGAGCCAATCATCCGCTGTTGCTTGAAAAGGACAGCCTCGATGGCTTCAAACCCAAAGTGAGTCTGGATGCGATTATTGGTAAAGGCCTGGCGGGCATTATTCCGGGTAGTTTTGCCCGCGTGGGATGGATGATGCTGGGCAATTTCCGGCTGGATGATATCGTTACCTCTTTTACGGATCAGTATATGCCCAGTAATTTTCTTAACCGTCAAAAACGGCATGGTACTTTGGGAGCAGGCGCATTAGCCCGTTTCCTGGTTACTTTTGATTATACCAACAGCCGGATACTGCTTCGTAAAGGCAGCAAATTCAGCCAGCCTTTCGAATACAATATGAGTGGCCTCAATTTCAGGGCTTCGGGATCCGGTTTTAATATCTTTGAAGTGAGTGAAGTCATTCCCGGTTCACCGAGTGATGAAGCCGGAATATTGCCCGGCGATATTCTGATGAGTGTGGATGAAAAATATACCTTTATGTTGAATATGGGAGAACTCAACAATCTTCTATCTGACAGGTCCGGCAAAGTGCTGAAGCTTGGAATTTCGAGGGATGGCCGTCGTATGAATTTTAAAATTAAGCTGCGTCGCCTTATCTGATGGCAGTTTGCTTACTTTTGCACCTCTTAAAATGATCTGAACTATGAAATCTGCTGTCTGGCTTTTCCGATTATACCTCATGATAGTTATCGGATTATCTCCCGCACTTTTCGGATTTTCAACGGCTGCCGCGCAACAGGAATTGCGGGTGGAACCCCCTTTCTGGTGGGCCGGCATGCAGGATTGCCAGCTTCAGTTACTGGTGTATAGTAAAAATATCGCGCAGGCGGAAGTGCAGCTTGATTATCCAGGTGTAAGCCTGCTTGGCATTACCCGGGTGGAAAATCCAAATTATCTGTTTATTGATCTGGCTTTGGATCCTGATGTTAAGTCCGGTACGTTTACGATTAACTTCAGGCTGGATAAAAAGCGCAGTTACAGTTACACTTACGAACTCAGGCAAAGGGACACAGGATCAGCTTTCCGTAAGGGTTTTGATCAATCTGATGTGCTTTACCTGCTTATGCCCGACCGCTTTGCCAATGGCAACCCGCTGAACGACAATCATCCTGAAATGAGTGAAAAAGCCAACCGCCGGAATCCTTCGGGCAGGCACGGCGGCGACATTCAGGGAATAAAAGATCATCTGGATTATTTTAATGAGCTGGGGGTAACTACTTTGTGGATGAATCCTTTGCTCGAAAATAATCACCCGGAGTATTCCTATCATGGCTATGCCATCACCGATTTTTATTGTATTGATCCGCGGTTTGGAAGCAATACGGATTATGTTGCCCTGGTGGATGCAGCCCATGAAAAAGGCTTAAAAATAGTGATGGATATGATATTGAACCATTGCGGCATCAATCACTGGTTTATCAAAGACCTGCCTATGCCTGGATGGATTCATCATTTCCCCGAATTTACCAAAAGCAATTTCAGGGCAGAAACCCTTACTGATCCGCATGCTTCACTCTCCGATCAAAATCGTATGCTTCAGGGCTGGTTTGATAAACATATGCCCGATCTGGATCAGCGCAATGTGTATTTGCGCAATTATCTCATTCAAAACAGCATCTGGTGGATAGAATATGCGAATCTTGATGGCATACGCCTTGACACACAACCCTATCCCTATGCTGAAATGACCGCGGAATGGACCGCCCGTATCCTGAATGAATATCCCGGCTTTAATATAGTGGGTGAAGCCTGGCTGCAGCGCGAAGCCATGACTGCTTATTTTCAAAAGCAAAACTCACCTTGTGCTTACTTTAGTTCAGGCATGCCGGTAGTTACTGATTTCCCCCTTCAGGGTGCTGTTTCACAAGCTTTTACTGAGCAGGAAGGCTGGAGCGAAGGTATGGCCCGGCTTTACATGGTGCTTGCCCAGGATTTTGTTTACGACAATCCCTACAATACCCTGACTTTTCTGGATAATCACGACTTAAACCGCTATTTTAACACCATTGGCAATGATTTGGATGCCCTGAAAATGGCGATGACTTTTTTACTTACTACCCGTGGTATCCCGCAGCTATATTATGGCACTGAGCTGCTTATGGATGGGCAGGAACACCTCGGCCATGGCGACATTCGCAGAGATTTTCCCGGCGGATGGGCGGAGGATTCCATAAACGCATTTACTGCCTCTGGCCGCACGGAGGCACAAAATGAAGTTTTCAATCACCTTAAGCAATTGCTTGACTGGCGTAAAACAAGTCCGGCAGTACATTATGGTAAATTGCTGCATTTTATACCGGAGGGCGGTGTATATACTTATTTCCGGATGCTGGATGACGAGGTGGTGATGGTGATGATCAATAACAGTAAAGAAAAAAAGAACATTGATACCAACCGCTTCTCAGAGATTGCGGCTGGGCTTTTACAGGCAACCGATGTTATGACCGGTGAAGCAGTGATGCTGAAAAATGATATTTCACTCTCGCCCCGCTCAGCCCGGATATTTGAATTGAAATAATAATTCCCTCATTATTATGGCAGTACTGGCCAGGCAGTTATCACGCTCACCAAAACGAAAGAAGTATTATCGGAAAGTTTTCCCGGTATTGGTTTTGATAACCGGACTTACCTTTATTTTTACCCTTGTTTTTGGTTCCACACTTTATAAATATGCGGGCATAGTTTATTCAAAAGCAGTACAGGTATTTCCTGGTTTGCCGGGATCCTCTACCCACGGCTTCGGGGTTTCCATCCCGCGTTCCTATACTATTTATGGTATTGATGTATCCCATCATCAGGGTAAAATTAATTGGACTGAGGTGGCTGCTATGGATGTAAGCGGTAAACACATACGTTTTGCTTTTATTAAAGCTACAGAAGGGATAACCCGTCAGGACAGACATTATGATCGCAACTGGAAAAAGGCAGGAGAAGCCGGATTGATGCGTGGGGCTTATCACTTTTTTCATCCCAGCCGGGATGCAGCAAAACAGGCCAGGAATTTTATCAATAATGTTGAACTAAAACCCGGAGATTTGCCTCCGGTACTCGATATTGAGGTGACTAACCGCAAGTCGAAGAGTGAGATTGTGGCAGGTGCAAAGGAATGGTGCAGGCTTATCGAAGAACATTATGGAGTGAAGCCTTTAATATATACCAGTCCAGGCTACTTTATCAGCTACCTTGCCGGCGAATTTGATGATTATCCCTTATGGATCGCTCATTATCATCCGGATAAACCCCGCATAGGTAAACACAAATGGCATTTCTGGCAACATACCGATAAAGCCTCGGTAAGTGGTATCCGCGGGCATGTGGACCTGAATGTTTACAAAGGCGACAGCAGTTCGCTTCAGAAATTGTGTATCGTGAAGCCCAGGGACTGATGGAGCCTCAACCTGGCCCTCAATAATGGTAAATTAAATTTTATTTTATAACTGAAACTTGGGTTTAACAGCAAGTCTCATTTAAATCAGACAATTTTTCAATACCTGCATCCAATCGATTTGCCCTATTTTAGAAATTTTTAAAGAGCGCCTTTTCAAGCTGATCCAACGCCTTCCGCAGCGTTGCTCGTGGGCAGGCCAGATTAATGCGCATGAAGCCTTCACCACCCGCTCCAAACTGAATGCCTGCATTTAATCCCAATCCGGCTTCGCTGATAATAAATTTATTGAGGGATTCATCGTCCAGGCCGAGTTTGCTGAAATTCAGCCAGGCCATATAGGTGGCTTCAGGAGCCTCAAAGCTTACCCAGGGCTGCAAGCGCTGATGGTACGACATTAAAAGGCGGATATTTCCATCAATATAATCCAGCAATTGCTCCAGCCAGGGTTCACCTTTGTTGTAGGCGGCTTCGGTAGCTACATTGCCAAAAATGTTGCCCATGCCCACATGAACGGCATTCAACATTTTAGTGTAACCTTCCAGTAAGTCGGGATCTGAAGCGATGACCGAGGCTGTACCCAGGCCGGCCAGATTAAACGTTTTGCTTGCTGCCACCATGGTAATGGTGCGGGCTGCAATTTCAGGAGACAAACTCGCCAGCACCGTATGCTTATGTCCACGATTTACAAGGTCAGCATGTATCTCATCAGAAATCATTAAAACATTGTACTTCAGGCAAATTTCACCTATGCGCCTGAGCTCTTCCGGCGCCCATGCCCGGCCCACGGGGTTGTGAGGATTGCAAAGTATAAGCATGCGCGCTCCCTCACGGCAACATTGTTCCAGATGGTCATAATCCATTAAATAATTCCCGTTCTGCCGGATAAGCGGATTAAGGATTAGTTTACGTTCATGATCCTTAACGGCTCCGAAAAAGGGAAAATATACCGGCGGTTGCACAACAATACCTTCACCCGGTTGCGTAAAGGCCATTACCGCCATATTAAAGGCAGGTACAATGCCCGGTGCAAAAGCGATCCACTCCTTTTGAATGCTCCACTGATGCCGGCGTTTCAACCAATTAATCAATGCAGCATTATAGGCATCATCCCTAAAGGAATAACCAAGAATTTCATGATCGACACGTCGTTTAATGGCTTCAATCACTACATCGGGAGTGCGGAAATCCATATCGGCCACCCACAAGGGAAGCACATCACTTTTCCCGAAAATTTCTGTTCTCAGGTCGTATTTTACCGAGCGGGTATCTTCCCGCGGGATGATCTCATCAAAATTATATTGCATAAGAGGTTTTGGCGATTGATTTAAACCGCAAAGGTATAATTATCTGAATTAATCGATGGAAACCGATTAAAACACTGGCAGGCTTACCTGCAGCGTATCATAAACATGGGCGCGATTGCGGGATTGGGAAACAAAAATGAAGGTGCCGGTGGTATCAGGGATGAAAACGAAAGTACTGTCGGCACTTACCACGACTTCAGGACAGATGCCATTATATGATTCATATTCACCCTGAGCATTTATGGCATACAGGGTGTCATTTATTTTTCCATAATACAGCTTAAGGTTTCTCCAACAGCCGTTGTAGGCCACTGCTGTTGTATGAATTAGCACCGAATCACCGACCAGAGCGGTGGTAGGAATAAGGGTTTGCTCTATATCCACATAATCATAAAAGTGAGAATAACTATCATTTTCAAGCTTACACGATGTGAGAAATAATAGAATTAATACGGAGAAATATAATTTTTTCATGATCTGTTTTTTACAAATTTATATCCAATATGGGAACAAAAACTCTGCCATCTTTTAAAGACGGAAGAACAATGAAAATTCAATATAAAAATTCCTCTTTTGACTAAAGGATTTTTACCTTTGCACAAATAGTCAGGAACAAATTTTTGAAGTACTATGGAAACAGGTTTGCAGCCAGTTCAATCCAACCTTCCTTCGTCAAAAGGGTTAAGGATCGTTTGGGGGATATTGCTTGCCATTGTTGCGTTGAATGCTTTTGGAGGAGGGTATTATGCGCTGTCCGGTGCCAAAGGTATCCCAGTTGAATGGCTGGATGGCAGTCCATTTCATAGCTATTTTATTCCCGGACTATTTTTGCTGATAGTAATTGGAGGGGGTTCAATGGTGACGGCAGTTTTAGTTTTTATCGGTCATAAAAAAGCATTTTTATGGAGCCTGGTGCTTTGTCTGATTGTTTTTAGCTGGCTGATTATTCAGGTAAGTATAATTGGGCTGGTTAGTTTTATGCAACCTGCCACTGCTTTGGCGGTATTGCTCATTCTGCTTTTATCCGTAGTTTACAAAAACCGTCTTTTATCCGCAAAACAATAATTTAAGGATTCATATTTAAAATTCACTATGGCTGCAATAATTACCCTTACTACCGACTGGGGGCCCCGCGACCACTATGCAGGGATTGTAAAGGGTATGCTTCTGAGCCGGCTGCCTGACGTGAACATAGTGGATATTACTCATCAGGTGGATCCCTTTAATGTGAAGCAGGCTTCCTTTATATTGCGCAATGCCTTTCCTTATTTTCCTAAAGGAACCATTCATATAGTGGGCATCAATACGGAGGAATCGGAAAAAACACCGCATGTGGCTATGGAGTACAAAGGTCAATATTTTATTGGCGCCGATAATGGCATTTTCACCCTGCTCTTTGACGAAAGACCGGATGCCGTTGTGGAAATCACCCTGCCGCAGGAAACGGGCTTTTTTATTTTTTCTACCCGCGATAGATTTGTTAAAGCCGCTGTGCATCTGGCAAGTGGCGGCAGTATTTCCGAACTTGGCCATTCGCGTCAGGAACTTACGGCATTGATTGCCATGAAACCGCAAGTGAATGGCAATAGCCTGAACGGCAGAGTAATTTATATTGATCATTATGAAAATGTGCTGCTTAACATTACTGTTCAGGAATTTGAGGAATTCGGTATGAAGCGGCATTTTAACCTGAACATCAGAGGGAAGCGCCACAAGATCAGACAGGTGTACGAAGCGTTCAGCGACGTTATACCCGGTGAAATCGTGGTACTGTTCAGCACTACGGGTCACCTGGAAATTGGCATCAATCGCGGCAATGCCTCAGGTTTACTCGGCCTTAAAATTGATGATGTAGTTATTGTGGAGTTTGATTGAAAGTTGATCCATTTATAGTGAACTGCCCCTAAATAGAGGAACATCCGTGCAACGATAACTGAGTAGTTGTCTCTGATCAATGATCACTTTCAGCCGGTTCACCTTTTTTAAGTAATTTAGCGCCCTCAAAACCCACAACAGGGAATTATCGACCATTATGTATATTCTTTTTAAGAAGGAAATCCTCTCTTTTTTCAGTTCGCTTATTGGCTATATTGCCGTGATTATCTTTCTGACCATTAATGGGTTGTTCCTTTGGGTTTTCCCGATGGGATTCAATATTATTGATTATGGTTATGCCAGCCTCGAAAACTTCTTTATGCTGGCGCCCTATGTGTTTCTGTTCCTGATTCCGGCCATCACCATGCGCACCTTTGCTGATGAAAACCGGGCCGGCACCATTGAACTTCTGCTCACCAAACCCCTGACCGATATGCAGATTATCCTTGCCAAATATCTTGCTGGAGTTTCGGTGGTAGTGCTTTCACTGCTGCCCACATTAATTTATGCGATTTCTGTTTACCTGTTGGGTGCGCCAAAAGGCAATCTTGATGTGGGCGGTTTGTGGGGCTCATACATAGGTTTGCTTTTTCTGGCTTCAGGCTTTGTAGCCATAGGCGTCTTTGTTTCATCCATAACCGACAATCAAATTGTTGCATTCTTGTTGGCCCTGGTTATCAGTGGTTTTGCCTACATCGGATTTGATTTTATTGCCTCGTTGTCCCTCTTTGGTGGCGTTGACCTCTTATTGCTTTCCCTGGGAATACAGTCCCATTATACCTCCATAAGCAGAGGTGTAATTGATACGCGCGACGTACTCTATTTCCTGAGTGTTATTGCGCTGTTTCTGATGTTTACCAAAACAGCCCTCGAGAGCCGGAAATGGGAGAAAAGTATTCGTTTGTCGATTTCTAAAAGTAAGGAGCAATAAGATGAAATCAGAAAATATTGCTCAAACGAACAAATTATCAGGCCCTTACAATAATCGTCGCAATAGCTTGATCCAATTATTAATGGGATTACTGATTGTATTGTTGTTGAATGTAATTGGTTCCTATATATTTACCCGCTTTGACCTGACTTCTGAGAAGCGGTTTACCCTTTCCCTATCCACAAAAAAACTGCTGCGTGAAACCGACGACATTATTTTCTACCGCGTTTATCTTGAAGGGGATTTCCCGGCCGGATTTAAAATGCTCAGCCGTTCGACCCGCGAAATGCTGGATGAGTTCAGGGCAATGAATGACAATATTCAATACGAATTTATTGATCCCTATTCCTCCACAGATGCCAAGACCCGGAAAGATGTATTCGATCGGCTGCAACAACAAGGGTTACAGCCTACTGACCTGAATGTACGCACCCGGAAAGGGCAGGAGCAGCAACGCATTTTCCCCGGTATAATCGTTTCATATAAAGGCCGTGAAATTCCACTCAATTTGCTGGAAGAACAAATGGGCGTTGACCCCGGGGTGATGATCAACAATTCCATACAGGCGCTGGAATATAACCTCTCTAATGCCATCAGAAAGCTGAGTACCTCAAATAAACCAAAAGTAGCCTTTATTGAAGGTCATGGTGAACTTTCTGCTTTGGAAACCGGGGACATTTCGCGGGCACTGCGCGATTATTATGTGGTGGAAAGGGTAAGGATTGATGGCAAAATTAATGCACTGACCGATCGAAAAGAAGGGGAGGATGGCGAATACAGGACTATGAATAAATTTAAGGCCATCATCATCGCAAAGCCGGATTCACTCTTCAGTGAAAAAGACAAGTTCATCATTGATCAATACATTATGAAAGGGGGTAAGGTGCTGTGGCTTATTGATCCGGTGTTGGCAAGCATGGACAGCATACAAACCAGTGATCACACCCTTGGCATAACCCAGGATATCAATCTCAACGATCAGCTTTTTAAATATGGCGTTAGGCTCAACAGTAACCTTTTACTTGATCTCAATGCACTACCTATTCCTATATTTACCGGTCGCATCGGAAATCAGCCTCAGTTCAGTTTTTTCCCCTGGTATTATTTTCCGGTACTCACTTCCACCAGTGATCATCCGGTGGTGAAAAATCTGAATGCCATAAGAACTGAATTCATCAGTAGTATTGATACGGTAGAAAATCCTTCGATAAGGAAAACAGTACTGCTTTCCACATCAAAATATACACACATCGCCATTACTCCGGTAATGATCAGCCTTGAAATGGTGCGTGATGAACCTGATCCAAAGGATTATGCCCAACCCCCTCAGCCGGTGGCGGTGCTCCTTGAAGGTGAATTCGAATCGCTTTTTAAGAACCGGGTTCCGAAAGAAATTCAACAGGCACCCGAAATTTCTTTTGAAGGACGCAGTCCCGAAAACAGAATGATAGTAATGTCGGATGGCGATCTTATCCGCAATCAGGTGCAGTTTACCAACGGCTCCTTTGTGGCTTTGCCGCTGGGTTTCGATCGCTATACGAACCAGACGTTTGGAAACAGGGAGCTTATGCTTAACGCGATAAACTATCTTTGTGATGATACCGGACTCATGTCGGTGCGGGCACGTGAACTTAAACTGCGCTCTCTCGATATGAAACGGGCTCAGGGTAATCTGCTGTTCTGGCAATTGCTTAATACCCTGGCTCCGGTATTGTTGGTTGTAATTATAGGGGTTATTCTTGCAGTAATGCGTCGGCGCAGGTATGCAAAATAAGTATTGATTTACACCGGGATTTGCAACCGGTAACTAATAAAAAAACGGATATGCGAAAGAATAGAATTGTTCTGCTTGTTGTTGTATTGATACTGGGAGCATTGGCTGCAGTGCTCATTCTGGGCCGATCTGATACTACCATTGATTCAAAAACAGGAGATTTTGCCGTACCTGATACCGCTGCTATTACCCGTATTTTTATGGCCGATAAATCGGACCGTACTATTTTACTTGAAAGGAAGCCTGATGGTACCTGGATGCTTAATGGCCAATATGGTGCCCATCAGGAAAACATTGGAATTCTGCTTAATACAGTTGCAAACATCGCTGTGCGACAGCCGGTAGCCCGGGCAGCTTATGATAATATTCTTAAATTGTTGGCAGCCAGGTCAGTAAAAGTAGAAATTTACAAAAATAGTTATCGCATAAAGGTAGGTTCACTCAAGCTGTTTCCTTATGAAAAGAAGGCCAGAACCTATTACATTGGTGATGCCACTATGGATAACAATGGAAGTTATGCCCTGATTGAAGGAGCCAGTAAGCCGGTAGTGGTTTATCTGCCCGGTCTTCGGGGATATGTATCCAGCCGCTTTACTACCCTTGAAAACGACTGGAGAATGCATACCATATTTGCACATAAGCTGCCGGAAATCGCTTCCATTGAAGTTGATTTTCCGCTTCAACCCTCGGAATCCTTCAGGTTGGTTAATAATAACAATAAGAGTTTGTCATTATTTCAGGTGGAATCAAATATTCAGATTGCTGACTACGATACACTTAAGCTGATGAATTATATCAATGCATACCGCAATATCCGTTTCGAAACATTGCTGAATGATATGGAGCCTGAAAGGCGCGATTCCATCACGTCGCAGTCGCCCGTTTATATCATTAACCTCAACACCGCGGATGGTCAGACCATAAAAGTGAAGGCTTTTGCCCGCAAGCTTCCGGTACCCGAGCTGGATGTTTTTGATGACTCAACCATCATTTTTGACCGTGACAGAATGTATGCCCTCATCAATGATGACAAAGATTTTGTGCTGATTCAGTATTTCGTATTTGATAAAATTCTCAGGCCACTTTCGTGGTTTACCACCCCATCATCACCGGAAGATTTTCAATAATTCAACCTAAAACTATGAAGTATGCGCAAAATAACAGGAGCTAACATACTGGTTACCGGAGGGGCCGGGTTTATTGGATCAAATTTGATAGAAGCCTTGCTTTCGCAGAAAAATACGGTACGTTGTATGGATAACTTCAGTACAGGGAAACGTGAAAATATAGAAGCATTCCTGATTCATCCTGATTTTATGCTTATCGAAGGCGATATCCGCAATGGTGAAGATTGTCGCAAAGCCGCCAGCGGGATGGATTTTGTGCTCCATGAAGCTGCATTGGGTTCGGTTCCGCGCTCCATTAACGACCCTGTAACCAGCACCGAAGTGAACATCACCGGCTTTGTTAATATGCTGGTGGCCGCCCGGGATGCAGGCATAAAACGCTTTGTATATGCTGCCAGTTCATCCACTTATGGTGATCATCCGGCCTTGCCCAAACAGGAAGACATCATCGGTTTGCCCTTATCGCCTTATGCCATTACAAAATATGTAAATGAGCTGTATGCCAATGTCTTTGGAAAACTTTATGGTATGCAAACCATTGGTTTGCGCTATTTTAATGTTTTCGGCAAACGGCAGGATCCTGATGGGGATTATGCTGCCGTAATTCCCAGATTCATCAAGGCACTTATCCATCACGAAGCACCGGTGATTCATGGAGACGGAACCCAATCGCGTGATTTTACCTATATTGAGAATGTGGTAGCCATAAACCAGTTGGCGTTGTTTGCGGATAATCCTGACGCCATAAATACCGTTTACAATGTTGCTGTGGGTGAAAATACTACGTTGAATCAATTGTATGAGCAGTTGTTACATCATTTGAGTGTGTTGGTGCCTGACATTAAACACTTAAAACCGGAATATGGCCCTCCCCGCATCGGTGATGTGAAGCATTCACTGGCCTCTATTGAAAAAGCCCGAAAACTGCTGGACTATCAGCCCGCTTATGATCTCGATCGCGGCCTTTCCGAAGCCATT
>JAVEQP010000081.1:0-17159 GCA_034007585.1 Lentimicrobium sp. | reverse complement strand
AGGCAAATGGGATTGCATCCATATCATTGGGTTACAATTCAACGGCATTGGGGAATTATTCAATTGCTATTGGGCAGTCAAGCTATGCAGCCCTGCAATCGTATGCAATTGGACAAAATGCAATAGCCAAGGGTCAACAGTCTCTGGCTATAGGTAGGTTTGTAGAAACCGGAATAACGGGAATGAACTCCAATTTATAATGCCCAAGGGGTGATGTGTTTTCAAGCTTTTAATATTCGTCAACCTGACTATTTTATTGATATGAGTTCTCTAAATAATGGGATTTATATCGTTTTTGTAGAAATTGATAATGTAATACTAAAACAAAAAATAATTTTAAAGAAATGAAGACTTCCTCAAAGATTCTGTTAATATGTATATTTAGTCTCTTTTGCTCTTGCAAAAAAGATCATACCAGAGATACAACCATTCAAATTTATAAATTTCAAACAGGAAAGGACTATTCAAATTATGTGTCTGTAGAACTATCGGAGGATGGATCTAAAATTACCTCACAGCCAAGTAGGTTGAATGAGAGATGGCCTGTCCAACTTGATTCGGGATACTATTTGAATGGCTCCATGGGCGTAAATTCTGGATATATATCTGTGACAATCGAAGATTATAATTTATATGATTCTATATCCGGAGTTGATAGTCTTTATAAATTGCTAATTGACAAAGACCCTTACCTTGAATACTATAGTCGCGATGATGATGATGGTACATTTAGCACTGAAAATGGTGCTTATGGCATTGATACGACATTGCTAAACAGCTTGATCCGTTCAAATAAACTGGAGAGATATTTTAAAAGATTGAAATAAAACACTTTTTATGTGAACGACAAAAGAATAACTAAATTTTTTGCTTAAGAAAATTGAGGAGCTGACGTTGTATGTGATTGAATTAGAAAAAAGGGTAAAGTTTGAGGAGAATAATTAGTGTTTGTCCATAATGTCCGATAGCTGCGTTACTCTCGTGTTGAAAACAGTCATCTCGTCATTGCTTTTCAAAGGAGACATAGGCGAGACTCCTTGATTTTCAATACTTCATTTCGACAGGCTCAATACAGCGCGAAAGCCTTGCACTCGAACATTCTGGCTCAAACACTGACTTTATGGACAGGCACTAATTAGGTTCTGCTTAAAAAATATCATACTATTGAATACCAGCATATTGTAGTGTAATTGACTTATATTAAATGCAAGGTTTTTGGCGATAGACGTCCATATTCCATGCATATATATCACGGTGCGCTGCACCTTATTGCAATTTAACTTACTCTTTCTACAAATATTCCGGTGCTCTGCACCTAAAAGAGCCACAGAGTGGCGAAATATTTATAGAAAATGCATGTCGAGTAATTTGGGGAGGTGCAGAGCACCGAAATATAAAAAAGTTATGAATTTTTCAGCAGACCCTAATTAATAATACCTTTTATATATAGCCGTTTTGACATTCTATTTTTTATATAGTAAATTTCATCATTCCGGTTGAAATGTTCCACTGTTCAGGAGCGAACGATGCCAGTATTTTTGTTCTAACCCTGTAATTGGTAAAGATACAGTAGACAAAGTTTCTTAGTTTTTCTTTTGTTTAGAAAATTCGGCTTTTATACAATAGTTCAGAAAGCTAAAGGCCAGAAATCGGGTCGAAGTGCCACAAATGGAACTTTTGCTTATCTTTGATAAAATTTCCAATCATGAGTATAAGTAATCAAACCTTATTAAAGGAACTAAACCAACTCTTAAACTCCAGATTTCCGGACGAAGTTGTGGATATAGTACTTTTCGGCTCTCAGATTTCAGATCACGCGCAGAAAGGCTCAGATTACGATATCTTAATCATTCTAAAGCAGAAAGCAGATTGGAAAACCGAAAGGGAAATTTCCGATTTATGTTATGAGATTGAATTAAAGTTCGATATTATTACTGATATTCATATTATTGGTGAGTCGGAACTGCCTACCTTACGCGGCAAACAACCCATTTTTGTTAATGCCATTGCAAACGGTTTACATCTCTAATCTAACTTACTCTTTACCCATCCAGCCACTCCTTAAATTCCTGCACCCGCTCCCGGGCTACAATAATTTCCTGATCTTCCAGACCGTCAATCCGAAGTTTCAGCCGGCTGTTTGACCAGGCAGTAATGTTGGCACAAGCTTCAAGGCCTACCATAAACTTGCGGTTAATGCGAAAAAACCGTTCAGGGTCGAGTAAGGTTTCCAAATGATCAAGCGCAAAGTCAATATCATAGCTGCGTTTTTCCCTGGTAAAAAGGTAGGTTGCTTTTTCCAGACTGTAAAAAGCGGTGATTTCCTCCATGGGGATGGATTTGATTTTATCGCCCACCTTAACCAGAAAACGCGATTTGTAGTTATGCGTTGGTTTTACTGCTGACATGGCCAGGATCTTCTCAAGCATTGGACCAGGTGAAAACTGTTGCGCTTTTTCAATGGCTTTAAAGAGTCGCTCTTCCTCTATGGGTTTGAGTAAATAGTCAATTCCATTGGTGTTGAAGGCTTCAATGGCATAGTGGTCCCAGGCGGTGGTGAAAATAATTGGGCAGTTTATTTTTATCTGATGGTAGATTTCAAAACTCAGTCCATCAGCGAGTTGGATATCGGAAAAAATGAGCCCAAGGTCGGGTTTCCGCGAAAGGAAAGCCACCGCATCGCGCACCGATTCGAGGCGGGCAACCACCTCCATTTCGGGGGCGACTTTACCTAAAAGGCGCTCCAGATGGCTGGCTGCACGGACTTCGTCTTCTATGATGAGTACTTTCATTTAATAGGAGTTTTATCCCACGCAAAGACGCAAGGACGCAATGTTATTTTTTGTTTATAATTCACTGTTAAACAATTGTTTGTAAAATTATTCCAAGATAAACAAAATCTTTGCGTCTTAGCGTCTTTGCGTGGGTTTTATTTGTAGGCTGCTTTCCATCATTATCACCGGCACCCTCACCAGAAAATGGCTCTCGGTTGATTTTATTTCAATTTCCTTATCGGTGAAGAAAGCGAATTGCTGTGCAATGTTTTTTAACCCGGTTTTCATTGAGTCATTGCCTGCCCGTTTTGGTTTCACCTTGTTTTCAACTTCAATGTATTCACCATTTTGCCTGATGGAGATGCTCAATGGGAACTTTTCGGAAACTTCGTTGTGCTTCACCGCGTTTTCCGCTAACAGTTGGAGGGTCATGGGAACGATCAATGCATTGCTGTCAGGATTAAGTTCAATTTCCAGCTTTAACTTATCCCCGAAACGAGTATTAAGCAAAAAAGCATACGACTTCATAAACTCCAATTCTTCGCTGAGGCTGACCAGTTCTTTGTCACGACTATCAAGCACATAGCGGAACAAATCACTCATTTGCCGGATAAAGGTAACGGCCTGTGCCTGATCTTCATACACCAGGTCGCTCAATACGTTGAAACTGTTGAACAGAAAGTGAGGGTTAATCTGGTTTCGCAACGACTCGTATTTATACGACATCATTTCGGCTTTTGTTGCGGCCTCGCTCAATACCGAATTCCGCCATGCCCTAAAAAATCCTATGGCCGTGAATACCAGAGAAATAAACAGCGCTATCAGAAAAGCATAAACCATGGAATGAGTGGCATATTTCCAGGCTTCTGAAGGTGGAAGGCCATTGATCAGATACATCATCAGTAACTGCACAACTGCAAAAGCAGTAACCGACCACGCAAGCATTAAAATAAACTGCGTAAAAGTGCGGGTTATCGGCTTGTCAATCCAGGGCAGGCGTTTATCGAGGGTATAAATAATCAGCACAGGCCCGGCCCATTGTGTGACGCATATCGAGAATGACCAGAGGAATCCAAGCAAAAATGATTGAGGGTTGTCATAAACCTTGCCGAAAAACACCACTAAAATGATTAGTGCGAGCACCGAACTGCCCAGCAAAAACTGCCAAAGGTTGAGGTGTTTAAAGAGCAAAATTGGATTTTGATTTTTCATAGTTCAAAAAGTCAGGTAAAGTTAAGGAATTTGTTTAACCAGCCAGACATATCGATATTATATCAGACTGGTTAATCGCTCCATAAACTATTTGCACGTTTCCACAATTCCGGCCACCTGGTCTTTACCCCAGTTGGGATGCAGCGGTGATTTTGGCTTGAAATTGTCCCATCCGGCAAGCAACTCGCGGGCATCATCGCAATACACCGAAGTATCTTTGCCATAAAACTGAGCGGTGCCCATTTCATTCTGAAGGCTGATCAGTCTGGCGCGTGAGTTGGTCGGGTCAATGCCCAAAGCTCTGCCCACCGCTTGTCCCGAGAGCATTCCATACTTTTGACCGCGTTCCATGGGGTTAACCACCAGGCGAGCGGTATAAAACATAGCCTGCAATGCGTAGATGTCAGCTTCATTTGGGGCAAGTTCAATTGCGCGATTCATTGATTTTTCAGCAACATCAAGTATTGCATCTTTTTTGACGGGATCAGGCTCCATAAAAGCCGCAATAATATTGCAATGTGCATGATAGTACAACGGTAGCCATTGTGATGTTTCAGCCTGAGCGATGCGCTCAAACTGATTACCCAGGGAGCGGAAATCGTCCACGTTTTTGCAGTTTGCATATCCGCCAAGGCTCTCGCCCATAGCCTGATAGTATTCATTACTTTGTGAAAAACCGGTTATGGAAACCAGTGCGAAAATGATGGTAAAAAGGGTTGTTTTCATGGGTATATTGGTTTAGGGTTTGATGTTCTGGAGATTACCACGCAATGACGCGGAGACGCAAAGTTTCTTATGCAATAACTGATTTGGCAAAAGAATACCTTCGATATAATTATCATTTGCGTTTCTCTGCTTCTTAGCGTCTTAGCGTGATTCTTTTTCTTTTCGGTTATTGGATTTTATCCAGTTGATTCTGGTCTCCTTTTTTTGTGAAGGTGATGAAGCATCCCAGGATGAAAAACCTGCCTGAGCCCGGAATAATGCTGGTACTGCGGTAAATTCCCGAATCGTCAGGGACATTCGAATATCGCCGCCCGAATTCCTGCTTAAAGCCCGGCACGTTATTTACAGCACCATAAAAGATGATGTTTGGTCTGTAAAGAAAACTCCAGCTAATATCAAGCGTTTGATAAGCCAGCGTGCGTTCTCCATTGAATTCAATGCTGTTGGGATTGTTGTAAGGCCGTGGCGAAGAGTATTTGTAATTCACCCCGGCATAAGAGCGGATTTTCCCGAACCAATGCTTGTAAACCACGGCTAAATTGTGCTTGCTGGCGAAGGTTGGCATAGCCATTTCAGGATAATTCCGGTAATCGCGTTTGGTGTCGAGCCAGGAATAGGAAATCCAGTAATCGCCGTATTTGATGCTTTTTTTATCACGGATAAACAGGTCGAAACCTTTGGCATAACCTCTCCCGCTGTTATTATATGTCTCAGGATGATAAAATTCACCATTCCCCTGTTTTGCCAGGTTGCGGTAATCTTTGTAATAAACTTCCGCCCGAAGGGTCCTGCCTTTCAGCAACGACTGATAACTCAGGATATAATGGTCGGCACGTTCATAGTTTAGTTTGTCGGTGTAAATCAGGTAATCGTCCGAAGGGTTCTGGAAAAACCATCCGTAGGCCATCGAGAACTGGCTGGCTTCACTTAGTTTGTATGCCGCAGTGATGCGCGGTGAATAATTGGCCCGGCCCAGGTAATCTGAATATTCAACGCGTGAACCAATTCTGGCAACAAACTTTTTGGAAGCATACATTTCAGCTTCGACAAAACTGGCCAGAATGTTATTTGTAAAGCTATTGATAAAGGAATTTTCCGGTGATTTAAATTTCTGTTCCGTGAAGCTGTGCATCCACTCGGCACCGGCCCTCATTGTGATCCTGCTTCCCATTTCCTGAGAAACAACCTGTTTCAGGTGAAATCCTTTCAGTTCCTTGTCGAAGTTTGTAGTGTCGAAGACAACCTTATCCACATTGTTGGTAAAGCTGGCCGAAGTCGTAAAGGTACGGTTTTCACCGACTTTTGTCATCCACGAAGTATTCACAAAGAAATTATTGTTGTCGAGATTGTAATCCAACACTTTGTTTTGTTCCAGATCAAGCTGTCCGATAATAAAGTTGTTGGCATCATAACTGCTGTAAATTTTCAGCATGCCTGATTTTCCGGTTTTCTGCCTTATACTTACGGCACTCGAAAATCCTTCAGGAGCATGTGACCATTTATAATTTTGAGGAACTAAGTTCATATAAGGACCAAGGTTAAAATATCCCAAAGTGGCGGTTACAGCGCCTGTTTTCCATAGTTTGGTGCCTGCAATTTCAGGTCCAATGGTGAGCAGCGAAATGTCAAACTGATCTTCAACAGGCATATCATTGGTGTTGAGCAACAGCACGCTCGAAAGCGCCTGACCATATTCGGCTGAGTAGCCGCCGGTGCTGAAAATAGTGCCTTTGAACATAAACGGATTGAACCGTCCCCGGGTGGAGGTATTGGGTGCGCTCGAATTGTAGGGTGTTTGAACCAATGCGCCATCAATAAAGGTTTTCGACTCATCACTGTCGCCACCTTTTACAAATAGCTTACCCGATTCGCCGACAGTAGTCGCTCCCGGAAGGGTTTGCAGCGCGCCGAAGACATCGCCGTTGGCCCCGGCGGTAGTAATCATATCGAGTGAACTCAGGGTATTGGCCCGCTTCTTGTCGCCGGCTTCAAAAGTGCCAGCGGTAATGGTAACGGCATCCAGCTTGTTGAATGTTTCTTTCAGCTCAACGACGAGTTTAATGGCGGTTCCATCCAGCAACACTTCTTTAGCAAATGGCTCATATCCAATATATTCTACCATCAACAAAAAACTTCCGGTTTTTTGTGTCTTATAGCTGAATTTACCGTTTACATCGCTCGAAGCACCATCATAAGTGCCTTTTAGATAGACATTTGCCCCGGGTAGAGTCCCATCATTCTTCGCTTTTATAGTGCCGCTGATGATGGTTTGAGCCGAAAGCTGAACCGTTGCAAAAAAGAAAATAAGAGGTATTAAGAATTTCATGGTTTCCCGTGTTGGTGATGCAAAGATGACACGGGAAGGATCGTTTTGAAAATTTTTGTTGCTGAATTGTCGGATATGATGGATGAATTGTGCAACAAAAAGCTTGAAGACCTATGATTAATCCAGAATGATGAATGCCATTTTAAAACTTACACCTCAATCTTGCTATTTTGGACCCACTGATTTATAAATTTTCCCTACTTTTACTCAAATTTAAAAAATATCCAAAAAGCATGCTCATTATCGGAATTGCGGGAGGATCCGGTTGCGGTAAATCCACTGTAGTAAAACAAATCATCAAAAAGCTGCCTAAGGATTCGGTAACCGTTATTCCTCAGGATTCTTATTATAAAGACAATGGTCACCTGAGCCCTGAAGAACGGGCCCGGATTAATTTTGACCACCCCTCTTCCATTGAATTTAACCTGTTGGTGAAGCACTTAGATATGCTGAAAGCGGGTGAAACCATAGGGATGCCCATCTACAGTTACCTCACCTGTGCGCGTGCCAAAGAAACTATTCCGGTACAGCCCAGAGAGGTAGTCATTGTGGAAGGTATACTCATTATGTCAAATCCGCGGGTGCGCGATCGCATGGATATTAAGGTTTTTGTAGATGCGGAGCCCGATGATCGGCTGATGCGCATCATCCGGCGTGATATTGAAGAGCGGGGACGTTCCTTTGGACAGGTGCTCGATCATTACGAGAAATTTGTAAAACCCATGCACCTTCAGTTTATAGAACCCTCTAAACGTTATGCTGATATTATTGTTCCTCAGGGTGGTGCCAATCACGTCGCCATTGATATACTGACTTCAAGAATTAAAATGAACGTTCAGACACCCTGACTGCCTCCTTCTGTTCGAAGTTAAGTTTTCCTGGCGCTGCAAGTATCCGTCATCATTAAGTGACCTTACTACTTGTTTTTCAATTAATTTCCAATTTATTTTCGTCATTCACTTTATTGGTTCCTGTCAAATTGTCACGGAAAATTATTCTACTGTGCATCTAATCAAGACATTGTGGCAGTAAAGGTCTGAATTTGTGGTCTGGCATATATCTTGGACAATGCCATTTAAAATAAATTGTTTAATTTAAAAAATGGAGGGTAAAACCATGTTACCAATGTTAAGAAACAAGAACTTTTTCCCGAGCATTGTAGATGAATTTTTTGGACGTGACTATATGCCGGCTTTAGATTTTCAGACAGGTATAAATATGCCTTCTGTGAATATTGTGGAAAGTAAAGACGATTTTCGTATTGAAGTTGCGGCGCCTGGTCTCGATAAGAATGATTTTAAGATTAATGTCGAGAACAACGTACTTAATATTTCATCAGAGAAGGAGGAAAGTAATGAAGATAATGACGAGCGCTATATGCGTCGCGAGTTCTGCTATACTTCCTTTAACCGTTCTTTTAGCCTGCCACAAACCGTTGAGTCGGATAAGGTTTCGGCAAAACATGAAAATGGAGTATTAACCATCAGCATTCCTAAAAGGGAAGAAGCCAAAGTAAAACCTGCACGTCAGATTGAAATTGGTTAATCTGATTTTTGCAAAGAAAAAAGCCGCACTGAAAAATTTTCGGTGCGGCTTTTTTTATAAAAATTTAGTTGTATAAATGATCATTTATACCGGTTTTATAAATCCATACAACTTTGTTACATTTGTAGCCTATGTATGCTATTATTGATGTTGAAACTACTGGCGGCAGTTTTAATTCGGAGCGTCTGACCGAAATAGCTGTTTATCTGCACGATGGGAATAAGATTGTGGATGAATTCTCCACACTGATTAATCCGGAGCAGCCTATCCCATATATGATTACGCGTATTACCGGTATCAGCAATGAGATGGTTGCTGATGCACCCCGGTTTTGCGAAATTGCCCGGCGGATTGTTGAAATGACAGAAGGAGCCGTTTTTGTGGCACACAATGCATCCTTCGATTATAATTTTGTACGACACGAATTTAAGCGGCTGGGTTACAATTACAAGCGGGCAACATTGTGTACCGTAAAACTCAGCAGAAAACTCATTCCGGGTTATGACTCTTATAGCCTGGGAAAACTGTGCAATTCGCTCGGGATTCAAATTCAGAATCGTCACCGTGCCGCTGGTGATGCCCTGGCTACAGCTTACCTTTTCGGGATGTTACTTAATATTGACAGGGAAGGTATAGAACAACAGTCTGCCTTCAGTATACCCGATATACTTCGTGAAGTTCCCGAAGAAACCGGCGTATATTATATTCATGATGAAGACGGAAGGGTAATATATATCGGCAAAAGCATCAATATGTTTGAACGCTTGCTTCAGCATTACCGAAATAACGACACACAAAAGGCGGTAAAAATGCGCGATCACATGGCATCGGTTAGTTATGAGTGCACCGGCAGTGAATTGCTGGCGCTTTTGCTCGAATCGGATGAAATAAAGAAGCATAAGCCTTTGTTCAACCGGCAGCAGCGACGCTCGGTGTTCAGCTTCGGGCTGTTCTCCTTTACCGATGACAATGGCTACCGGAACCTGCATATTGGCCACTCACTTCATGGCGAACAGTCCATTACGGCATTTACTACCATGGAACATGCACGAAATTATCTTTACGCTGTGGTCGAAAGGTTTGGTCTTTGTCAGAAGTTATGCGGATTGTATCACTCTTCCGGATCCTGTTTTCATTATGGTATAAGGCAATGCCGTGGAGCATGCATCGGGAAGGAAAGTGTTGAAAGTTACAACAGAAGGGCAGATGCGGCCATTAAAATGTCGGGCTTTATGCATCCTGATTTCTATATTCTTGATAAAGGACGTGACAGGGATGAGGCTTCTGTTGTAAAAATTGCCGGAGGCCTTTACTGTGGTTTTGGTTTCACCGGAATTCAGGATCTTTCGCCCCCAATGCTGGAAGCCTGTATCAAGCCATACACTGATAACCGTGACACCCGGCAAATCATTATGACTTATTTGAAAAAACATCCCAAAACCCGAATGGTAAAAATACAACCTCAACAATGGGATCATCATTATGAAAATCCTTTCTGAACCTATCTTATTACTATCTTTTTTAATGGTGTTGATTTTCAACGGATGCAGTATCTCCAGTAAAACTGAAAAGCCTGTAGAAAGCTATCAGCCAACCGTCACTGTATTAGAACCATCTATCATTAATTTATCGTTTGAAACCCGCTTAAGCGATATTCAAAATGCTTTAAATGAAGCTTTCACCGGATTAATATACGACGATAACAGTTTGGAGGATAACGGAGGGGATAACCTCATGGTAAAGGCGTGGAAAGAGGGTAATATATTGCTGGCCATGAAGGAAAATGTGCTCATCTATAAAGTGCCGCTTAAAGTGTGGATAAAGGCCGGCTTTAAAAAAAGCGCTTTTGGGTATGCTGTAAGCGATTATCGTGAATTGAATGCCGCACTTACGCTCAACTTCAGAACCGAGATTATTCTGCTTCCTGACTGGAGCATACAAACGCTTACTTCGGGCACTGATTATAAATGGACAAAAGAGCCTGTAGTAAAGGTGGGAGGCCTGAATATTCCGGTCACCTTTGTGGCGGACATATTGCTTAAGCAAAATCTTAAGACCATAAGTAAAGGCATTGATGAGAGCCTAAAGACCTGGCTCGATTTCAAACCTTATGCTACCGAGGCATGGAAGGCATTAAATTCGCCTATAGTTTTGAATGAAACCAATAAAATCTGGCTTCAGGTATTGCCTTCGGCTTTTTATGCCTCTCCCTTGAAAGCATCGGGGAACCGGATACATTTTTCGGCGGGTTTACAATCGGTCATTACGTCGGGAGTGGGTACGTCTCCGAAAAAAACTGCTTCCCTTCCTTTGCCTCTGCTCAATATTACTGACCCAACTTCTGATCTTACCATCATCAATGCAATGGTGGAACTACCCTTCGACGAATTGAATGCTTATGCATCGGGTTATGTCAAAGGTCAGAGTTTTACACAAGGCAAGCGTTCTGTAAAAGTTGAGGACATAAAACTTTATGGAAGTAATGGATTAATGGTGGCGGAGGTCAAACTCTCGGGTAGTTATAAAGGTTCGGTTTACTTCAAAGGCATTCCAGGATTTCGCGACAGTGATTCTACCCTAATCCTCAGGCAGTTTGATTTTGACATTAAGACCCGAAATATGCTTATCAAATCAGTTAACTGGCTTTATCAGGATGGTTTTAGAACAATGATTGGCAATAGAATGAAATGGCCACTGGCAACTGATTTGAGAAACCTTTCATCGGGTATCAATAAGAACCTGAACTCCTGGCCGCTCGCCCCCGGCCTTGAATTAAAGGGAAGCATGAGTAAACTATCCTACAATGAAATCGTCATCCGTGACCGTGGAATTGAAGTATATCTTACTGCGGAGGGTAAACTCGCGATTTATTTCCGTGTGCTGGAAAACAGGAAATGACAACATTGCTATTTATTGTTCACATGAATGAAATATGCCAAATAAAGAAAGATTAACTAAGAAAAACTTAAAGTCAACAAAATCAATACCATCTATCTATATTTTGATCCTTAAAACTTCAAGTATCATACACCTGCTGTTCGCTATCGTACATTAGGATTTAATCGTCTTCTTTCTCCCATTCCACGCCATTTTTGGTATCCCGCAACAGAATGCCTATGTTTTTCAAGGCATCCCGGATAAGATCAGAAGTGGCAAAATCTTTGGCGGCCCTGGCTTGCTGCCTCAGTGAAATAATCACTTCCATAAGCTTATCGGGTAAGCCGGCTGCGGAGTCAGCTATTTCAGTGGGTCTGAGCCCCAGAATTTCTCCGGCAAAGCGATTGAAAAGTTCCTGTAACAATTCCAGGTCGGCTGTAGTAAGTTGTTCTTTCCCATCGTGAATGGCATTGACCCATCGAACGGCTTCAAATAAATGGGCAATGACCATCGGACTGTTGAAGTCGTCGTTCATGGCGGTGTAACACTTCTTTCCCAGCGCTTCAACTTCCAGGGTAGATTGGCTTGATGGTTTAAGTCTGGGAATTTTATTCCAGGCTGTTACCAGCCTATCCAGTCCTTTTTCAGCAGCCTGTAAGGCTTCATTGGAGAAGTCGAGCGTACTGCGGTAATGCGCCTGCAGAATAAAAAACCTTATAGTCATAGGACTGTAGGCCTGAGCAAGTGAAGCTTGGTCACCGCTGAAGAATTCATTGAGCGTAATAAAGTTACCGAGCGATTTACCCATCTTTTGGCCGTTGATGGTAATCATATTGTTATGCAACCAGTATTTGGCGGGTTCCGCGCCATGCGCAGCCATGCTTTGTGCAATTTCCGATTCGTGGTGGGGGAAAAGCAGATCCATACCACCACCATGAATATCGAAGGTATTCCCCAGATAACGTGCACTCATGGCCGAGCATTCGAGGTGCCATCCCGGGAAACCATCGCTCCAGCGTGAAGGCCAGCGCATAATGTGTTCCGGCTGGGCTTTTTTCCACAGCGCAAAATCAAAAGGATTGTGTTTTTCGTCCTGTCCCTCAAGCGTTCGGGTATTCGACATCAAATCCTCCAATACCCTGCCAGAAAGCTTTCCGTAATGATATTGCTGATTGTATTTTTCAACGTCAAAATATACGGAACCATTGCTCTCATATGCCATTCCCGATTTCAGGATACTTTCTATCATGCCGGTTTGCTCAATAATATGCCCCGAAGCCCGCGGTTCAATACTTGGGCTAAGCACATTCAATTGCTCCATATTCTTATGATAACGATCGGTGTAATATTGCGCCACTTCCATGGGTTCAACCTGCTCCAGGCGCGCTTTTTTTGCAATTTTATCCTCCCCTTCGTCGGCATCATTTTCCAGATGGCCGACATCAGTTATATTCCTGACATACCTGACTTTATAACCCAGATGCTTCAGGTATCTGAAAATAAGATCAAAGGTGATGGCCGGGCGGGCATGACCCAGATGGGCATCCCCATATACCGTGGGTCCGCAAACATACATGCCCACATGGGGCGGGTTCAGCGGCTCAAAAGCCTGCTTGCTGCGTGTAAGCGTGTTATATACTGAAAGTGGGTGTTCCATGGGCTGAGGGTTGAACTGCTACAAAATTACCAAAAAATGCGGGTTGGCCTCCAAATCGGCAGATTTTTAAAATAGATTGAGTGAATACAAGGTGATTAGGGATTTCGCCAGTAGCCTGCCAACCGGCCTGATCCCAGCTTTCTTAACATCATCAGTGAGCCCAGTGTTAACATAACCGACAGCATTACCCAGGGCCATCCAGGTGATTCACCGATGGTTTCAACGCTGCTGCTGATGTAGTGGTTGTAATAAAGGAAGGAGATGATTACCGTGGAAACATTATTTACGAGATGTGCGAGCATGGGGAGCCAGACGGAACCCGACCAGACATAGAGGTATCCCAATACCATGCCCAGCACGAAGCGGGGAATAAATCCGTAAAACTGAAGGTGTATAGCGCTGAATATCAGCGATGAAATGATTACCGGCCAGTGTGAGCCTCTGAAATATTTGCGCAATAAGCCTATAAGTACAGACCTGAACAGCAGCTCTTCGCCGATAGCGGGCAATATTCCGATCATCAACACGTTTATCCATAAGGTATTCCATCCGGGCGCTTTCAGGAAGTCTTCTGTAAGCCGGTTGGCACTTTCCTCTGATGCTTTCATCCATTCTTCCAATCCATGCAGCGACTGTGGCAAACGAAAGGCTTCGTTCCATTGCACCAACTCATTGATCATTGGACCGGCAACAGGAATAATCAGTAATGCAATAATAAATTGCCGGGGCAGGGGTTTAACAAAACCTAAAGACCTCAGGGGTTTGCTTTCGGTGAGCCAGGCGAAAAAAAGGACAGGCAAAATAAAAATACCCATTTGGCTGATGATTTGCGCTATCCTGAGCAGATTTAATTTTCCGTCAACATTGCCTGAAGAAAGGCTGCTCAAAGCATCCTTTCCCCATATCGCTGCAGCAATCAGAAAAGTTGCCCCGGTGCTCAGCAGGGCTCCGATGGCAAGAATCATCAACAACATCAGGAACTTTGATGCATGGGACATATTGCCAAAAACTGGTCGTAAAGTCATGAAAATATGGAGTTTGTAGGCACATCACAGAGGTGAACCTCAATCAGGTCGCGAAGTTACCCATTATCCCTAACAATTTATGCGTAATTTTGAAGCATCAATTCATTAGTAGTGTCCTTAAATGCACATAGGTAACCTTAATCTGGGCCTTCATCCCCTGATGCTTGCTCCCATGGAGGATATCAGCGATCCGCCTTTTAGACAGCTTTGCCGGGAGCTGGGTGCCGATGTGGTGTTTACCGAGTTTATCGCTTCTGAAGGACTGGCCAGGGATGTGGCAGGCAGCCTGAAAAAGCTCGACTTTATTGAAGCAGAACGTCCGATTGGTATTCAGTTGTTTGGCAGTACGGTGCCGGCTATGGTGAATGCTGCATTGGTAGCGCGGCAGCATAATCCTGATTTTATTGATTTAAATTTCGGTTGTCCGGTGCGGAAAATAGTAAACAAGGGCGGAGGTGCAGCGCTCTTGCGCGATATTCCGCTGATGCTGCAACTTACCCGCGCTGTGGTTCAGGCAGTGGATTGCCCGGTTACCGTGAAAACCCGTCTGGGTTGGGACGAACATTCCAAGCCCATTGTTGAACTGGCTGCCCGGCTTCAGGATACGGGTATCAGCGCCCTTACCATCCATGGCCGTACCCGCGCCCAGGCATACAGTGGCACTGCCGACTGGACCCTTATCGGGGAAGTGAAACGACACCCGGACATTATCATTCCCATTATAGGCAATGGAGATGTTACAGATGGCCCGTCCGCGAAAAAGATGTTTGATACCACTGGAGTGGATGGCATTATGATTGGCCGGGCTTCCATTGGTAATCCGTGGATTTTCAGAGAGATAAAATACTTCCTGGAGACAGGTCAAACTGCCGAGCTGCCTTCAGTAAAAGAAAGGGTAGCTCTGCTTGCCCGACACATCACCAACTCCCTGACCTGGCATGGAAGTAAGACCGCACTTTTTGAAATGCGAAAGCATTACGGCAGGTATTTTAAAGGATTGCCTGATTTTAAGCCTTTTAAAATGAAGTTGATGCAATCCACTGATCCAGGTGAACTGCTGGATATTTTAAATCAGGTATCAGCGCACTATCCGGAAGATTAATTTGTCCCGAAATGCAACTTTTTACCTAAAAAGGACTATCTTTGTGTCTGTACTATAAAATCCAAAGTTATGTCTTCAGAACCTTTCCGGATATTCATCGTGGAGGACGACATTATTTTCGCCAAGATCATTTCCCACCACCTTTCGCTAAATCCCGACAATGAAGTGGAGATATTTAACGATGGCAGAGCATTGGTTAAAAATCTTTATAAAAATCCTGCCCTGATTTCGCTCGATTATAATTTGCCCGATATGACAGGGCTGGAAGTATTGAAGCAGATCAAGGAATACAATCCGGATACTCCGGTGGTTATTGTTTCGGGACAGCAGGATGTGGCTACCGCCATTGAACTGCTTAAAAAAGGCGCCTATGATTATATATTAAAGGATCAGGATACCAAGGAGCGGATGTGGAACATTACCAAAAATATTCGCGAAAACCTTGCCCTGAGGCAAAAGATCGCTTCGCTGGAAGAGGAAATTGGCCGGAAATATGAAGTAAACAATCTAATTAAGGGAAATAGTGTGGCCATCAATAAAGTGTTTATCCTTATTGAAAAGGCAGCCCGTACCAATATCACGGTTTCTATATACGGAGAAACAGGTACGGGTAAAGAGTTGGTAGCCAAATCCATTCATCATGCTTCGCCCCGTAGCAAAAAGCCTTTTGTTGCTGTAAATGTAACGGCCATTCCACGCGAACTGATTGAAAGTGAAATGTTTGGCCATGAAAAGGGGGCTTTTACAGGAGCTGCCAATCGCCGCATCGGTCGTTTTGAGGAAGCCAACCATGGCACCATTTTCCTGGATGAAATTGGCGATATGGATCTCAACATGCAATCAAAACTTCTTCGCGTGTTGCAGGAAGAGGAGGTGGTGCGTATCGGCGGCAACGAAACCGTAAAACTTGATATAAGGGTAATCGTAGCTACCCACAAAAATCTTCAGGAGCAGGTACGCAAAGGGGAATTTCGTGAAGATCTCTATTATCGCCTGTTGGGTTTACCCATTCAACTGCCACCCTTGCGTGATAGGGAAAGCGACATTACCCTGTTGGCCCGGTTTTTCGTAGATGAATTTTGCCAGAAGAATAAACTGGGCAAGCTGTCCATCTCCTCCAAAGCCGCAGAAAAGCTGCAGAAGTATCCTTTCCCGGGAAATGTGCGTGAACTAAAAGCTATTATGGAACTTGCAGCGGTAATGACCAACACCGATGTGATAGATGAAAACGACATTACTTTTGGTGCGGCCAGCTCTTCCAATGATTTTCTATACGAGGAAGCTACGCTTGACGATTATACCAGGCGTATTGTCAATCACTTTATGCAAAAATATGACAATAAGGTGCGGCTGGTGGCCGATAAACTCAATATCGGAAAAACTACCATTTACCGGATGATTAATGAGGGAAAGCTTTAATATTGGCATGGTATTCTGATTGATACTGATTTGTTTTTGGGGACACCGCAGACAAGGAAACCAGAGCGAGGGGCTCTGATAACTTTGATTTCAGATTCAAATCTTCAACCCACTCAACAAATCATCAAATCTTAAGCGTAGCGAAATCCCGAGAGGAGGAACGACGATTCGGGACTCAAATCCTCAAATCCTCAAATCAAAATACCAGTCGCCCTACCCCAAGAAAACTTAACAGGTTGGCCTTCGACAAAAAGCTCAGGCACCAGAAGAAAACCTGTTAGGTAGCCTACTCTCAACGATTCAACACCTCATCAAATCTTAAGCGTAGCGAAATCCCGAGAGGAGAAACGACGATTCGGGACTCAAATCCTCAAATCCTCAAATCCTCAAATCAAAATACCAGTCGCCCTACCCCAAGAAAACTTAACAGGTTGGCCTTCGACAAAAAGCTCAGGCACCAGAAGAAAACCTGTTAGGTAGCCTACTCTCAACGATT
>JAVEQP010000080.1:0-17398 GCA_034007585.1 Lentimicrobium sp. | reverse complement strand
TTTCGACTCCGCAACCGGAAACCTGAACTGGCGAAATATTTAAGGGATGGTAAAAAATAAGAAGATGAAAAGCAAAATTATATTTCTTGTTCTATTGATGAGTGTAAGTCTAAAGCTTACAGCACAATATGGCTATTATTTTAATAAAGAGTTGAATGTCGGGTTAGATATAAATTCGATCAATTACTTTATGCAAATTTTTAATCCTGAGATGTTTATTCAACATGATAAAAAGATGATAGATTCATTGCTCTCAAGAGATAAAGAAATATTTAATAGTTCAACTTATTCAGATTTACTATATTTACCCATGAAAGGAACTTTCATAACAGGTGGGTATAGCATAGAAAAGGATTCTATTATACTTAAAGATTTTGAATCTCATTTGACAATAGCAACCTTCATAATAATTGATTCTCTGACAATGAAGTTGAATTTTTCAACCATCAAAACTTTTTTTGTTGAAATTAATTCAATTTATTTTTATAAAACAGTTTCATATTATGAACCTAATCCAAATGATTTTATTTCTCGAATTCAATGGAAGTATTCTAATTTTGATGTATCAATAGAAGATTCTTGTAAGAGTCATAACTGGTATTTTTTTGATAAAGATCAGAATTTAATTAAAACTATCCCCGATAGGATATTGTTTCACCCACTTTCTAATCAAAAGAATAAATAATTATTGACTGAAGTTCTCAAACACTTAAAGTGTGTAAAACAGTTTTCTTTGAAATCATTGTGTGTGGTCTGCGCTCTTTGGAATAAGCAAGTGGCTTGATTTTACAGGTTTACCTCACTCATGACCGTATTTTTAATTACTTTTACACCTACGCTTAAAAGGCCAACCCCGATGAATGTACTTACCCCACGGGCCAAACCATAAAAAACGAGTATAAGCCCAACAAGGGAATACTGAAAAAAGTGATTAACAATAGCACAGGCACGGCTCATGTTTATGACGTATTATCAGCTATAAGATTCCTTTTTACTGGCAATGCATTGTCTCTACAACTGCTGCAATAAAGTAACCAGGTTATCGTCCCGGGTGATGCCCATTTTTTTACGCAGGCGGACCCGGGCAACCTGAATGCTCTTTACAGACTGGAAAGTGATGGCAGAAATATCCTTAGTAGTCATATTGAGGCGCATAAAAGCACACAATTTGGTTTCATTTGGAGTGAGGTTGGGATAAGCTTCACTTAATTTTTTGTAAAAATCCTCGTGCACCTGCTGAAAACGCACCTCAAATTCATTCCATACCGTATTGTCAATATTCGATTTCATTTCGCGGATGATTTCCTGCACCCAGACTTTGTTTTCAGGCATCAATAAAGGCCTCATGGTAAGTAATTTTTGAGTGATGGAAGCAATAAACTCGTTTTTGTTTACCAGATACATCACATGGGTAGCCAATTCTTTATTCCTCAGTTCCAGATCGAGTTTTAAGTTCCGGCTTTCCAATTTTAGGTTTTTTTGTTCCAGCTCCAGGTGTTGTTGAACCAGCTTAACTTCCCTCATTTTTATGTGTTGGTTACGGTTGAGCAGTATGGCAATCAGAAAGGAGAAAAGAAAAACCCCGGCTATTATAAGATATATCAGCGATTTGCGCTCTTTTTTGGCCAGCAGTATCTCTTGTTCCAGTTCATTTTCTTTTATTTGCTTTTCGTATTTATATTGTAATTCAAGTCCGGCTGTTTTTTGAATCTCTTCAATGTTAATAATACTGTCATGCAACTTCTTAAACAATTCGTACATACCGAGTGCCTCTTTATAGTTGGCCGTTTTTTTATAAATCTCCGACAAGGCACCTGCAGCCAGCATTTTCGAATTCAGGCTCTTTGATTTGCTATACTCGATGGCTTTTTTATAAAAATGGATGGCTTGCCGTGAATCGCCTCTTAACTGATAACAAGTGCCCATATTGTTCATTACCTGCGCCATGCCGGCCGTATCCCTGAGTTGCTCCCTGATGGCCAAAGCCTTTTCATAATAGGGAAATGCTTTATCGCAGGAATCCTTTTCTTTAAATATTATGCCCATGTTGTTGAACAACACACTGTTATATACCTGACTCCTGATAACTTCGTTCATCTTAAGTGCTTCCCTGAAATAGTCAAGTGCCTTATCGTAATCCTGAATCCCTAAATAAGCTCCTCCAATATTTGTTTTAAGAATAAGTAATTCTTTGTCAAGCGGATGATTTGGATATAACGCTTTGAGGGATTTAATAATTTCGTAAGCTTTTTGATAGTACTCCAGGCTTTTTGTAGGATTCTCATTATAAAAATAAGAATAGCCAAAATCAGTAAACAAGGTGGCATATTTTTTCCCCACTTCGAGGGTGTCATATTTATGTAACGTCTGTTCATCCAACTCTTTAAGCGCCTTAAACTGATACTGCCTGGCCAGGCTGTAATTGCCACTCTGTGTAAACAATGTACCAAACGCAGCATATATATCGAAATCATATTTGCGAACCTGAAGCTTATGCGCTACATCATTCGCCTTATTCAGGTACAAAAGGGCGGAATCGAATTGATTATTATCCAGATATGCATTGCCGATCAGCAAACATGATTTAATGTTAGCGGAACCGGCATTTTTGGTCAACAGCGTATTTTTTAAGCTATCTATAGTGGTTTCCTTACATTGAGCAGAAAGTCCGGTAACCATAAAAAAGAGCAGCAAAAACCACTTTGTTCTGGCTAAAAGGGAAATTGGCTTTCTCATTTTCATTTTCAAAGGGTGGTTTATTACAAAAACAGGTGAAATCTTTAAAGCATTCAATTTTTGTATGGATGCATGCGATTGAATATTTTGTTATCAAATACCCATTACCGCTTATTTTTGAAGAAATCGCTCACCAGCTTACCACATTGCGTGGCCATTATACCAGAAGTAACCAGAGTTTTGGGATGTAGCAGTTGGCTGTTAATCAGCGTGTACCCGCGCTTAGGATCCGAAGAGCCATATACCAGCTTTCCCAATTGACACCAATAAAGAGCGGAGGCACACATAGGACAGGGTTCCAGGGTAACATATAAGGTACAATCGTTCAGGTATTTACCCCCAAGATAATGTGATGCAGCAGTTATCGCCTGCATTTCTGCATGGGCGGTGGCATCGGTAAGGGTTTCGGTGAGGTTATATGCCCTGGCAATGATGTGGCCCTGCCAAACCACCACTGCACCGATAGGAACCTCATCCTTTATGCCTGCATGTTCGGCCTCGTTATAGGCTTCTCTCATAAAATCCAAATCGTTTTTTTCGGTAACAATCATTTGCGTTTTCTTTACTATTCGCTCTGAAATGCAAAAATATGCTTTACAAATGGTTAAGTTGTAGTTAGCCTGATTAATTCATAAAAATAAATTTACGCAGTTTTGACAAAAATATTTATTTTTATCTTAAGCTCGTTACACCTATTGCTTAGAAACTTTTCTCCTCCTAATATCTGCCTGATTTGAAAGAGTAGATATAGGCCTGTAAGTCAGGGTGCGACTTAAAGTCGCACCCTGACTCCCCATATAGGTTTATTGCTGCCAGGATGAGGTGTTGGTAAAAATTCAGTAACAACTGTTTCCAGTGGTTTGACTGCCTCAAAGCCGCAATTAAACTGAACTTTTTTCATTTTTTTAAGAATTTATGAATAGTTCAGGTTAACAGAAAATTTAAATTACTGACTGAAAACAAATGGCTGAAAATGATGTTTAGAGCAACATTGGCTGAGAGGACCCTATTTCAAACAGGGTGAGGTATATTAAATTTTCGGTAATTAGCTCAAAAAACCACAAAATATTGCTATTATTGCAAACGTGAAACCGTTTTGGCTTTGATTGAACAGATGAAGAAGCTATTATTCTTTTTTTTAATGTTTTTGACCGGCTTCAACCAGTCTATTGCGAGTCCGGCAACAGTTCCGGATGCCACGCAGCAACATGAGTCATCCGGCAAATTCAACGCTGGTGAACTTATTATTGACCATATCGTTGACAGTCACGAATGGCATATAGCCACCATTGGTCAGACCCACATAACCATTCCTCTTCCCATTATTCTAATAGATGAAGGTCAACTTATTGTATTCAGCAGTTCCCGTTTTCATGGAGCTACGGAGGCTTATAAAGGGTATAAAATTGAAACAGCCCGGACCTTCGACAAGGGGAAAATTGTAAAAGTGGTTCCCGGAACCATGGAAACCGATGTCTCGGTAGGTAAACCATTTGATTTTTCCATCACCAAAACCGTTGCCGGTATCTTCATTAGTGTACTGCTGCTTATCATCATATTTATAAGCATAGCCAAATCATTTAAGCGAAATAGCGGACATGCACCCAGCGGAGTGCAATCACTCATAGAGCCATTGATAATTTTCATTCGCGATGAAGTTGCTAAGCCGTCCATTGGCAAGCATTATCTACGCTTTTTACCTTTTTTGCTCACCCTGTTCTTTTTTATTTTCTTCAACAACATTCTCGGTCTTATCCCACTTTTTCCCGGGGGTGCCAATGTTACAGGTAATATAGGAGTAACGCTTGTACTGGCTTTAACAACGCTTTTTGTTACTAATTTTTCAGGAAATAAAGCCTATTGGCTGCACATTTTCAATCCTCCGGGCATACCGTGGTGGCTTAAATTTCCCATTCCGCTTTTTCTCATCATTGAACTTACCGGCGTATTTGTAAAGCCATTTGTATTGATGATCCGACTTTTTGCTAACATGGTTGCAGGTCACATCATTGTACTTGGATTTATAAGTCTGATATTTATTTTTGGCAATATGGGGCCGGCGCTGGCTTATTCAGTATCCCCTTTATCTATCATTTTTGCGGTATTTATTGGATTACTTGAACTGTTGGTTGCTTTTATTCAGGCTTATGTTTTCGCCTTATTGTCGGCCATTTATATTGGGATGGCCACCGAAGAACATCATGAGAGCGAACCTGTAAAATAATTAAATTGAAAAAACCATTGTCTATTTGAATAACCACTTAAACCTTTTTTTATGACACTTTTAAGTATTCTTTTGCAGGTTGCAACCGATCTGGCACCGATTGGCAAACTGGGTGCTGCGCTTGGAGCCAGCTTAGCAGCTATTGGTGCCGCTATGGGTATTGGCAATATTGGCCGTGCTGCCCTCGAATCCATTGCGCGTCAGCCCGAAGCGGCCGGCGACATCAGATCAAGTATGATCATTGCTGCTGCGCTTATCGAAGGTGTTGCCTTCTTCGCCGTCGTGGTGTGTATGCTTATCCTTTTCTTCTAAAGTAATAAAACTGCGGTACAACGGTTGGTTGTACCCGCAGTTTTTAACTTAGGCACTCTTAAAGTTAAAAGTTAATAATATGGAACTTATCAATCCTGGTTTAGGTTTGATTTTCTGGATGTTGGTTGCTTTTGGCATCCTGCTTTTTATTCTGGGAAAATTTGTTTGGCCACCGGTACTTCGGGCTCTTAATGAGCGGGAGGAATCTATTGAGCAGTCGCTTCATCAGGCTGAAAAAGCCCGGGAAGAGATGAAAACATTGCTATTCAACAATGATAAACTGAGACTCGAAGCGGAGGAAGAACGTGACATGTTAATCCAGGAAGCCCGACAGATGCGCGATAAGCTTATCGAAGAAGCCCGCGTTAAAGCTTCTGAAGAAGCCGATCGTCTCATTGAAAATGCACGCGAACGCATTCACTTCGACAAAATGGCCGCTCTCACCGATCTGAAAAACCAGATTGCTACCCTGTCTATTGACATTGCCGAAAAGATACTGAAAAGTGAGCTGTCTGAACCTCTGAAGCAAAAGGAATTTGTTGAAAAATCGCTGGAACAGATTAACCTGAACTGATTATGATTAATCCGAGGATAAGCCAGCGTTATGCAAAAGCCTTAATCGATTTGTCCATAGAAAGACAGTTGCTTGAGGAGGTGTATCATGACATGAATATGCTTGAATCTGTATGTAACAGCAACCCGGATTTCAGGCATATGCTCAACAGTCCTTTGATTAGAAATGAACGGAAAATTAAAGTGATACATGAAATATTCAAGGATTCACTTCAACCGCTCACAATAAAATACATGGAACTCCTCATCCGTAAACGACGGGAGTCTCACCTTGATGAAATTTCAAAAGCGTTCAATATTCTTTACCGTGAACACAAAAATATTCGCCTGGTTTATGTAACATCGGTAGTTCCCCTGGAAGATAAGACCAGGAATGAAATTAAAAATATTGTAGCCGGTGATACCGGAGCCGATGTCAGGCTGATCGAAATAATAGATCCATCTCTTATCGGTGGGTTGATTGTAAAAATTGAAAATACGCTCTTTGACGATAGCGTTCGCAGAAAGCTGAAAGACCTGCGCAAAGAATTCAGCAGCAATGTATTTAAAGGTTCATTTTAATTAAGATATTCCATGGCTGAAATTAAACCCGCTGAAGTATCGGCAATTCTCAGACAACAGCTTGCTGGTTTTAAATCTGAGGCACAACTTGATGAAACGGGTACAGTACTGACCGTTGGAGATGGCATTGCCCGCATTTACGGGCTCAATAATGTACAGTCGGGAGAGTTGGTAGAGTTTGAAGCTTCGGGAGTTAAAGGTATTGTGCTTAACCTTGAAGAAGATAATGTGGGGGTGGTTTTGCTGGGGGATGCCCCCGGTATCAGCGAGGGGGATCAGGTGAATCGCACCCGTCTTATCGCATCCATTCCGGTAAGCGAAGGTATGTTGGGAAGAGTAATCAATATGGTGGGCGAGCCCATTGACGGCAAAGGCCCCATTGAAGGTGAAATATTTGAAATGCCGCTGGAGCGGAAAGCCCCGGGGGTAATTTATCGCCAACCGGTAAATGTACCTTTACAAACAGGTATCAAGGCCATTGATGCCATGATTCCGATTGGAAGGGGACAGCGCGAACTCATTATCGGTGACCGGCAAACCGGAAAGACTGCCATAGCCATAGACACCATCATCAACCAGAAAGAATTTTACGATAAAGGAGAGCCCGTTTATTGTATTTATGTGGCCATTGGGCAAAAGGGCAGTTCCATAGCCAACATTGTACAAACCCTGGAACAAAAGGGAGCTATGGAATATACCGTGGTGATTGCAGCTACGGCCAGCGATCCTGCAGCCATGCAATTTTACGCTCCTTTTGCCGGAGCGGCCATTGGCGAATATTTCCGGGACACCGGTCGTCCGGCCCTCATCATTTTTGACGACTTGTCGAAACAGGCGGTTGCTTACCGCGAGGTATCCCTGCTACTCAGGCGCCCGCCCGGACGGGAAGCATACCCCGGCGATGTATTTTATCTCCATTCCCGTCTGCTCGAAAGGGCTGCACGGATTATTGGGTCTGATGAAATTGCTGCACGAATGAATGACCTGCCCCCGGCCCTTAAAGGCAGAGTAAAGGGTGGAGGTTCACTTACAGCCTTGCCCATTATTGAAACTCAGGCCGGCGATGTATCTGCCTACATCCCCACCAATGTAATTTCCATTACCGACGGGCAGATATTTCTGGAAACCAACCTGTTCAATTCAGGTATCAGGCCCGCCATTAACGTGGGCATCTCTGTATCGCGGGTTGGAGGAAGCGCTCAGATTAAACCCATGAAAAAGGTGGCCGGAACGCTTAAACTTGATCAGGCACAGTACCGCGAACTGGAAGCATTTGCTAAATTTGGTTCCGACCTGGATGCGGTAACTAAATCAGTGCTCGAAAAGGGCGCCCGCAACGTGGAAATACTCAAACAAGCCCAATATTCACCCTTACCTGTCGAAGAGCAGGTAGCCATTATCTTTTGTGGTTCCAAAGGGCTGTTGAAAAATGTACCCATCAACAATATCCGTAATTTTGAGGCTCATTTTATTCACTACCTGCAGAAAAACAGGGCTGATTTGCTTCGTCAGCTGAGAGAAGGCAAATACACCCCTGAGATTGAACAGGAATTGGAAGAAGTTGCCAAAAGTGAAATTAGGAAATTCGAAAGCAAAAAATAGCTTACGCAATGGCAAACCTGAAAGAGATACGTACCCGGATTTCGTCGGTAAAGTCAACCCAGCAAATCACCAGCGCCATGAAAATGGTAGCTGCATCGAAGTTGCGTAAAGCTCAGACAAGGATACTTACCCTTAGACCTTATGCCCGGATGCAACTGGAGCTTATGCAAACACTGACAGAGGCTGCTGAAGACAGTAAAGACAAGGTTTTTGCTGAAGTTCGACCCGAAGAAAACATTCTTATTGTGGTATTTTCATCCAACAGGGGACTAAGCGGGGCCTATAATTCTAATGTACTCAAGCAAACTAATCAATTACTTTCGCAATATAAAGACCAGGTAAGTCGCGGCACTGTTGAAATGATAACTGTAGGTAAAAAAGCTACCGAATTTTATACACGCAAAACAAATCTACCTGTTGTGGGTTCGTTTGATCATTTTTATGATACCTTATCCTATGACGAGGTGGCAGCAACAGTCGAAAATATCATCAACGATTTTGTAATTAAGAAATACGATAAAATACTGTTGGTTTATCATCAATTTAAAAATGCTGTAGTACAATATTTAAAGGTGGAACAGTTTTTGCCGGTAGTTGGTAAGCCGTCAAATGATCAGATGCTGAAAACAGATATCGAGTATATTTTTGATCCTTCGCGGGAAGAAATCATGCAAAATATGATTCCTCAAGTACTCAAGACGCAGTTTTACAAGGCATTGTCTGATGCCTGGGCCTCAGAACAGGGTGCACGGATGACGGCCATGTCTCAGGCCACTGACAATGCCACTGAACTCATTAAGGATTTGAAGCTGGTTTACAATAAAGCCCGCCAGGCCTCTATCACCAAAGAGATACTCGAAATTGTAAGTGGTGCAGAAGCACTTAAAAACGCCTGATTTAATGCTTTAAGTCAGAAAGTAATCAACAAAAAAATTGAAAATCATGAACTCAAAAAAAATTGAAGACGCCATTAATCTACAGATTAAGCACGAAGAACATTCCTCCCGGATTTATATGGCAATGGCCTCCTGGTGTGAAATTAAGGGCTTCCGTGGTGCAGCAAATTTTCTCTACAAACAGTCAGATGAGGAGCGTATGCATATGCTCAAATTTGTGCATTATGTGAATGATCGTGGTGGTTATGCCAAGTTGTCACCCCTTGAAGTGCCGGTGGCTGATTTTTCCTCTCTTAAAGATGTTTTTGAGCAAGTACTCAAACACGAGGAATTTATTACCGAAGCCATCAATAAGCTTTACGAATTAAGTATGAATGAAAAGGATTACACTACCGGTAACTTCCTGCAATGGTATATCAACGAGCAAATTGAAGAAGAAAGCACCATGCATGAGATCCTCGATAAAATTAATCTGGTTGGCAGCGATAAGGCGGGCATGTTTCACATTGACAAGGAACTGGAGAATCTGGCTGCAGTTAAGGTGGTTTAATAAGCGTTATTTTATTTACACCTTATGGGTGATCATCGATAATAGACCTGACAAGTATTTCCGTGCTTGTCAGGTTTTTTGTTTCTTCGGAAGAGGTTGTACGTGGGTAAATTATGGAAAGAACGCAGTGGAGAAGAGCGAACATCAATATGGTTGTGCAAGCAGCTATTTATTTTTCTTTTTCCCGCTGTTCCAGCGTTTCACACAATTCCTGATACCATTTTTCACCATATTTGCGTATAAGGGCTACCTTAAGAAAGCGATATACGGGAACTTTTAGCTTTTTTCCATGCCGGAGTGCTGGTTCACAGATATGCCATTTTTCATAATTTACGGCTTCAAAATCGCGATAACGATTGATGCGTACCGGATATAAATGACAGGATATGGGCTTTCGGAAGGTTGACTTTCCTGCTTCCCAGGCCTTTTCTATGGCACATCCGGCAATACCTTCCTCATTAAAATAGACAAAGGCACACTCTTTTCCATTCACGAGGGGGGTAACATAGCTTCCGGATACATCAAAATCGAAAATGCCGTTTTTCTCTGTTTCCTCAATGCCTTCCTTACGCATAAAAGGCTTTATATATTCCAGCTCATCCTCAAGCAGGCCAATTTCATCCTCCAGTAAGGGTGCACCGGCATCCCCTTCCACACAGCAGGCTCCCTTGCATTGCTTTAGATCACAAACAAAGCAAACCTCAGCCAGATCAACGGAATTTATGGTTTTATCAATGGTTATCATGCTGCAAAAGTAGGTAAATTGTCAATAATCGGCTATTCAATTCGAAATGAGTATTCACCTGCTTTTTTTATAATCCAAACATTGAACGGACAGCAAGTGCTGATCAATGATACAACCGGCTGTTTGGCCTGAATCATTTCGATGTTTTGCAGCAATTAAAGTAACGTAAGTCATCTTCAAAACTATGCATTACGCATTGTTTCTAACCCATCACAAGCGTTGAGGTGAAAATAATTTACCATTAAAATTGGCTTCTTTGCTGCATTATCCTTAATTTTACCCTTTAAAAAGGAGAATAATGCAAAAGCGATGGGTAACAAAGGAAAGGGGCGAACCTGAAAAGGTGCAGACATTGGCTGCTGCATTGAAAATTGAGCCTGCTCTGGCCGAGTTGCTTGTACAGCGCGGAATATACACTTATGAAGCTGCTCATGATTTTTTCAGGCCTTCGCTGGATTCCCTCCATGATCCTTTCCTGATGAAGGATATGGACAAGGCAGTAACACGCATTGTTCAGGCACTGGATAACAATGAGAAAGTGATGGTATATGGCGATTATGATGTGGATGGAACCACCGCCGTTGCCCTGGTTTATACCTTCCTGAAAGAGATAGGGCACACCAACATTGATTTTTATATCCCTGACCGTTATCTGGAAGGCTATGGCATTTCATACAAAGCCATTGATTATGCAGCGGAGCATGGTTTTGGACTGGTTATAGCGCTGGATTGTGGCATCAAGGCCATTGAGAAGGTAAAGAAAGCAAAGACCCTGGGCGTGGATTTTATCATTTGCGATCATCACCGCCCTGATACTGAACTTCCACCTGCTGTAGCTATTCTCGACAGCAAACGACCAGACTGTGATTACCCGTTTAAAGAGCTTTCGGGGTGTGGCGTGGGCTTTAAACTGATCCAGGCACTTTCGAAAGAAAAGGATCTTCCTTTTGAAAATATCGTTAAATATCTTGATTTGGTGGTGGTGAGTATTGCTTCAGACATTGTTCCCATAACCGGTGAAAACCGGATTCTGGCTTATTTTGGGTTAAAAATCATCAACTCCAGGCCGAGGGCCGGATTTGAAGCGATTTTGAAGTTTTCGAATATTCAACGGCAGGCGAATGAACAGGTCAACGGAAAGGGCAGGAGTACGGATAGTAACATATTTAATCGGGAACTAAGCATTTCAGACCTTGTTTTTCTGGTGGGACCACGCATCAATGCTGCAGGGCGTATTGAAAGCGGCAAAAATTCTGTCAGACTGCTTATCTGCGAAACGATTGAAGCTGCTGAAGCTCTTGGGATACAGATCAACGACTTTAACACCACCCGCCGCGATCTGGATGGGCTAACCACCGAGATGGCCATGGACCAGATCAAAACTGAAGCCCGTTTGCGCGATACCAAAACAACCGTTGTCTATCACCATGACTGGCATAAGGGAGTAGTGGGTATTGTAGCCTCCCGCCTCATTGAAACCTACTACCGCCCCACAATAGTACTTACACACTCCAATGGCTTAATTTCAGGATCAGCACGCTCCATTAAAGATTTTGATATATACAATGCCATTGATGAATGCAGTGATCTGCTTGAACATTTTGGCGGTCATACCTACGCTGCCGGTCTGGCCATGAAGGAGGAAAATCTAAATGCTTTTATCGAACGATTTGAAGCCATTGCGCAAAGAGAGCTTACCGATGAAATGATGATTCCCGAAGTTGAAATTGATCTGAAAATTAACCTGAATGACATTACCCCGAAATTTTACCGGATACTCAAACAGTTTGCTCCTTTCGGACCGGGGAATATGGCTCCGGTATTCCAGACCGACAACGTTATTGACAGCGGTTCGGGGCGTATCGTGGGCAAAAACCATCTTAAATTAACCGTATATCACGAACAGATCAGGAGTGAACCATTCCCTTGTATTGCCTTTCAGCAAGGGCATCATGAAGAGCACATCCGGGAAGGACGTACTTTTAACATTTGCTATCATATCGAAGAAAACGACTTCAACAATAAAAAGACGCTCCAGCTTAACATTAAGGATATGATGGCTTCTGAAGAGAATGAAAATCAGCCGGTAGCCATAAGTGGTGCTAAAAATTGACGAAAGTTCTTATAACCAGATAAATTCCAAAGATGACCAGCATTATGCCTACTGCATGATTGATAAAAATGAGCACTTTCGGTTTAAGATAGCGCTTTAACCTGCTGGCAATAAGCACTTTTAATATATCGGTAATAAAAATGGTCACCAATGCCCCGGCAAAAAAGGCTTCGGTATCTCTTGGGTTGCCGCCTGCCCTCGAACTTACGGTTACCATCACTGATATCCAGAAAAGCCAGACAAATGGATTGGCAAAGTTGAGAAAGAACCCCTTGAAGATATAAGTGAGGGGACCGGGCATTTTTACGTTCATCAGGGTATTTCCTTCAGTAATGTGCACCTTTCGCATAAAGGTAACAATTCCGAAAACCACCAGTATAATGCCTCCGATAATCCCAAACATGATGTAGTTGCGTTCAGAGCCAAATACCTGAAGCGCTCCGAGATAACACAATAATACTAAGGTAAAATCACTGAGAAAGATGCCTCCGGCAAGCAATATTCCCCTGTACAAACCACGATGGATGCTGGTCTGTATCAGAGAAAACATGGCTGGTCCCAGCATAATTGCCAGGGTCAGACCGAGAATCATACCTTCCCAGAAAGGATGCATATCAGGTATTTGTTTTGTTTCGGTGATGCTGGTTCAAAAAGTTTTCCCAGTCGGTTAGTTTACTATTCTTAACTACCCGTGGAAACTTATTCTGGGCACCCTCTTTGCCAATTTCCCTCAAATAGTCATAAAACAAATGAAGGGGCAACACCTCTACCATCACATCACGGATAGCGGCAATGCGTTCCACCCGGTAATCATCATTCAGGTCCTTAAGGTTTTGATCAATAAGCTCACGTATAGCCTCTATATCTATGGCATCAATATCGCCCGGTGTGCCCAGATACCACTTGTGGGCAAACATGGAGTCATATTTTATTCCGGCTACGGTAAATTCAGACACCTCAATATTGAGCTGATCCTCGAGCATGGCAATGGCACGCGTCATATTCTCCTGTGAAAGGTGCTCGCCGCAAAGATTTAAAAAGTGGCGGGTACGACCGGTAATCACTATCTCTGACATGGCTTTGGAAGTAAATTTCACCGTGTCACCAATCAGGTAGCGCCAGGCCCCGGCACAGGAAGAAATGACCAGGGCATATTCCTTACCTTCTTCCACCTGATCAATGGTGATTGTTTCAGCATCCAGTGAAAAATGCCCTTCAAAATCAAAGTTGCTTTCATTGAAAGGGATAAATTCGAAAAAGAGACCATTATCCAGCACCAGTTGCATTGAATTGGTTCCCGGACGGGTCTGATAGGCTATAAAGCCTTCGGAGGCCAGATAGGTTTCAATGTAGGTGATTGGCCTGGCCAGAAGCTTTTCGAAAGTTTTGGCATAAGGGGCAAATGATACCCCCCCATGAACATAGATGGACAAATTGGGCCAGATATCGTGAATGGTTTTCAGATTATACTGTTTGATGATGCGTTCCATCAGTATTTGTAACCATGCCGGCACGCCTACGATAACTCCTATGTCCCAGTCCGGAGCTTTTTTAACGATTTCTTCCAGTTTAGTATTCCAGTCTCGTTCCTTGGAGATGCGCTTTCCCGGTTTATAGAAATGCTGAAACCAGAAAGGAATGTTGCCCGTGGTTATACCGGACAAATCGCCTTCATAATAGGTTCCATTGTATTGAAGATGGGTACTTCCGCCAAGCATAAGAATCCCTTTTTCATAAAAATCACGCGGAAAATTATAGCGGGCGAGGGAGAATATCTGACGAATACTGGTTCTTTTGATGGCCCGCAACATATCAGAAGTTACAGGAATATATTTACTCGATGCTTCACTGGTACCTGAACTCAGGGCAAAATATTTCACTTTCCCCGGCCAGCTTACAAAAGCTTCGCCGGTATGGGTACGGTACCACCACCTTTGATGAATGGTATTGTAGTCGTGTAAGGGTACCTTTTCGCGAAAGATATCTATGAAATTCCGCTTCCTAAGCATGCCGCCAAAATCGTAAGCTTCACCAAAAGCAGTGTATTGTGCATTGCGTAACAACTTTTTAAGTGTAGCCTGTTGAGTTCGGGCCGGAGAAAGCCGGCGTAATTTTTCAAAAGGTATACGTGAAGGAAATTCAATAGCGCTTTTAATGATGGATCCGAGAAAAGGCATAGCTGGATATTTAATTATAGCGGTAAAATTAAACAATTTTTACTTTGTCCTGATTTTAGTGACTTTTTGATAGTCCACCGCAGGTGAGCAGGAGTTCGTGTTACAGAATTTATTATATTTGTCCTTATATTCTGACCGTTATGAAGCTACCTAAAGTATTAAAACTGTTTCTTCTCTTTGTAGTTCTTTTGGTGGGACTTTTTGTGCTCTTTCTGGGATATCAGACCATTACTGCCTATCGACCGGCACCTGTTGAAACTGTTAATGTAAGTTGTACCCCCGGAACTGTTAAAGACACCCTGAGCCTGATTAGCTGGAATATAGGTTATGCCGGGTTGGGCAAAGAAATGGATTTTTTTTACGAAGGAGGTACCATGACGCGACCTACAAAGGAACAAGCACAGAATTACCTCAAGGGTATATTAAGCCGGCTTTCATCGTTTAATAATCCCGATTTCTTATTGCTTCAGGAAGTGGATACCCTGGCGCATAGAAGCTATAATGTGAATCAGTATAAAGCCATATCAGCGCACATGTATGATTATTGTGCCGCTTTCGCGATGAATTACAAGGCATGGGTTCCCATGCCTGTTAGTGAGCCTATGGGCAGGGTAAGGGCCGGAATAATGACACTAAGCCGGCAAGCTCCCGTTGAGCTTACCCGTTATGCTTTTGAAACTGGTTATTCCTGGCCCATGAGTCTGTTTATGCTTAACCGATGCTTTCTGGCTGCAAGGTTTAGAACCGAAAACCAAAAACAGCTTGTATTGGTTAATATTCACAATTCGGCATTTAGCGATGCAGCAGAAATACGTGGAAAGGAGCTCGCTGCATTGAAAACTTTTGTCATTAGTGAGTATCAGAAAGGCAATGCGGTGATTGTAGGTGGTGACTGGAATCAAAATCCACCTGAAATGGATACCACAGCCATAGCAAAGACGTATAAATTTCAACCGATTAATCCACCTATTCCTGAAGATTTCCTTCCCGCAGGCTGGCAATTTGCTTACGATCCGGAGCATTCAACCAATCGGCACGTGGACAGGCCTTACACTGAGGGCATCAACTTCAGCACTCTTATTGATTTTTATATGCTTTCCCCAAATGTTGAGTTATTGTGGGTAAAGGCCATCCCCTTTGGCTTCAAGGTATCGGACCATCAGCCGGTGCAGATGCAGGTTGTGTTGAATTGAACTTTGGAGGGTGCTGCCAGTTCTGACAGTGTCAAAAACCTTTGGTGTTTATCCGGTCACAAAAAAGTCAGAGGCGATGCCATCTGCCAGCAATTTACCTGATCTGGTCAAAGTAAAGACACCTCCATTTTGCTGTAAGTGATTCTGATTCAACCATTTTTGTGCTTCTTTCAGGAAAAGAGCGCTATAATCCGGCCCAAAGCGTTGTTTAATATCCGAAACATCGCAACCCCAACGGGTACGCAAACCGGTCATTACAAATTCGTTGTATTGCTGCTGTAGCGTTAGGATTTCCGTTTCGGCAGGCAGCCGACCTGTTTGTATTTCCTTCAGGTATTCGCCCAATGAAGAAACGTTCCATTGCCTGCTCTGACCATTGTAGGAGTGTGCCGAAGGCCCAAGACCAAGATAAGGAACTCCGTTCCAGTAAGAGGTGTTGTGCCGGGCATAATGTCCGGGCAGACAGTAATTTGAGATTTCGTAATGCTCGTAACCGTGGGCTTCCATGGTTTGCATCAGCAGCTTGAACTGTCGGACCGTCTGTATTTCGTCCACCGGTTTGGCCGTTCCTTTTCTTATCATTACCTCCAGCGCGGTTTTTGGCTCTACGGTAAGGGCATAGGCTGAAATATGCTGTATGCCCAAATCAATAGCGGTTTTAATATTCTTAAGCCAGGCTTCATCGCTTAGCGTGGGAATGCCAAAAATCAGGTCAAGCGTCAGGTTATTAAATCCGGCCTGCTTCGCGAGTTCAAGACATTTAAGTGCTTTATCAGCAGAATGGATTCGGTTTAAATAATGCAGGTCCACATCCCGAAAGGATTGAATGCCAATGCTTAAACGGTTGATGCCAAGACCCTTCCATGACGCAAGTTTAGCATTGGTAATATCATCCGGATTGGCCTCAAGGGTGATCTCTGCAGTGGGAGAAAAAGTAAAATGCTTAGTGAGGGATGTCATCAACATTGACACCTGTTCTTCTTCGAGTAGAGAAGGGGTGCCACCGCCAAAATACAGCGTATCCACCGGCCCGCCAAGATAGCTTTTTTGTAGCGACATTTCCTTACCTATGGCCTCCAACATAAGGGGTAGCGTACCGAATGAAGCCACCGAAAAGAAATTACAATAATGACACTTTTGCCTGCAATAGGGTATGTGAATGTAAATGCCTGACATGGGACAAAAGTAACGTAAAATGGTTTATTCAGTGATCAGTGATCAGTGATCTGTGATCTGTTGGTTTGTTGGATGTTGAGGTGTTGATTTGTTGAGTCGGTCTTTGGTCTTTAGTCTTTGGTCTTTAGTCTTTAGTCTTCGGCCTTTGGGTTCTGAGTTCTTAAGCTGATTAAATCTTGTTATCTATGCAAAATATGGCAACTTTATGTTCATAACTCTTACTTTAGCATGAAAAGAGAGTTCAATATCAAATTTTAGATTGCAATACGCCTCCATTTCCCCGTCGCCCCATCGCTCCATCTCCCCGTCGCCCCGTCGCCCCATCGCTCCATCTCCCCGTCGCCCCATCGCTCCATCTCCCCGTCGCCCCATCGCTCCATCTCCCCGTCGCCCCATCGCTCTATCTCCCCGTCGCCCCATCTCCCCGTCGCCCCATCGCTCCATCTCCCCATCGCTCCATCTCCCCATCGCTCCATCTCCCCATCGCTCCATCTTCCCATCGCTCCATCTCCCCATCACCCCATCGCTCCATCTCCCCGT